>NZ_JAFEMD010000130.1 GCF_016892765.1 Microvirga arvi
GCGCACACCTTCTTCTCAGCCATCTGCATCGCGGCTGCCGTCGCCTTCTACCTCAATTAACGAGTCCTGAGCCTAGATCACCTCATCGCAATCTCAGGGCGTGTCGTGTTCATGCTGGCTCAACTCGCAACTGGCGCTGGATATCCAATCGGCCAGCAAGAGCTGGACTCGTATGGTCACTACCAAAATGCCCAAGCATTCTGGAAGCCGTGGCTTCCGAGCCATTTACAGTAACCAAAGCTTATTGAATGGCAGTGGTTGGCGTTGCGAGCATCTTCTTCGGTACGCTAATCCAGTCCCACTGTGTTGGGCGTACTGTCCCCGACCTCCAAGACCGTTTTGCTGTTCTGCTTCAAGTCTCATTATGCGCGATCTGCAAGGGCGTGGTTCGGCGATGTCCATTTCGACCTGCTCGTCAGCGATGATCTTCTCTCGGCCAGGTTCCTGTTCATCAGCGAGCTGCTGAGCCCAGGGCCATGATCTCTTCGTTGAATGTCGGCTTAGGACAGGAACAGCGGACGTTCCTGCAGGGCAGGGGAGCTTCAGAGTTTGACCTGCTGCGGACCTTAGCCTGTCCATCGCATCGGCCGGAACTGCTCCTTCAGGGCAGCGTTGCCGCTGAGAGGAGAGCATCATGCCGACGAGACTGCCTAATGAGACACCGCTGCGCGCGCCTGGATCAATGGAACTCGACCCATCAGGCGAGGGCGTGGCCATTGAGGAGACGCGGCGCCTGATTGCCTCCAGCAAGGTCGAGGGCACGCCCGTGTTCAACCGGGCAGGCGAGCAGCTCGGGGCCGTATACAACTTCATGGTCGACAAAATATCAGGCCAAGTCGCCTATGTGGTGATGAGCTTCGGGGGCTTCCTCGGCATTGGTGAGAGCTATCATCCGCTTCCGTGGCGGGCGCTGACCTACGACACCGGACTGGGCGGCTATGTGGTCGACATCGACAAGGATCGGCTCGCCGACGCTCCCCGCTACGGCGCCGACGAAGATCCGTTCAGGGATGATGAGTATGGCGCACAGGTGGACGCCTACTACAGGATCACGCCTACGTCCTGAACGCTCTAGCGCTCCCAGGGTCAGAGCGCCGTGCGCAGCGATGTGGGCGTGACGGTGGCGATCGCCTTCCCGGAGGCGTCCCAATAGGCGGAAGAACATAGTTCAGATGACGCAATAGATGGCGCCGCAGATTGAGGCCGTGGGTCGCACCTGTCGAATAACATCGTGGCCTTAGGAACGAACGGGATCGATCCCCCATTCCATTTAGTATGCTTGAGAAAAAACCCGACATTCGCGCGCTCATTCTCGTTGTCGAGGACGAAGCTCTTGTCCGCATGATGCTGGCGGACGTACTGGATGATGCTGGCTTCAAGGTCATGGAGGCGGCTCACGCGGACGAGGCGCTTCATATTCTCGCGGCCGTTCCCGACGTCCAGGTGATCGTCACGGACGTGGAAATGCCACGCGGGAGCATCAATGGCTTCGAGTTGGCCCGCAGAGTGCGGGATGATCGACAGGATATTGGCGTCGTGATCGCATCGGGGCGCGTGGCCCCCGCACCCGGGGACTTGCCGGAGGGCGCTTATTTTGTCGGAAAGCCCGTTCGCACTGAAAGACTGCTTGAACTGATCCGAACATTGCTCCGCTAGGGCAGCGTGCCGCGAGCACTCGTTCGTGGGGGCAAGCCCCTATTGTGGTTATGGGCGACCTGTAAAGAGGGTGTCGTTCCGAGTGCGCCATGCGTCGTCCGACAGCCACTTGTAGTCCTGATCGGGCATGTGCGGCACTGTCCTTACCTCCGCCTCAGGCATGGGAAGGAAGAAGCTGTCGCGCTCCTGTGAGACCTTGAGGGAGCGGATCGGAACGACGATGCTGTCCTTGCCGGGGGTAAAGAACCCTCCCGATGCCACAATCGCATAGTCGCGGCGGTCTTTGGTGCCGAACACGACATTCCGGACTTCTCCCACGATCTTGTCATCGGCACTGCGCACCTCGGCGCCGATGATCTGATCCGCCCTCAAACCTGGGGCAAGCTCCTCAATGTTGATCAGCGGCTTGGCGTTCTTCTCAGCACGACGCCCTCGAACAGCGCCCCGTTGAACCTTTGGCTCTCGCGCGTTCATCTGCGTCTCCGCATCCCCCTCATCGTTTCCGCCCAAGGAGTTCATCGGAGGTCCGGAGAGGAGTTCGCGGATGTTGCCCAAGAGGCGCTCGCAATCGTCATGACGCCCGTACGACCAGAGGGTGATCGCGGCGTCGCGCAAGTTGCGCAGGTCACGAACCGTCTGGCGATTAGCCTTCCCGCGAAGCTCAGGCTTTTGCAGGATGGCCTCTTCGAGCTTGGCATCAGCGATCTGGCAGTCGGCCATCGCTTGCGTGACCCCGAGCACGCTGAGGAGAGCGACTACGAGGAGAATTGCTGGGGGCTTCATAGGTGGTCCGATCTATGGGAAAGCGAGCTGGCCAACCTCAGGCGGTCTGCCAACACACGCGATACATTCCTAACAGTCTGTAGATGCAATTGCGAAATGGGTGAGTTCAAATCACTAAAATGTTCAATTAAAAACAGTATTATGTCAGTGCCCCAATGGACGATCCTAGTTATTAGATATATACAGTACACGGATAAACTGCCTTAAAACAGTGGCGTTTTGATAATTATTTTATTTATATTTTTCGATATCCTTCAATAAGCCGCGGTCTGTCATGTATGCTCCAGGCGATAAGCAGTGGGAGGATGCCGAGATGGAGCCGAGCACTAATGATGCTGAAAATCAGGTAAGACAGCGCGCCTACGAGCTTTGGGAGCAACACGGCCGATCCGAGGGTCGTGAGGCGGAGTTTTGGCTGCAAGCCGAGCGAGAATTGAAGGGTAAACGGAGCAGTAGTGACATCAGTAAAGGCGTCAGTGCGAATGCAGCGTCAGCTAGGAGCGGTTCAGGGTCCGACGGCCCAGGCTAGGCAGCTAAAATCACGCCCAGCGGAGCGGGCCGGAGCATCCTTCGTGATCTTCACGGCTGGAGTTTCGGTCCTGGTTGATCCTCGACTGGGTGGTGCCGGCAGACGCCCCGCGTGTGTTTCTCGATTGCCGCCAAGGCGGCATCAAGGGATACAAAGGGGCCCTGCTCAATGCCGGCCATAGTCTCCAGAGCATGGCCGGCCGGGCGGATTGTGAACTGCTGGGCCGGCGCTTCGGTGATCCGGCCCATGGGGCGGCCAAGCAGGTCCGTCAGATTCCAAGCCATGCCGTCATCGGCTGGTGTCACGATCACATCCAAGCTTACCTCCCGTTCCCGCACTGTGCATGGATCTATATGGGCCGTCAGTCTCACACCTAAATCTCGCGAGCGCAGCGTGTTCCCGCGCATTTCCAACCTGCTGACCTAGGGCGCGGATTGACTGCATCCCTTACAGCCGCTCTGTTTCATGGAATGGTCTCTCCTCGAGCAAGGGTTGTCTTTGCTGTTATAAGATCGGGACATTGGATGTAACGCGCTGCACGTACGCCGCAGCGCCAACCGAATGTCTTCATCAAACCTTGATGATGCTAAGGTCATCCTATGAGGCTGGTCATCCAATCAGTCATTGTGAGGTCCGGAAGCGTCCTGCATCTGTGCGGCGTCAAAAGCTTCCGGCGTGACCGAGATCGCCTGGAAGGACCCAGGACCCCCGTAACGGAGGGGTAGAAATATCACGGTAGCAACGCGGCGCTAGGCGAGGAAGGATAAGCCATCGATAGGCTCCTCGTCCGCCGATTGGGGCGAGCTTCATGATTCCCGGTGGATCCTGTGGCCAAGATTGAGTGAAAGATATTGGGGGGTCGGGCCGTGAAACGCCACAGCCGCCCGCGTTTGCTAATCCACTGAGGTGAGCGCATAGTCCCACTATGCCTCAAAATGAGCTTGACATCAGCACAACGCTCGCACGCGCCGTCGTGGATACCGTGCGCGAACCCTTCCTTGTGCTTGACCAAGACCTGCGCATCATCGCAGCAAGCCGATCCTTTTACACGAACTTCCAGATAGGGCAGGAAAAGACGCAAGGGCAGATGCTCTATGACCTGGATGATGGGGGATGGAACATCGCAGCCCTCCGACTGCTCCTTGATCGTATCGTGCCCGCGTCCGAGGTGATGGAGGATTTCGAAGTCGAGCAGAAGTTTCCCCGCATCGGACGCCGCACGATGCTGCTCAACGCCCGCAAAGTGTTCG
This sequence comes from Microvirga arvi, assembly GCF_016892765.1. Lineage (GTDB taxonomy): Bacteria > Pseudomonadota > Alphaproteobacteria > Rhizobiales > Beijerinckiaceae > Microvirga > Microvirga arvi. The sequence goes on from NZ_JAFEMD010000130.1 coordinate 4,219, forward strand.
ATGAGACCCAGGGCGCTCCTATGATCCTCCTCGCCTTTGAGGACATCACTGAACGCCGCACCGCCGAACGTACTTTGAAAGGCCTCCTTGAGCAGAAGGACATACTGCTCGCAGAGATGAGCCACCGCATTGCAAATTCCCTCCAGATCATCGCCAGCATCCTTCTCATGAAGGCGCGAAGCGTGAAGTCAGACGAAACCCGGCAACATCTCGAAGATGCCCATCGCCGCGTCATGTCCGTCGCCTCAGTGCAACAACACCTGCAAGCGGTTGGACAGGCCGAGCGGGTTGAGGTCGGTCGCTACCTGTCCAAGCTCTGCGAGGCGCTGGCGGCGTCCATCATCGGGGACAATCGGCGTATCATAGTCGACGTTGTGGCCGGTCCTGGTATGACGTCCTCAGGTCAGGCGGTGAGCCTGGGCCTGATCGTGACCGAGCTTCTGATCAACTCCCTGAAGTATGCCTTCCCTGAAGATCACGAAGCCAGTCGCGTGATCGTCGGGTATGAGGCCCATGAAGATGACTGGAAGCTGTCAGTTTCCGACAACGGTGCCGGTATGCCGATGCAGAAACCGGGCAGCAGGAAATCTGGGCTCGGCACGAGCCTGATAAATGCATTGGCTCAACAAATCGACGCTAAGGTTGAGATTGCAACAAGTCCAGTAGGCACAACGGTGTGCATTACCCACGCCACCTTCAAGTCCCTTTTACCTACAGTCGCATCTGCAAACACCTGACACGGCCTTCTGTTCGATATATACAGCCTTGCCATTTCTGATGAAAATCATGGTCAAGAATGGTGAGTTCGATTATCGGAAGTCAGATTAGCTGTATCTGGCTCGCGAGCTGCCTATCGGACTTGAAGGGCCAGCGCTGGCAAGGGCCCGACTGCCATCGCCGAGCAATTAAGTCCGGAAATGATGCTGTGGACGGCTCCCGCTCAGCGGTGAGGTAGCATGGCTGCTTCGAGCAGCCAGCGACACAGGTGCA
>NZ_JAFEMD010000131.1 GCF_016892765.1 Microvirga arvi
CCTGCCACCTCTTCCGCGAGCTCGGTGCTCTCGCGAGGTGTCAAGCGGCTGAGCACGATTTCGGAGACATGCGGTCGACCCTGCCATGCCAGTGCGACCTCAGGCCGGACAATGACAAGGAGAAGGACACGCTCGCCGACAATGCGGTCGATCAGTTTATCCAGCACCTCACGCGTTGTCGGGTCCGCCCAGTGCACATCCTCGAATAACAGGAACAGCGGTGTCCGCCGGGCCAAGCCGAGGATAGAGCTGATCAGGGCCTTAATCGTCAGCTCCCGCTGCTGCTGCGGATCCCGGAGGGACAGGGCGTACCGCTCACCTGCGGGGATCGACAGCATCGTGGCCAAGAAGGGCACGAGAGCCGGAACATCGTCAGTTGCTTGCGCCAGGAGCGTTTCCAGTTTGACCAGCCGTTCCTGGGGCGTATCCTCCTCTCGGAAAGCTGCCTCCCGTTCAATCTGCTCAATGAAGGGGTACAGAGGAGAATTGCTGAAGAACGGCGAGCACTGGTACTGCTGGGCGGTGTGTGGGTCGGTTTGCACGCGGCCGCGGAACTCACGTGCCAGCCGCGACTTGCCGATCCCGGCCTCGCCGGACAGCAACACCACCTGACCGTCTCCGGCCCTGGCCTGCTCCCAACGACGCACGAGCCGCCCAAGCTCCTCGGCTCTCCCGATCAGGGGCGTGGCACCCGTGCTGTGGGCGTCGAAACGGCTCTCAACCACCGAGGGGCCCAGGACCTGCCAGGCTGCGATAGGCGCGGCAAATCCCTTGAGATCCTGGAGACCGAGATCAGTGAGCTTGAACTCGCTGCCGAGGAGGCGCCAGGGTGCCGGCGCGATCACTACCCCTCCCGGCGGCGCGAGGGTCTGAAGCCGTGCAGCGAGGTTCGGGGTCTCGCCCACGACGCTTTCTTCCTGGGCCGCTCCCATGCCGATCAGGTCACCGACCACCACCAGACCTGTCGCGATCCCAACCCGGGCGCGCAGGAATTCGACCCCGGCCGGAACAGCAAGGTGGTTCACCTCCTCCACCAAGGCGAGGCCGGCACGGACGGCTCTCACCCCGTCGTCCTCATGGGCCTGCGGATAGCCGAAATAGGCGAGCACGCCATCCCCCATGTACTTGGCGACGAAGCCGTCGAACCGTGCAATCGTTGCGGTACAGGCGCTGTGATAGGCATAGAGGATGGCACGATACTCTTCGGGGTCGAGAGCACTCGCCAGGGCCGTCGAGCCGACTAGGTCACAGAACATCACGGTCAGGTGCCGCCGCTCTGCTCCTGAATGGACAGGTGCTGGCCGTGAGGCCGACCGCTCCACACTCCTCTCGGTCCGGCCCAGCCTGTCCTTGGCGGCAAGGCCGGAAGCGTCGTTCAGGTGGGCAATCGCATCCAGGAGCTTCCGGCGGCGGCCGACCGCAGTAACGCCGAGTTCCTTGAGATCGTCGGAGGTGAGCCGTGACGGTGTTGTCACGTTAACCAGCCTCGGGCGCATTGAGGCAAATTCGGCCACTGAAAGCTTCAAGTGGCGACATTCGCCGCGACGTTCCACGCCGTCATAGCGTTGAGGCGGTGAAGGTAGGTCGCACGGGCGGAGTGGTGGGAGCGGGGTGGAACGAAAAGGTTGCGGACGGCAGAGAACACGTTGACGAACCTCTGCAGCCCTCCGGCAGATCGAAAGCCCTGCCTCGCCCGTTCGAGTCGGCGAAACGGCAGATGCGAATTCTCCGCCCGATTATTCAGCCCTTTGTGCGATCGGTGTTCGACTTCTGGCATGATCTGACGTCGGGCGGCCGCGTAGGAGCCGAGCTTGTCGGTGATCATTCGCCGGGGTGGGCCGCCCTGCTTGCGCAAGAGACGCCTCAGCAAGCGCTTGGCGGCCGTGGTGTTGCGGCGGGTCTGGAGAACTTCATCAAGCACGTAACCATCCTGATCGACAGCCCGCCACAGCCAGTGCTTTTGGCCGGCAATGGTGACTACGACCTCGTCGAGATGCCAAACGTCGCGGCGGCTCGGCGTCTTGCGCCCGAGACGGCGAGCGTACCCGGGCCCGAATTTCAGCGCCCAGCGGCGGACCGTCTCATAGGAGGCGACGATGCCGCGCTCGAGCAGCATCTCCTCGACCAGTCGCAAGCTCAGAGGAAAGCGAAAATACAACCAGACCGCATGGGCGATGATCTCGGGCGGAAAGCGATGGCGTTTGTAGCTGACGGGCTTGCTCATGCCGGGCCATCTACACGGTCGCAGTCAAACCCGAGTTAATGTGACAACACCCTCGTGGCTGACCTCGATGCCTCTCGCGGCGAGCATCTCCTCGACCATGCGTAAGCTCAAGGGAAACCGGAAGTACAACCAGATCGCATGGCTGATCACCTCAGCCGGGAAGCGGTGACGAGTATAACGAGGATGACGGGCCGTTTTCATCCCTCACCTATGCCAGCATCCCATCACTCAGAAGTTAACCTGACGGTGCCTTCGGGACTTCTCGGCTGTTCCAGCCGCTGCTGTTGCATCGCAAAGAGTTCAGGCGTTCGGGGATGACCAATCGCCAAGCCGTCCTCCATCTCGACGGTATAGGCGATCACCAAGGCGACCAGACCAGCTACGAGAACCGCAAGGAAGCCGACAGCGACGACCAGCACGGCCAAGAAGGCACACACGGCAAGACAGAATGACAGGGCCATCACGTTAGCCGCAATTGTTCCAAGGCGCATTTGGCAGCTCCTAACCAAGAGCATACCACGCGAGCAGATATCGCGAATGCGGAAAACAACGGCATTCGGTAGCGACCGCCATCAGACTTGAGCTACGCCTTCCAGGGTCTGGACGTCCTTACTCGCAATGAGCCAATCACCGGGAGCGTTTCGGCGATAGCTGAAGCGACCTTCGTGTTGGCAACTTTGTCGGGGAGGCCGCGAGTGGGGCTTCCATGCAGCACAATTCCGAAAGTCGTCGCGCCGTGCTGCCGGGAACGCCCTTCACCGATCAGCGATTGGTTCTCGAGGTCACTCCAACCCGTCAATCCAGGCCGGCTCGTGCAAGTCCCTCGATCAGGCGCGCCCGATCCTCGGCGCGGACGAAACAAGATGTTGCTCCGACCCAGTTCCGTGAGATGTCAGGGACCAGCGACTTGAGCCGCCCAAGCAAGTCCGTGGCAGCCTCCTGGTTGTCCAGAAGTCCGGCACAGGCCGTGCCGATGATCAGCGGATATGCGTGGCCGGACCGCAGGCGATGCGCCTCCCGTGCATAACTCAATCCAAGCTCGTAATTCGCACCCTGGAAATAAGCCATGGCGTAGTAGAACTGAAAGTCGCCGAGAAAAGCCTCGCGCGGGCTCAGTCTGAGGGCGTAGTCGATGCAAGGAATGGCGTCCGCCGCGCGGCCCCCGTTGGCATGCACAAGTCCCAACTGGCCATGTGCAAACGCGGAGTTGGGGTTGATCGCGACAGCCTGGCTGATCGCTGCCGTCGCCAGGGCATCGTCACGCGTCGCATAGGCCGTCATCGTCTGCGCAAGGTAAGCCCACGGTTCCTTATCGTCGGCGGCAATGGCTTGTTGGACGACATCCCTGGCAAGGGCCAGGGCACATCCCATGTCCTCCCACCCCTGGAACGCGCGCCACATCGTGATCCAGCCTTTCAAGGCGAGCGCCTGGGCATAATCGGGAGCCAGTCCGATGGCCCGATCGAGCAGGGGGAGCATCTTCCGGCTGCTCTCCTCAGACAGCTGGGAACACAGAAACACCGCCCGCACGACACATTCCCAGGCATCCAGGCCATGATGCGGCTTGGGGCTTTCGCGGGCATGCTCTGCCGCCAGGAGTTCCGGCCCGATGCGGCCGACGACGCTTGCGGTGATTTCGTCCTGAATGACGAAGATGTCGCCGAGGTCGCCGTCGTACCTCTCGGCCCAGAGATGGGCTTCGGAGGCCGCATCGATGAGCTGCGCGGTCACCCTCACGCGGTTGCCGGACTTGCGGACACTCCCCTCGAGAACATAGCGAACCCCGAGTTCGCGCCCGATGGCGCGCACATCCACGGGCTTTCCCTTGTAGGTGAACATCGTGTTGCGGGCGATCACGAAGAAGCCCTTGAGCTTGGACAGCGCGGTGGTGATGTCCTCGGTGAGCCCACCGCTGAAGAAGTCCTGCTCCGGGTCGGCGCTCATGGCACTGAACGGCAGCACGGCAATGGATGGTCGGTCCGGAAGTGCCGGCCTGAGGGATGCCGGTCGTGCGGTCGTCCCTTCCAGAAGGGGGCGGTACAGTCGCACCGGCCGCTCCATGTTCTTGAGCGCGCGTTCGCCGAGATACTCGTATTCGCAGTCAAGCTTGCCCTGGAGGTGATCGTACGCCGTGCCGGAAATGCAAATGCCGCCTGGATCCGCCAGGGTTTGGAGGCGGGCCGCGATGTTGACGCCATCGCCGTAGAGATCCCCATCGACCTCGTGGATCACATCACCGAGATTGACGCCGATCCGGAAGGTGATGCGTCGCTCCGTTGGGATAGCGGCCTGGGTCTCGGCAACGCCCTTCTGGATGGCGACCGCGCACGCGACGGCATCGACGACCGAGCCGAACTCCACGAGCGCACCGTCGCCCATCAGCTTGACAATACGGCCCTGATGCTCAACCAGCAGCGGATCGATCACCGCCCGGCGCAGAACCGTCAGGGCCGACAACGTCCCAGCCTCGTCATGTTCGACGAGGCGGGAATAGCCGACGACGTCAGCGGCCAGGATCGCGGCCAGCCGCCGCTCCGCTCTTGCAGTCGCCATGGCTGTCTCCCCCTCAGGAGATCCGCCGGATGAAGCCCAGGCAATTGACGCGACATGCACAATCCGGCTGCCCGACACCGCGACCGTGCCGGTTCATGATACCACTGGGACGGTCATGTGGCGACGCTTCACGAGAGAGCCGCCTTCAGGAACAGAATCCGCGAAGCGGTCACCGCAAAGGTCTGTTGCGGTCCAATGGAAGGACGGCGTCATTCGAAGGAAGGTCCGCTTTCGGGACTTCGAACCCACTGGCGCGCTGAACTTGCCGAAGCGGTGTCTTCCGTCGTTGTCTGTGGGAACAATCGCTCCGTCAGCCACGTGTCCCAACCTCAGGATGGTCAGCTCTGGGTCCAGCCTGTGTGGAAACGTGTTCATCGGCTAAGCTGATGCGGATCAGCGGAGGTCGCGATGAAGCGTTT
>NZ_JAFEMD010000132.1 GCF_016892765.1 Microvirga arvi
CCTCCTCGTTTGCCATGTTGAATCACATCTCCGGTGCTTTGAAACTGCGACGAGTCATCCTCGTTGGGACTTGGTATAAGCGCATGTGCCATCCTGCAAACTCGACAACGTGATTTTCTATTGCGACAGGCAGAACAGGGCTAATCCAAGGCGGTTCATGAGCGGTTTCATGTTCCCGCCAAGTAGAAGCCCTTTGGGTGCTTATAATCCTCCGAAATTGACTGTGCCTCCCTCACCGACAACTAGGACAGGTCGTTTACCCCTGAAACAGGTTGGGGGAGATCCGCGAGTGAGTGGCTGGGCGTTTCCCGTCACACCGTAGGCAGTCGAGATGCCGATACAGCGCTCTGGTGTGTCCAAGCACACATCGTTCCTACAGGATAGGCGAATAGAACGGGTGAGATAGTTCACAAGCTGTTCTACATCTGAGCTGCCACTTTCGGGTCAAGGACATAGTGGTTGCTGCTTGGTGTAGATTCCGCATGCTTATGTTCAGGGTCTGCAGCCGCTTCATCGGCCGCGCCGCTGGGATGGCTGAACTGACCTAGAACCTCAGCCGGTGCTCTTGAAACACTCATATAAACTTCGTGAAGGAATAGACCGGAAGCTGCCTGCGTTTGCTGACCATGCACCGCTAACCCAAATGGAGGGGACGCTTATGAATACCATCCGCCATTCCGAAGCCGTACGGGGTATTTCTTCGGATCCTAGGCACCTCACCAACACGGGCCCGTCGTTTCAGTGTGCGGCGCTCCTCTTTGTTGCCTCCCTCAGTTCCTTTATTGGAGCAGCCCTGCTGCTGGCGAGTATCTAACCAAGATGCCGCTCCTCTCGCATGATGTGTTGAGGCACACGGAAACATTTCCGACCTAGCGGGTAATTTGTCATCACTTGAACGCCTGTTTGCGTTGCGCCTCATAGGAGGATGCTCGTGCAGTACGATATGAATTCACTAAAAGCCGCAACCGGATTGCCCGGTGCCAATCCGTCAGCACGTGCTCTCGAATGGATGGGCTTGCTCCCTGCACTCGGCGTCTGCGCCTGGGTTATTCTTAATTTCGGTTGAGAACACCGCTATGAGGCTAATGTCAGCTTTCGAGTGTCGCTATGGTCGTCGCTCGCTCATCTGCCTGCATTCAGCGGCTCGGTCGCGCCATTATCCGCCATTGTCTTTGCTGCGTGCTCCAGCCTCCACGGCACAGACCAGAACGAAGAGGCTGAGAACGGCTGCTAGTTGAGCGAGGAGTTCAACCGGAGCCGGGATGCTGCCATGGAACGGGCCACAGGCAATGGCGGAGAGTATCAGGACTGGAAGAGCGGCCCAGACTAACATCTGCCACCTCTATGAATCGAGCGCCATCCGAGCAGGGCTGCCGAGCCGCAGATCCGCTATCGCCTGACGCATACAGTGCCGGCTACGCTGCGGGAGATTACTCAGGACGCTTTGCGAGAGCTGTTACTGCCCGAGAGCGGGCCGTCCTCAGGCTTGCTGGCAAGGTCCGGTCGGCTGTGAAGGATAGCCATGGCACGGGCAACAGTGTCATCAACGCGCTTGGCAAAACCAGTGATGGGCTGTTTGAGCATAGTGTGTCCCTCTATGAAGGATGGGAACGCATACGCTACGCAACCAAGCCGTAACGCGGCTTAGGCGTGGAGGTTCCAAGCGTAGGACACACTCCGTTACCACTACGCTCGTGTGAGAAACGGGCCCAATCCAGAGGAGAGGGCCCGTGGTGACATGCAGTCACTTGCTAGTCGCGTTTATCCGGGTCAGCCCGGCTGTTTGATAAAAATTGCAGAGCGGAAAGATACCTCCAGCACTCGAACGGACGGCTGGAGGCTGGCTTCGGCCCAGGCGGTGTCTGTATGATGGCCTCCATCCATTCAGGGCCAGGGTGGGCGCTCGGTCCAGGAAGTTCATGATTGGCTGCCGTCAGGAACCCACAACGACAGTTTTATGCCAATCCGCTTGCGGGTGACGGGCGTTCATAAGCGAGACATCAACCCGTCACACAGCTCCAAGCCCGCCGCGGGATGTTGGTTGCAGCGTGGCCGGAAAGAAAAAGCCGGCTCGCGCCAATTGAACTATGGCTCAGCTGAAACCATCTCACGGCCTCGTGAGTTTCGGCCAACATATGTTATTCGGGTTTCTACAGGCAGAGCAGTGGGGAGAGCCATGCTGCCAAAGGATGCTCATACACCCCTCAAGGTTGGGAACTACCAGCTGAATAGCCTGACCTCTCAGCAACAACAGGCCAGCCTCATCCTCGGCCATTCACTTCGTAGCCGATACGAAGACATGCTGAACGCACCCATCCCAGAAAATCTGCAAGCTCTTGTGGCACAGTTGGAGCCTAGAACGCGCGTTGAAGCTGACTTTCACGACGAACTGCCCCTGGAGCAGCAATCCCAGCCTTCATCATGAGAGGAGAGGTGGCTTATGCCTCGATACTACTTCAACCTCTATCAGGGCTCCCGACTCGTTTCCGAAGATGATGCTGGCTATGACTGCCCCAGTGATGAAGCGGCTCGCCAATTCGCCCGACTGAACAACGGGTTTGTTGCACTCGACCCAATTCTGTCCAGTCCATCGGGCAAGTATCACTTTGTGGTTCTGAACGAGGACAGACAGAACATCTTCACCATGTCCATATCGCAGGGTGTCTCCTCTGCAGCGATTTCATCGGGTGTCTCGCTTCTGTCCTGATGTTGGGCAGGAGACCTTAAGTGCCAATGGTAGCTCGCGAGGTCACCTATGCCGTGCGAGGATTTGGTTGGGCAGTGTTTTATGGATGAGCGGGCGCCGCTCGCGGTTCCTGAGTTGAACCGTGAGCGAACCCTGAAGTACTTGGAGTGCTGCTACCAACAGGGGCTCTCGTGGGAGGATGCCAAGCAGCAGATCCACGCCTTTCTTCAGCAAAGAGGCGTTCCCCACCAGGGGATTGTGCGGCAGCTGCAGCTTGCCAAGCCGCTGCTTCAGCCTTGGTTGGACTGACTCCGAACGAACTTCAAAGCCGTTTCATCAACCGCGCCGCTGCCATCTCGAAGTCTGGTCGACGGACATCTGTTGAGAAGCAGGCACATCGCCTTCCATCAGCAGGATAGAAAGAGGAACTCTCTGGCGGCCTCAGCCGTTCATGCAACGGAGGCGCCCACCTACCGCCTTCATGCCAAAACTTCAGAGCCCCTGCTGGTCAATAGACAGTTCTCAGGGGCTTATTTATTGTTTTGTACTGCTTCAGACTACAAAGTCTACGGCTTATGGCTGCGCTTATTCAGACAAAATCCTTTTCGCTTAAGTGTAATACTTTAGGGTTATGTCATTTTTAGGTAGGAACACGTTCCACTTTTGAGCGTCTTCAGTTCATGACGGCTGCCGTAGTGCAGTCACCCTCTAAATGTAGATTAGTGTAGGTGAACCATGAAGCGTTCTTATGCTCTCGCCTTGTCAGGCGTAGCTCTGTTCTTAGCCTCTTCTGCTTCCACTTCGGCACAAGTCATTCGAACAGGCCAGCAATGCGTACCCGCAGTTGCCAATCCTTCCATGTATCACAACTGCCGCCTTCAAATTGTTCAGGGCACTGAGGTTTGCCGGTGTGCTATTGCCCCGCAGGCCCTGCGCGAGCGGATGGACCGGCTGGATCGCCAGTCCGACCGCAATGAACTGAGCACCGGCTCCATCAGCGGTCGTGGCCCGAGCAATATCGGACAAACCCCAGGATCCGTCGGCAATGGTGGCACCCCTGGCAGGACTGGCACTGGCGGCACTGCCGCTGGCGGTAGTGGTATTAGCACGGGCGGCCCGACTGGCACTGCCGGACCCGGCGTTGGTAGTAGCCCAGTTGCCAGCGGCCCAGTGACTAACAATCCCGGCTCAGGCGGCCCGGTCGCGGGGGGTCCAGTGGCGGGTGGTCCTGGCACAGGTGGTCCGGTGGCAGGCAATCCGAGCACTGGGGGGCCGGTCGCGGGCAACCCGAGCACGGGTGGTCCCGTAGTGGATGGCCCGAGCACTGGCGGACCTGGTGCAGGCAACCCTGGCAAAGATGGTCGCGGCAATCCAGGCAACGGCAAGGATGTCGGCAATGCAGGTGAACGCCCGAACGACAAGGATGGTTGGGGAGGCGAAACCAAGGGGCGCTCTGATGGCGATAAAGGCCGCAGTGATGCCGATGATAAAGGCGGCAGCAAGGGGGGCGGTAACGGCGGCAAGGGCAGCAACGCTGGCGGTAACGGGCATGGAGGCAGTGGGATCAACGGTGGCGACAAGGGCAACAACGGCTTCGGAAACGGAGGCCACGATGGCAGCCCGAACGGCAAGGATGATAAGGACCGCTAAGCCTGTAATCTAAAGAACTGGCTTCACCCCCGGATGCGACCGCGTCCGGGGGTGATACGCTTTCAGTGCTGCTGTCTAGAACATTGGCTGTTGTGTAGCGGCCCGCAAACTATAGCCGCTTTATCAGTCGCGCCGCTGCCATAACGAGTTGCGCATCGAGCATCTCCTCAGCGGCATCAACGCGAGCCGCCCACCGCTCGTAAATCTCCCAGCGCATCCCCTTAGGTTTCGGAGGTAGATCTCACTCATAGGAGGCAGCATCTCCGAGCAAAGAGTGATTGAAGAGATACTGCTTCCCGTACAGAGAACCGGGGTCCCATGGGTCCAGCTATCATCCCCGCTTGAGACGCTGGGTTAGGTCCAGCGGTAATTCTCCTAACTGCAGTTTGGCATACAAAGCCAGAATGCTTGCGACACTGCCCGAGTCTTGGATGTCTCCATTCAAAGCAAGTCGAACAGCCTGAGTGAAGCGCACACGTTCGACTTGAAGAACCTCCTGCTCGTCCGAGCGAGCTTTGGTCGAAGTCAGGTTCCAGGCCAGGAATGTGGTGTCTCGTGCGGATACCGACGCAATCCGTCCATGTGTACCGACTTGAAGTCGTCCCCGGTTCCGATTTGATCCCGTCCACCGTT
>NZ_JAFEMD010000133.1 GCF_016892765.1 Microvirga arvi
CGCGAGCCATCGAAGCGCCAAGTATATTCCTCAATCGCCCAACGCACCCGGTCCCAACAACGTTCCGCTACCAAACAGCTAGTCACATCGAGCCGGCTCCGCGGCTTGCACTTCATGCAGTCCACGAGGCGCTTTGGAAGGCGATAGTGCCGGAGCTTGAAGGTACGAGCGCAATGCTCGGCCATAGCTATCCTCACAAATTAAGTGAGAATACGCCAAACGTCGATAATGGTTAGCAAGATCGCGCCTAGCCCCTTGCTCGTGGGCTCCGTACCGCTCCTCAGAGAGGCAAGGCACTCCGATGCGTTGCGCGGCTTCAAGGGCGGTGGGACGTCCGGTCATTTGCACCAATCCTCGATGATCCGGCCATAGGCCTCAACGACCTGGTCGATGCGCGAGACGAGGCAGTACTCGTCCGTCTGGTGCGCCATGGCCGCTTCTCCAGGGCCGAGAATGACGGTTGGCAGGTTGCCTAGGGCTGGGGTCAGCGCTGACGCGTCGGTGAAGTAGGGCGCCCCCTGCGGCACCAGCATCTCCCCAAGGAGCGGCGCCATGATCTCAAAGACCCGCTGGATCCATGGATCGCTGGGATCAGTCCAGACGGCCGGCACGTCAATGATCGGCGAGATCTCCATCTCATCACCCAGAAAGCTCCCGACCATCTCGCGCACGGCGGCATGCGCCTGGCCCGGCACTGTGCGGATATCGAGGCTCACTTCGGCATGGTCAGGAACCGAGTTGGTGTTCAATCCGCCATGGAAGGTACCGATGTTCAACGTCGGTCCGCCCAACACCTCGTGCCGCTGCATGTTGAAGTCAAAGTCTGTCAGCCGCACGACCGCATGCGCTGCTTTGATGACGGCGTTGTCCCCCTTCTCCGGCATGGAGCCGTGCGCAGTCACGCCTCGTGCGACGGCTTTCAGCCACAGAGCCCCTTTATGGCCGATCAGCGGGGTATTGGATGTTGGCTCGGCGACGATTAAGGCACCGGCAGCGCCCAGAAGCCCCTTCTGCCGGCACAGATGGTAGGCTCCTTCCGATCCGGTCTCCTCACCGGCGGTGATGATCAGCACCGCGCCAGGGCCCTTCTCCAGCGCGGTACGGTGGGCGATGCAGGCTTCGACAAAGGCCGCAACGCCGCCCTTCATGTCGCTGGAGCCGCGGCCATACACCCGGTCGCCTTCGATATCACCACCGAACGGGTCGACCGACCATGGCTGCGAGCCGAGCGGCACCGTGTCCAGGTGGCCGGTAAAGGCAAGCGGTAAGGCTTTCCGGCCGCCGAGGCGCGCAATCAGGTTTGTGCGTCCCTCCCCGAACGGGATTGCCGTGACGGTGAAGCCATTCTCCTCCAGCCGCTTGGCCACGAGGGCTGCGCACTGAGCCTCATTGCCGGGAGGGTTGACGGTGTTCTGGCGGATCAACGCTTGTGTAAGCGCGACAGCGGGTGAGTTGGTCATCGGCCTCTCTTTCTGAGGAGTTTTGCAAACATCAACTCACCGCAGGGTGGCTGGCGCTCAAGGGGCATGGTTGGGATGCTAATTCGGTGTCGGCCGCAGCACCAGAGGTGCTTAGCTCAGCGCAGGGCTAAATCCTGTCCCTGTAGATCCAGCCCGCTAGCGCTCATCACCGGGATCCGCATCAGCCAAGTGATAGCCGACAAGGCCATGCGGTTTTCAAGTGCGATGTCGACGGCTAGCCCAACAGGATGAGGTTCTGTCGCGAATTTTAGGTGAGGACAGAAGGGGGACTAATCTATTCGCATGCCTCAGGCAGCCAGGATGTTGAACTGCTCCGCGAGTGACAGCTGCAGATTGTAGGCATACTTCGCCTGTTGTTTGCGCATCATGTGGATCATCTCGATCCCACCCAGGATCGCACGGGCGCTGGCGACAGACTGAAAGCCGAGCATTGGCCGCACTCGCCGCTTAACAGCGCGATGATCCTGTTCAATGCGGTTATTATCGGGCATGAATAGGCGCGACACCTCCATCCACTTTTCAGACAGCTGAAGGGTCAGTTACCATCAGCAGCCCGGGATAGGGGTGTCGGGAGCACGTAAGGTGGGCAGGCCGTCGTATCTCATGAGCTGAGAGCTCGCGTTGTTATCTGGCCGCCCCTTCGACTGGCCCGGGTGCGCTGCGAGCGCGGATCCGTAGGTGTCGTGTGACCCACCAGCTCCCAAGGTTATCTAACCGAACAGGAGCAGGAGATGAGGATCATTGCTCTCGATATCCATCGATCCTTCGCCCAGATGGCGATCCTGGAGAAGGGAATTATCCGGGATGCCGGCAAGGTCGATCTCGAACGCAGCCGCCTGCTGCACTTTGCCAAGACCCTGAAGCCTGACGACGAGGTCGTCCTGGAGGCCGCCGGCAACACCAGCGCCATCGTGCGCCTGCTGTCGCCCTTCGTGGGCCGTCTATCCGGTAGCGGATGCCTTGGCCGCACGGGGAGTGCCGTTCCTGTTCGCCACGGGCTACAGCCGGGTCCTGGTACCGGATCGGTATCTGCATGTACCCCGGTGGGAAAAGCCGTTCGATCCACAAACCCTCGCACAGGCCTCGCCCAACCTTCTTCAAGGTCAGTGAACTTAGCCTTGTGCCAAAGTTTGAAGGGGCGCCACTATGGGCTTGTGGGAGGGTGGCACCATTCCCGTGAGACGGCTCGCCAGTTGACAGCCCTGACAGACCGGGAGCTTTCCGACATTGGTCTATCCCAGGGCGATATTCATCAGGCTGCACGTCAAGGACAGTGAATGCTGCGGGAGGGTGGATCTAGTGCACCCTCCCCTTTCCCAAAAATGAACTCACGTACGTCAGTGCGTAGTCGGGCGCGGATTGGCAAGCAGAGGCATCAATGCCCCCCTGAGTTCCGCCATCTGCCGTTCTGTCTCGTTGCGGGCTAGGCCTGCATTTGGATTGATCCGTTCCCGCAGCCGGGCATTCTCAGCAGTCAGCCGATCGTTCTCGGCTATCAGGATGGCTACCTTCTCCTCGGCAACCTTGAGCCGGGCCCGAGCGTCATCCCGCTCCTGCTCCCGGATCTGGGCACGGTCGCGCCAGAGACGTGAGGCAACGGTTTCGTTTTGGTCGCTCACGAACTGCTCCTCTTTGGTTAGGCAGCCCTGAGCATCTCGACCGGAGCGTCATCAACCGTTTCAGACAATGCCAAACCCTTCAATGTCTCAAGTACCCTCATTGGGGCATGCGGCGGGACGAAGACGGCGTCCACTGAGGGACATTCAGCTTTGGGGATCTCTTCGGACAACAGGACAACCGGCCGGTCCGGATTGTATCGATGATACTCATCGGCGAGGAGCCATCCATCCACCAGCCCAGGAAGCCTCACTTTCGTCACAAGCCAACCAATTTGAGCCTGCTGCTGGCAGAGCAACAGGAGCCCTGCGTTGCCCGTTGGAACGGCCAAGACCCGACAGCCGGCGCCCCGGAGAATGTTCTCCAGCAGCTCGCGTGTGATGGGGTCATTCTCAACGACAAGAACCGTAGCCGAGGCAAGCATTTTAGGACATCACGCATTGTATGGGAGACGTGCCGATGTTCTGCCGGTTTGGTTAATGCTTCCTTAAATTGCCCAGCAGTTGGAGCCAGTGCGCCAAGGCGACGCGCGCCTGATTTGCCGATTGTCACACTCAGCAAATCAGCTCAGTCTCACCTCAGCTGCCTATCAGCGACAGCTGTCGACGAGTCCCGGGCCGGCACGGATGTACTGCCTCCCCGGGCTCCTCGTCGGACCTGCCATAATCCGCCCTGGCGGCAGTCAAACAGCAGCGCCGCGCTCTGGACCCGCCATGACTTGAGGGCAGCCTCACTCCAGGCCGGTCCCTGACAGGCTTCGTTCCGTCGAAACAGGAACTCTTGCATGAACCCTGTAATGCCTGAGCGTCGATCGAGTGAACGGTTTGCCGTCGGCTTAGAGGGATGGTTCGCAAGCGAAACCACTGGCGATCCGTTTGCCTGTACCGTGTGGGACTTGCCTGAGACGGGTGTGCGGCTGGTGATCCCTGCCCCTGCTGATATTCCTCTTGAGTTCGAACTGAATATCCCAGACAAGGGCGCCGTCGCTATGGTCCGCCTGGTTTGGACCACCGGGAGCCACTATGGAGCGCGGTTCACCGGCTAACTGCAACCATGCCTAACCTTACTCGCGCTGTTGTTGCGATAGGTTCGATATCGCCTATTCCCGCGACGCCACCGCCATTCATGGTATCGAAGCAGTTGGAACTCTGCGAGGATACAGGCAGCGGCCGCAGGAGGCGCGATCCACATGAACGGCAATATTCCAGGCCTGTTCGCCTTCGTCATTCTAGGGCTCGTTTGCATTGCGCTGCTCATGTCTCCATCCATCGTAGCGCTTATTCCACAATAGAGCCCTCAGCCGAGCAGATCATGGAGACGGTGGAGCAGTTGCAGGCTGCTCAAGACGCCAGAAATTAGAGCATCGGACTGTTAAACGGACGCATAGCCGGCAGCCTTGAGGAAGTTCCAACACTCGTGCGGCTCAAACAAGTCGCAGATGTCGCCGAGGGCGCGCCAGAGCGCGTCGAACGTTCGCGCCTCGGCCTTGCGCAAGTGTGCCTTGATCTTGGCAAAGGCCTGTTCGATCGTGTTGCCATGATGCCTCTCAATGACTGCTTCCTGTTGACGTTCAGTCTGCTGGCTGGATGCGAGCTACGG
>NZ_JAFEMD010000134.1 GCF_016892765.1 Microvirga arvi
TTATGGCGCGGTCCCCGGAATTACTCCATGTGTCAAAACGCGAACAGGTTCGAGCCCGACGAACTATTTGTACAACATCTACACCCTATGCCGGGAAATCTCCGGACTATTGGGCCTCTCAAGACATTAAATTGCTTCAACGAGCGACACGTCAGCGATTTTACACATTGGGTAATCGCGGAGCGAGTCGCCCTCAGGCCAGAGGACACTGCATGGAAGAGCGGGTGGTTGTTCCCCGATAAGATGGAGGTACGGGCTCTCGACTGGACGCCGGGCCCAAGCATCGAACGGAGAACAACCATGGGTGAGTATATCGGTCTTGACGTGTCGTTGAAAGAGACGGCGATTTCCGTGCGGAGGGACGGCAAGAGGATCTGGCGCGGCAAGTGCCCCTCGGATCCAACCCTGATTGCGGAAGTTGTCCGCATGCGCACCCTCGAGCCTAAGCGGGTGGTGTTCGAGACCGGGCCTTTGTCAGTGTGGTTCTATCATGCACTCCAGGCCGAGGGGCTGCCGGCCATCTGCATCGACGCACGCCATGCCAAGGCAGCCCTCGACATGGCACCCAACAAAACTGACGCCAATGATGCCGATGGCCTGGCCCATCTGGCTGAAGTCGGCTTCTACCGCGCGGTGCGGGTGAAAGGGTATGACAGCATGCTGGTCCGCACACTGGTGGCTGCACGGGCCCGATTGGTCCAGATCACAACCGAGCTGTCCAACCAGATCCGCGGGCTGATGAAGACGTTCGGGTTGGTTGTGCCCCGCGGCAAAGGCGCCACGTTCGAAGCCGAAGTCCAGCGCCTGTTGGCGGGGCAGGAGGAGCTTGCCCGGATCATCCTGCCGGTGCTGGAGGCCTGGCGCAGCGTGCGCAGCCGGGCATCCGTCCTGGGGCGCCAACTTCTCGCCGGCACTCGGCAGAACGAGGCCTGTCAGCGGCTGATGTCGATCCCCGGGGTCGGCGCGATTACCGCTGCCTCGTTCACGGCCGCTATCGAGGATCCTGCCAACTTCAGCAAGTCGCGCTCGGTCGGCGCGTGGCTGGGGCTGACGACCCGCCGCTATCAATCCGGAGAGGTTGATTATGATGGGCATATCTCCCGGCGCGGCGACGCCCATCTGAGAGGGCTGCTCTATGAGGCCGCAACCGTGATCCTGACGCGCACCCATGCCGAGAGCGACCTGCGCCGATGGGGGCTGATGCTGCGCGAGCGGATCGGCTTCAAGCGCGCGGCTGTGGCCGTGGCCCGCAAGTTGGCGGTCATCATGCACGCGATGCTCAAATCCGGTGAGCCGTTCAACCGGGCGGTCAGCGCCACCACCTGATCCAGACAGAACTCAGATGCGCCTGCCCTGAGGCGCGTTGAGGCGTCCCTGCCGGGACGTGGATGAACCATTCCGCCTTGGTTGGTGCACCTGCAAGCCCATAGGCTGAAGCGTGCGTTTTACACCTTGGAAGGTTCCCCCCGCGAAGCCCCATCATGCGGCGACTGATGTCGACCGCGAAGACGACACTGCTCCCGGCAAACCACAGCCTCGGCACCAAAAAGGGCTTGCATTCCAACGAGCGATTAGACGACAACCAAGACCCGAACCTGACCCTCACTTCCTGCGCAATGTCGGAATTCTTGGCGAAGAATATCGCCACCCGTCACAGCCTCTGGTAAATTTCCATTCGAGGAGGAGCCGCGATGGATATCGGTGCTTGGCTTCGGTCTCTCGGTCTTGAACAGTATGAGGCGGTCTTTCTCGCTCATGCCATCGATCCGGAGGTTCTGCTTGACCTGAGCGAGCTGGACCTAGAGAAGCTCGGCGTCCTCCTCGGCCATCGCAAGAAGCTGCTCAAAGCCATTGCGGCACTTCCTGCCGCTTTGTCGTCTCAAATGCCTCCTCATCCTGCCTTGAAAAAAGTAGTTCCAGACGCTGAGCGGCGTCAGTTGACGGTGATGTTTTGTGATCTCGTTGGTTCCAATTGGCAGGCCGCCTGGATCTGGAAGATCTGCGCGAGATCATTGAGGCCTACCAGGCCGGCGTCTGTGCCGAAGTGACCCGCTATGGCGGCTTCGTCGCCAAGTACATGGGGGACGGCGTTCTGGTCTATTTTGGTTATCCACAAGCGCACGAAGACGACGCCGAGCGGGCGGTCCGCTCCGGTCTCAGCCTGCTCGCCGCCGTTCCGGCACTCTGCCCTCATGACGAGGTCCTGCAGGTGAGGGTCGGCATCGCTACGGGCGAGGTGGTGGTTGGCAATCTAATCGGGGCGGGGTCGTCCCAAGAGCAGGCGGTAGTTGGCGAGACACCGAACCTCGCCGCCCGCCTGCAAAATCTGGCTGGGCCCGGGCAGGTGGTGATCGCCCAGGAGACCCGCCGCCTCGTAGGCAACTTGTTCCAAATGACCGAACTCGGCGTCGTGGAGGTCAAGGGCTTCACCGCGCCGGTCTGCGCTTGGCGGGTGACAGATGAGAGCCGCACCGAGAGCCGCTTCGAGGCCTTCCACTCGGGCGAACTCACCCCTCTGGTCGGTCGCCGTGACGAACTCGACCTGATCCGGCGCCGCTGGGCACAAGCGCGTACAGGCGAGGGACAGGCGGTGTTGCTCTCCGGCGAAGCTGGACTAGGCAAGTCGCGCTTGGTCGTTGCTACCGAGGAGATGCTGGCCGGCGAAGCGCCACTGCGGCTGCGCTATTTTTGCTCGCCACACCATCAGGACATCGCTCTTTTTCCGGTGATCCAGCGGCTGGAGAGGGCGGCCAAGTTTGAGCGTGAGGACGATGGCCCGGCTCGCCTGGACAAACTGCGGGCACTTTTAGCTCCTGAAACGGATGCTGAAGACTTCGCGCTTATGGCCGAGCTTCTGTCGGCACCCACCGAAGGCTTGACCCTGCCGCAGGGGCTCTCACCGCAAAAGAAGAGGGAGCGGCTGCTCACAGCGCTGATCCATCAGCTTGAGGCACTGGCCCGAACCGCGCCGGTGCTGATTATATGGGAGGACGTGCATTGGATCGACCCATTCTCACGCGACCTGATCAATCTGACGCTTGATCGCATTCTGCAGCTGCCAATACTGATGCTGGTGACATTCCGGCCGGAGTTCCAGGCGAGCTGGATCGGGCGCGAGCATGTGACGATGCTGGCTCTCAAACGTCTGAGCCGACGCGAGCGCAATGAGATGGTCGGGTGGCTCACTGGTGGAAAGTCTCTGCCTGCTGAGGTACACGAGCAGATTGTCGAACGCACTGATGGGGTTCCGCTATTCTTAGAGGAGCTCACGAACTCGATCCTGGAAAGCGGCATTGTGCGGGAGGAGGACGCGCACTTTGTGCTTTCGGGAGCGCTGCCAACTTTAGCGATCCCGACGACGCTGCAGGGATCGCTGATGGCAAGACTTGACCGGCTGGCGCCCTTGGGCGAAGTGGCGCAGATCGGGGCGGCAATCGGGCGGGAGTTCTCGTTTGAGCTGCTGGCGGCTGTTTCAGGTCAGAGCGAGGAGGTGCTGCGCCAGGCGCTGGAACAGCTCACGTCGGCTGAACTGGTATTCGCTCGCGGAAACCCACCTGAGGTGAGTTATACGTTCAAGCACGCTTTGGTGCAGGATGCAGCTTACGCAACGCTGCTCAAGAGCCGGCGGCAAGAATTGCACGGCACGATTGCACGGGTGCTAGAGGAGCGATTTCCTGAGATGGTGGAACGCCAGCCGGCGGTCCTAGCCCACCACTTCGAACAGGCAGGTCTCCTCGACCATAGTGTGGAGTATCGGCTCAAGGCCGGGCAGCGGGCCTTCGAACGATGGTCGATGGAAGAGGCCATTACGCAGATCCAGAAGGGACTGCACCTCGCTCCGATGCTACCCAAAGGCAGGGAGCGAAGCCGAAAGGAACTGGATCTTCTGCTCATTCTCGGGAAAGCGCTGATCGCGACGAAGGGCTATAGTTCACTTGAGTCCCGCGGGGCTTACGACCGAGCTCGCGTCTTGTGCGAGGACCTCAATGAGTCAACCACTCTCATGGCTGTTTTAAACAGGCTCGGAGCTCACTCGGTCATGCGAGGAGATCTCGATGTCGCTCTCAAAGGAGGCGTGCAGCTTTTCGAGAGGGCGCAGTGCGATGGAAGCTCGCGTGCATTGGCTATAGCGCATGCCAGGATGTCACTGATCCTGGGTCCAATGGGAAGGCTTCGTCAAGCACGCACTCACGCAACTGAGGCATTGAAGCTCTTCGGTGCATCTGCCGGAATCCAGGACACGTTTAGTGCAAATGCTCTGGTTGATATTGAGCCGACGGTCTCAGCGATGCTTGCGGTGACACTCTGTTGTCTGGGGCATCCCGATGAAGCGCTGGAGTTAAGTGAAAGCATGATTGCCGAGGCGCAGGAGAAGCCCAACGATGCGGCTTTAGCGCAGGGGCTTTGGCATCTGTGTCGCGTTTACGTCCTCCGCAGGGATATCGCAGGCACTCTCAAGATCAGCAATCATGTAACGAGCCTGTCGAATGCAAAGGGTTTGGACTGGGGCAGTACCTCGATCATTCTGGCAGGTTGGGCAAGGGCGCAGCGCGGACCAGCACATGACGTGAAGTAGTTTGGACTTAATCTGACAGACGGTGTCGTTAAGCTGAGGCATGAGCCGAGGCCGGGCGCGGAGTGGAC
>NZ_JAFEMD010000135.1 GCF_016892765.1 Microvirga arvi
TCTCGGCCCGCCGGCTCAAGGTCGAGTGATCCGGCACCGCCAGGTCTAGCCCCAGGAGATGGAGGATTGAGCCAATCAGACCCTCCGTCTGACGCAGCGCCAAACGGAACACCGCTCGCAAGGTCAGGGCTGTCCTGATCGCCAGGGCTGAGTAATGCGGCTGGCCGCCTCGTGTTCTGCGCGGCTCAGCCCGCCAGGCTGCAATCGCCTCCTCAGTGAACCAGATCGTGAGGCTTCCGCGCTGGCGCAGGGCCGCATCGTACTCCGCCCAGTTCGTCACCCGGTGCCGCTGCTTCGGGATGTGGTGACGGCGAGCAGCGTTGGCTTTGAATGGCACGACAGGCATCCGAGATCAGGGCCCCGCTCTCCTATGCCATCCAGCTTCGGCCGCCAAATCGCCTATTCGTGCAACAAGGCGCCAGCATACCCCATTGTGCATCCGTCAGCATGGCTCCTCCTCAAACAGGACGAGCAAACGGCAGTAGATTAGTTGAGGCGGAAACGTCCCGGCTTATGTCCGTTACAGCACGAACCAACCCTTGCTGAAGTCTATGGCTCCTTTGAGCTTGATCACGCCTTCCGCCGACTTGTCGCTGTCGGTGTTGAGATAGATGAACGTCTCCTTGCCAATCTTCTCGTAACTGACTTGCCCGGCCTTGGTGAAGGCGTTCTTGCCGATGAAGGTGAAGGCCTGATCGCCCTTCTTCTTCACGTCAGCATCGATCAGCTTCAGATCGATTTTGTCGCCGCCCTTGCCGGAGAAATCCGTAATATAATCGGCCTTGGCCTCGCTCGTGCCGGTATCCTTGTTGGCAAACACGAACACGTCCTTGCCGGAGCCGCCGGTGAGCGAATCCTGGCCGGCACCGCCGATGATCCGGTCGTTGCCGGTACCGCCATTGACCTTGTCCTTGCCGCCGCCGGCATTCAGGACATCGTTTCCTGCCCCGCCGGAGAGATTATCGCTGCCTGACCCGCTCGAGACCGTGTCGTTTCCGCTCGTGCCGGCCGTATTCTCGTTCGGCACGTCGGACAGCGCGATGGTCACGGTCTCATCGTAGCTGGCGCCGTTTCCGTCAGTAGCCCGTACGACAACCTGATGGCTCGTGGCCTGCTCATAATCCAGGAGGAGTCCGTTCTTGACCTCGATGGATTTACCGTCCGCTCCCAGCGCGAATCGTCCGCCCGCATCGTTGAGCAGACTGAAGGTGAAGGCCGAATCCCCATCGAGATCGAGCGCGGTGAGAGAACCAACAGGGGTTCCTGCTCCCGCGTTTTCGGCCACGGTGGCATTCGACAGGAGGATGTCCGATGGAGCGTCATTGACCGAGGCGACGCTGAGGACGAACGTCATCGGCGCGCTTTTTGCCCCAGCATCGTCCACGACTTGATACTCGAAGGAAACGGTGCCGTGGAAGTTCACAGCCGGAGCATACGTGAAGGTGCCGTTCGGGTTGAGCGCCAAGCCCGCCACAGGTGAAACCAACTGATAACGCAGATTGTCGGCATCGACGTCTAGGCCGCCTGGAACCTGCCCTGTCAACAAAGTGTCCTCGGTTCCAGAGGCGGTGTTGCCCGATATCGCAGCCACCGGTGCATCGTTCGCACCTGTGACTGTGACTGTGATCGTCTCTCCATTAGTGCCGTCGAGGCTTTCAACCGACAATCTTTGCTCTACGTGCTCGCCTGCCGCTAGCGTTTGGGCAACCGCGTTGTCGAGCGTGAAGTCCCACTCACCGGTAGTTTCATTGAAGGTAAAGGTGCCGTACTGTGTCTGTAAATCGGCTGAGGCCACAGCCTTGAAGACCTGCTCGCCCGCATCCACATCCGCCACAGCAAGGATGCCGCCCGTGTTCTGGATACCATCCTCCTCCACCGTGCCCATACGGGCACCTGAAATCTCAGCGGCGTCGTTTACAGGGGTGATGGCCAGCGCGAAGGTTTGGGCTTCGCTTCTGGCTCCAACGGAGTCCACAACGCTATACTCGAAGGAAACGGTGCCGTGGAAGTTCGTATCCGGGGTGTAGCTGTAACTGCCATCGGCCGCAAAGCTCAGCCCCGCAATGGGTGCGACCAGCTCGTATGTGAGTGAATCGCCTTCGACGTCTGTTCCAGCGGGCACCTTGCCGGTGATGGTCATGTCCTCGGTGCCCGATGCATCGTTGCCCGATATCGCTGCCATCGGCGCATCGTTGACGGCTTCCACCGTAAGCCTGAGGTTTGACAGGGCGATGCGGGTGTCGCTGTGGATGACAAATGCCAGATCGATGATGCCGTTGAAGTTCAGCGGCGGAGTACCCGACAGCGTCCTCGTCTCGGCATTGAATGTGAGCCATTCCGGCAAGCCCGTTCCGCCGGCTAGGGTGATGCTCGTCTCCAATCCAGCTCCCTGGCTGGAATAGAGTTCCTCGGGGAGTTGGAACGACCAATGCCCATCTTCGCCGACGCCCTGGTCTTCGAGAGCGACAGCGGTTAGCCGAACTGTCCCGTCCTGGAATTGAAGGAATTCGATCCCTTCGACGTTGTCCTGGCCGTCCCCGGCGTCCCGCCCATCCAGGATGCCAATGGTGCCATCGCGATGGAGCGCGAATGTATAATCGGCGCGGGAGCCCGTGAGGACTGCGATGTCGCTGTCGCCGTCGCCGCCCTCCAGCCAGTCATTGCCCTCACCCCCCGACAAAGTGTCGTTACCGGCTCCCGAGCGGATGGTGTCGTCGCCAGCGCCAGCCGAGATCACGTCCCGGTGCTGGCCGGTCTCGATCGTGTCGTTGCCCGAGCCGGTCGTGACCGTGTAGCGCTCCACGCCATAGTGGTAGAGCCGGGTGTAGCCGCCGATGGTGCTCGAGCTGGAGTAGCCATCCGTGCTGGCATAATCGCCGTCGAGGAAAGCCGCCTCCGTCAGACCCGACCAGTCCACCACCAGATGGTCGAAACCGGCACCACCATGCACCTCCTCGAGAGGCGTATCATCCTTCGTCGCGCCGCTGAGTCCAACGACAAGCGTATCATTGCCATCGAGGCCCTTAAGAACGTTGGCGCCGCGGTTGCCGACTAGCACATTGTCGAGGCTGTTGCCGGTCAGATTGATGCCATGGACATCATCTGCGAGCGTCACGTTCTCAACCTGAGCGCCCCACTCAGTGTCGAGCGAGAAGGTCGACCCCGATGAGATTCCTCCGGTCGACAGTCGGACTTCGTCCGTTCCGTCGCCAGCCAGCTCCAGGATGCGATCGCCCAGGCTGTCGAACCCATAAACATCGTTGCCCGCCCCGCCTTCGAGCGTATCCGCGCCGCCACCGCCGCTGAGGGTATCTGCAGCATCCGTCCCGATGATCAGGTTTTTATCCGAATTCCCAGTTCCGACGCGGGCGGAGCCCGTCAGCACGAGGTCCTCGATCCCGCTGCCCTCCACCAGCGTAAAATTGACGGACGCGATGACACGGTCGTAGCCCCCGGCGGCCGCCCCATCATGGTCATGAACGGAGTCGCCCAGATGATCGACGAGGTACAGATCGTCCCCCGCTCCGCCCTTGGGTACTGTCAACTTGGCGCCGAAGAGGCAAAGCTGCCGCGGGCGCAGCCGTCACGCAGTCCACATCAGCCCACGAGGGCAGCACCAGTCGCATCGCGCCAGGTGAGGAAGGCGCGAGCACGAGCAACTCGGTACTCACTGGCTGAGAGACGATGACGGCAGAGCTGGAAGTGATTGTGGATCGGAGTGTGAGTGGCGAGGAACTGCTGCGCATGTTCGGCTGATTTGAAGCGCCTCATGTGGCGTTCGCGCCGTCGGGTGGGTTGGTGCGAGACCTCACAGCGATTGTTGAGATACCGGCTCTGCCGATGTTCCACGCCCGGCAGGATCTCGCGCTTGGCGGCCCCATAGGATCCAAGTTTATCGGTCACGATGACCCTCGGCACGTAGCGCAGGCCCTTCAGCAGCTTGCGAAAGAAGCGCTTGGCCGCCTTTGTGTTGCGGCGGCTCTGGACCAAGACGTCGAGCACGTTCCCGTGCTGATCAACGGCTCGCCAGAGATAATGCAGTTTGCCTCGGATGCGAACGAACACTTCATCCAGAAACCATTTGTCTCCGGGCTGCGGCCGGCGCCGCTTCAGCGTCTTGGCGTAGGCGCGCCCGAAGCGCAGGCTCCATTCACGGATCGTCTCGTAGCTGACCACGATGCCTCGCGCCGCGAGGATCAGTTCGACTTCCCGCAAGCTCAGACTGAAGCAGTGATACAACCAGACGGCCTGATTGATGATCTCGGCCGGATAGCGGAAGCCCCGGTAGGGATTGGATGGCGTGCTCATGCCCAAGACCGTGCCACGGATCGCCGCCTGTCGCCAACCTGACAGTACCCGTAGGGAGTATATCGCCAAGCTCGCGGCAACGATGGCCGCGGCAGCGGTTGCTGGCTCCAGGAAGCAGTTAGCTTTGCTTGCGGTCGGAGCCACTTCCATGACGATGGAAGCGGCTCACATGGCGTGACAGATCACACGATCAGGA
>NZ_JAFEMD010000136.1 GCF_016892765.1 Microvirga arvi
AAAGATCCCAAATACGAGATCGTTAGTCTCGCCGCTCAGAGACACGGATGTAAGGTGGGGTCAGAACATCGCTTACGCTGGTGGATGCGCATGGTCAGATCATCGCCGGCCACGGCCGGGTTGAGGCAGCCAAGCTGCTGGGCTTCTCCCATGTGCCTGTGATCCCTATCGAGCATCTCTCCCGCGAGCAGCTGCGGGCTTATGCCCTTGCCGACAACAAACTGGCACTCAACGCCGGCTGGGATCCTGAGATCCTGCGCCTGGAACTGGCTGAGCTCTCCGCACTGGATCTCGACTTCGATCCCGAGATCACCGGCTTCGGCACGGCGGAAATCGACGTCCTGCTCGATGGGAACATTGAAGACGCCACACCGGATCCGGCTGACACCGTACCTATCGCAGGGCAAGAGCCCACTGTCTCCCGGCCTGGGGACCTCTGGCAGCTCGGGCCCCACCGCCTGCTGTGCGGCGACGCCCGCGACCCGCACGTGTTCCAGCGCCTAATGGGCGAGGAGAAGGCGCGCCTGGTGTTTGCCGACCCGCCCTACAACGTGAAGATCGATGGGCATGTCTGCGGTCTGGGAGCGGTCAAGCACCGGGAGTTCGCTATGGCGTCCGGTGAAATGAGCCGGTCCGAGTTCATCAATTTCCTGACGGTCGTGTTCCGCAACCTGGCCGAGATGAGCGTCGACGGCTCCATCCACTACCAATGCATCGACTGGCGCCATGCCGGGGAGATGATTGAGGCTGGGGAGAGCGTCTACACTGAGCTCAAGAACATCTGCGTCTGGGTCAAGGACAACGGCGGTATGGGCTCGTTCTATCGCTCCCCTCAGAGTTGTCGTCGCTTGCCGACGTCGTGACTGAGTCGAACATCTCGTTCGGTATGGCACACACGATGACGTCCACGGATCTGTTCTCGGCGAGGAAGCGGATCTGTTCGTAATAGAGCTCAACGGCTCGCTCGACCTGCTCCACGCGGGACGCAAGCTTCACAACCACTGAGATCTCCGACTTCTTGATAGTGCAGGTGTATTGAGGAGAATTGATGAGCCTAGTCAGGAATCCGTAGTTCTGATTGATGCCACCGAAGCCGCGGAAAAGGTTCAGCAGCTTGGACTCCTTTTTGCGCTCGATTCCGTCCCGGCACTTCTCGAGCCAGTCGTCGAGAAGGTCGATACCTTCCCCGCGGCCGACCACACCAATCCGCAATTCGGCCCGACGGAGATCGTCCCGCTTGTCGTAGACGCCCAGGTGCTCGATTCCTGTGCGGGGACAGATGTGCGTGCCCGTGCCGAATTCCAGCAGCGGCTCGCTAAGCGTCGTGACCTTCATGCTGCAGTCCCTTCCACCAGATCGGCGAGGTTCTCGTCACCGTCGTGAGCCGGTTCCGCCTCGTCGGTATCCCGCACATCGAACTCGACGAGCGACAGGAAGCGCAGCCTATCGTCCTTATCCTCGCCTTCGTTGATGCTGGATAAGAAGTATGCAACGAAACGGACCATGTTCCGGACGCTTAGGTTGTGCTCGAGGCGCTTCTGTTGCGACAAGAGGTCGTCGTGCCAGTTCGACCTGATGTACCCATCGTACGAATAATACCAGCTCGGCACGAGCTGCGCATACCAAGCGTCCACTAGACTTGTGAACGTCAGGTCGAACGATAAATGCTGATGGTGAGCGACCTTGGATGGATCCTTTCGCTGATATTTGACCTCGTAGACGCGGGGAATTGCAGTCTTCTTGCCGGTCCACGTCTCCTTGCGCTCCAGCTGTCCCTCCGCGGTGGGTCCGAAGAAGAAGAATCCGTCCTTCGTGTCCATACGCACATGGTGCCGCTTGAGCTGCTCTCGCGTCTCGGCGGAGAGGAGCTGCTTGAGAATGTTCACATTGTCCAGCTCGAGGGAATCGGCCAAGTCTGAGACTTGCAGCTGCTCCACCGAGCCTTCCTCGGCCACGCTGATTAGGCCGCACTGCTCGATGTCGTGGAGCGAGAACAGCTTGTTGTCATGGCAGACCCACGCATCAGTCTCCACGCCATTCAAGAGCAGAGCCATCTTGACAATTGACTTGCGGCTTCGAGCCTTACCCTTGTAGCCGAGTTCTGCCTTCGCCTGCGCGATCACGGCCTTATCGTCGATCATCAGCTCCGCCACATAGACAAATTTGGGAAGCCGGATTTGCTGGAGGTTGGACGTGATCGCCGTTGGCGCGGCGACACTCTCCGAACTGAAGCTGATGTAGGCATCGACCTCGCCCAGGATGTGCTGGAACTCAGACAGCACCCGTTCCTGAGCCGCAGGCCAGACACGTGTCCAAGCAGGTCGCCGAGATCAATAATGTGCTTCTACAGTTGAAGGCGAACTGGTCGGTCAAAAGCTCGTTCACCGACGCCTGGCTGTAGGACGACTGCTTCCTCGCGAGCATGAGGATATAGAGCTCGTCGAACGTGTTGTAGTAGGCCCGGTCCATAAACTGCCAGACGGTGAACTTTACCTTGTCGAGCGATGTCGTCGACGTCACCTGAAACGCTACGCGGTCGTAATCGTCACCGAGATCGATGCCGGGGAAGTTCTTCTGCTTTCGGTTCAGATTGGCGAGGTGCGGGAGGTTGTAAACCGATTTCAGAATGGGGATGAAGGCATCTTCCAGTGCCAGGTTGATGTCGGTCCGCCCCTGGGAGGTCGCTAGCTCAACCTGAACGATAATGCGGCTGACCACGTCGCGGAGCTGGTTCTCAACCTCGAGCTGCCTCACCCTGCGCCCCCACCCTGTGTGTTCCTATTACAAATAATAGGAACACACAGTGAACGTTGCAAGGGTGCGAGGCGGCCCATCGAGAACTTTCCCCTGCCGCGTCGCGACTTCCCGCGTTCGTTGCACCTGCGAGAAGGCCAAAGGGACCTGCTTGTTTCCAGGAAGGGGGTAAAAGTCCTTGTGCATCTACACTGGACGCAAGGCGGCTCCGATTAGCCGGGCGTTCAGGTTTGCTCCTAGCACTTTCCAGATCTTGTCAGATTTCTACTTCGGAACTGGACGCGACCACTGATTGAATTAATGCAGGCGGACTTGCCTGCCGCGCTACAACCGGACTGGGCGGTTTTCAGGTGGAGAAGAGAGGCACAATCAGGGCCGAAAGGGCCTTTTCCGAGTCCCAGAGAACGCTTCCTAGAGAATGTCTGCGTCGAAATTAGCACAAGAATTCGGGCACTTAAGAGAAAGAGCACCGAAAATAAAAAGATAACAATTTTATGGATTTAGATCATGGCGGTGGAGGTAGTCATCTGCGAACCTGTCTCCGTGCTAGATTCTCTGTTTCAGGCGAAAATACTGGGAAATATATCGGATTCGGTGTCTGAGATCCGCTAGATGCTCAGATTGAGCTCTTGTTTCAGTCACTTAGCTTATGACTAGCTCAAAAGCTAACAGGGAAAAATTTTGTCCAAATAGGAGATTTTTATATGTGGAACAGGGCATCTGACTTTTAAAAGGGTCCTGGGTTCGAGTCCCAGCACGCTCACCAAAGATTTCAGAGGGTTAGTTAGAATGTGGTCAGCCGGCGGGCCACAGATCTCAAATTCGGTAATCACATAGTAAGCACCGGAAGCTGCTTCGGCGTGTCAGGGCTCCACGGCCAATCAGACTCTGATCAACCGAAATTGCCTTCACCTGGTGCTATCTGCTGAAGGCTGGGGCAGCGCAGCGTAAAGGCCGCTCCCTCGCAGGAAAATTGGGGTTCGAGTCCCCTAGAGAGCGCTAAGGATTTCGCGCACGTGGGTTCAAACTGGTGGGTCCGCGGCCTGTTGGCCTCAAGTTCAGCCCAATACGCGCAAACAGGACCGGGCCAGATTTCCGTCGAAGTTTTCACACCGCACACGTCATTCCATTGGTCTGTCCCGCTATGATATTGCTTCTATGGCAATGAGGGGCCTTCAACTGGGATGACAAAGAGAAAAAATGCGACAGAAGAATTTTCGGCGCTCCCGGTAGGTGAACGCGCGCAACTTGTTCGCGACATTGCGTTGAGAGGTCATAAGGACGCTATCAATCTAAATGCTTGTAGAGCTTTAATCGAGACAATACCAAGAAGATTATTCAAGGATACGCAGGTTGCTCGAGTGGCGCTACAAGTCGACTGATCGCTAGTCGATCGTGTGCTTATTATTTCCGAAAGCGCACTTGGCGTAGTCAAGTTTCCAAATGATAGGCACGTCCATCTAGCGATGTCGCTTCTAAAAGACGCCGCTGTTTTTGAAGAAGTCGCAAGGAGCGGAAATGCGCAAGGTTTGCATAATGCTCAAACTAGTTGGAAGGCAGCCCTCTCAGACTGGCGGCGTGACCTGCTCAAACATTACCGTGATAGGTTCGTTGTACATCGGGCGGAGCCTCACCCGGGCAAGCCAGTCCCAGAACTAGGCTCAGGACCTATTAATTTGAGCTGAGTTGTGATTCAGAGTCTCCTGTCGAGGAGGCTCTGAATGGGTGATCT
>NZ_JAFEMD010000137.1 GCF_016892765.1 Microvirga arvi
CGACGACACCAGCAGCGTGCCCGCGAGTGTCACTGGCGCAAGCGCACCCGACGCCGACGTAAACCACGGCTGTAGTACTAAAGCGCTTTTGATCTGGGCTTGAATCCATTTGGGTGGGCTGTGCGTTGACAGGGAGATGGCCCCGGAGGCAAGCCATGCCCCAGCCCTATTCTCCTGATCTGCGCGAACGCGTTCTGGTCGCCTGCGAGCGGGGCGACCTTTCTCAGGTCGAGATCGCCCGCCGCTTCCAGGTCTGCCCTGCCACCGTGTCGAATTGGCGCCGCCAGGAGCGCGAGGAAGGCCGGCGTGCTCCGAAGCCGCACAGCGGCGGCGTGCCCTCGCGCCTGGATGCGGCAGCCGTGGAGGTGCTGCGCCAGCTCGTGCTTGAGGACAATGACGCGCTGCTGCGCGAGTACCGCGAGCGCCTAGCCGCGCACACCGGCGTGACGGTCTGTCTGGCAGTGATCTGCGAGGCGCTCAAGCGGCTCAAGTTGCGTCCGAAAAAAAGACCCTTCGGGCGGCCGAGCAGGAGCGGCCCGAGATTGCGGCCGAGCGCGAGGCTTATCGCCAGCAGATGAGCACGCTGCCTGTGGAGCGCTTGGTGTTCCTGGATGAAAGCGGCGTCACGACCAAGATGGCGCGCACCCACGCCCGAGCCCCACGCGGGCAACGCGCCTATGGCTCCATTCCCCTTGGCTCGTGGTAGCGGCTGACGGTGTTAGGGGCACTCGGGTGTGACGGGCTGGTGGCCACGATGAGCATCGCGGCGTCCACCTCGACCTCCGTGCTGCTGGCCTATCTGGAACAGGTGCTGGTGCCCAGGCTCCAGCAGCTGAAGCCGGATGCGATCCTGGTCATGGACAACCTGCGCCCGCATCACGCCACGGAAGTGCGGGACCTGCTCGATCGGGCCGGAATTGGACTGCTGTACCTGCCGCGTTACTCGCCCGAGTTCAACCCGATCGAGCCCGCCTGGGCCAAGATGAAAGAGCCGCTCAAGGCGAAAGCCCCACGCACTCTCGAAGCTCTGGAGGCGGAGCTCAAACCCGCCCTCGATACCATCACCGCAAAAGATGCCAAAGGCTGGATCAGGCACGCCGGCTATGCCCTACACTGAAACCAAAAGCGCTTTAACGCGGCAATGTTGCGCGAGTTCATTGAGTACCCTGACGCTCGTCAGGAGCGGTGGAAACCAAGGCAGCTTTGTTGCACTCACATGATAAGACACAATGGCATCGGCGCACATGAACCAGTCCAGTAAGTTTGTGCGTTGTCTCATGACCGCGCACTCGCGCAGCTGACGCAAGAGATAACATCGCTCGGAAAGTCATCTCACTTGGCTTCCGTGGACAGCTTCTGCTGGGTCGCGAAGCGGGACTGGGCGCCTCATGGCGAAGGCTGCCCAAAAGAGACGCAAGGACACTTTGGAGGAAGCTCATGGCCGGCGAGGACAGTGACAGGACGCAAGCGCAGGTAAGCGGGAACATGCCGGGACCCGATGTGATGCTGGGTGTTTGGGCCTCATGGATGGACCAGATGTCCGCCCCAGCCCACGCCTTGGCTGATCCAGGCACGGCGTGGTGGCAGATGACAGCGGGCAACCCCGCTTCGGGGCTTTTCGCCGGAGGTGTCGATCAGCTCCAGAGGAGTCTGTCACAGGATCCTACCCTTCGCACCATCGACCAGATGTGGAACGCCAATCCTCTGCGGGAGGTCGTGCCCGTCGATTGGGCTGAGATCGCCCGGGCTCTGCGCATCGTTTGGCTGCGCTCGCTGCGAAAGCCCAGTGCAGCTCTGGCTGTAGCGGACCTCAACCAGGATCTGTGGCGCTCTGCCGTTGACGTGTGGCAGGAGGCGGGACAGCGCTGGCTTGGTCTTGCCGGAGCATCAGCAGTCGAGGGACCATCTTCTACTGCAACAGACAAGCGGTTCGCTGCTCCCGAGTGGCATGCCAATCCTGTCTATCGCACTCTTCAGCAGATCTACCTACTTGCGTCGGACTGGCTCCTGCAGCAGGGCGATGTGCATGACATGGATGAGGCCGAGCAGCAGCGCATCAACTTCCACCTCCGGCAGTTCGTGGATGCGATGAGCCCCGCTTTGATCCTGCTGTCGAACCCTGTCGCTCTTAAAAGGGCTCTCGAGACCGGGGGGACCAGTATTGCCGCTGGTGCGGCCAACCTGGCTGCTGATCTTCAGGCCGGGCGCCTGAGCATGGTCGATACAGAAGCCTTCGCCCCAGGCAAGAACCTTGCCCTTACGCCGGGAAAGGTGGTCCACCGCAACCGCCTGATGGAGCTGATCCAGTATGCGCCCACAACCAAGAAGGTTCACAAGACGCCGTTGCTGATCCTCCCGCCCTGGATCAACAAGTACTACATCCTCGACATGCAGCCCAAGAACAGCCTGGTGCGCTACCTGGTTGAGCAAGGGTTCACGGTTTTCCTGATCTCCTGGAAGAACCCGGATGCGTCCATGGATGAGATCGGGATCGAGGACTACATGGATCTCGGGCCGCTGGAGGCCAGCGATGTGGTGCGCGAGATCACCGGCAGTCCCACGGTCAACGCCATGGGCTACTGCATCGGCGGGACGCTGCTGACGATGACCTTGGCTGTCCTTGCCGCCAAGGGTGACAAGCGGTTCAACTCGGCCAGCTTCATGGTCTCGCTGCAGGACTTCTCGCGGGTAGGCGACACAGCCGTGTTCATGGACGAGCCGGGGGTGGACCTGATCGAGCAGCAGATGATGGAACGCGGCTATCTCGACAGCCGTGAGATGTCGAACATGTTCAATCTGCTGCGCTCGAACGATCTGATCTGGGCCAACGTGGTCAACAACTATCTGATGGGCAGCAAGCCACCGGCTTTTGACCTTCTGTACTGGAACAGCGACGGCACGCGGATGGCGCGTGCTGCCCACAGCTGGTACCTGCGCAACACCTATGTTGAGAACAACCTGATCGAGCCGAACAGGATCACGCTCAAGGGCGAAGCGCTTGATCTTAGCCGCATCCACCAGGACACTTACGCGGTGGGGGCGGAGAAGGACCACATCGTGCCCTGGGACGCAGCTTGGCGCATCACGCAGCTGTTTGGCGGTGAGGTGCGGTTCGTGCGTGCCTCCAGCGGCCATATTGCCGGGATCATCAACCCACCAGGTGGCAAGGGTGCCTACTGGACCCGGGAAACTGGAGATGCGGCAGCGAGCAATCCCGAGCAGTGGCTGCTGCACGCCAGCCGCCATGAGGGGAGCTGGTGGCCAGATTGGACAGCATGGCTCTCTGCTCGGTCTGGCCGAACGAGCGCACCACCACGGATGGGCAGTTCGAAATACCCACCGCTGCAGGACGCGCCAGGCACTTATGTGCTCGAACGATAGAACAACGGCGCCAGTGAGTGCGGCCCCGGCCACAGGAGGAGTGACCGAGGCGAACTCATTTCGAGCTCCTGCTGCTCCGGCCTTACTTTCTGGTATTTCTGCTTTTTGAGCCTGCCGTTCCGCCGGTTTGGTCGGTGCTCGTCTGACCTGAGCTTGCTTGGCTCAGAGCCGATTGCATGCTGGCGCCGATCTCGCGCATCTGGGTCTGCACAGCCTCAAACTGCGCGCGCACGAACTCCGCTTGGATCTGCGCAGCTTCCTGAGGGTTCCTGGCCCGAACCAGCCGCTCGGCCATGTCCAGCGCAGCGTGGATGTTCTCCTCCGCGGAGGAAAAGGTCCTTTGGGTTACGTCCCTGGCCCCAGCCCGAGCGGTGTCCGCTGATTGCTCCATGGTTTCAGCGGCCCTGCGGGCTGCCCCCAAGAAGGCGTCCAGCCCTTGGCGGGCCTGTTCGAGACTTTTCTCGGCGCCCTCGCGCATTTGCGCAGGAACCTCGAAGCTGGTCTGTCTTGCATCGGTCATGATCGATCTCCGTTCGGCTGTTTCAGCGGCCGCAGCCGGCTGGGTTGATTCGGATCGAAGGTCCCGCTGCACCGCAGAGAAGAAACGCTGATTGTCGCGGAAAGGATCGCATGACTGGTCGGCCGACGCTCAGACCGGACAGTCTTGCTTGGCGCGAATGAACGTTCGCGAACCGCCCAAACGTAAAACTATGGCCCAGGTCCGGAATATGCCAGAAGTCGACCATCTCGCCGTAATAAACCCTGGAACGCCGTGCCCCTGAGACGAGAACTAGCCTCGATTGGTGCACTCCAGACCTACCCGTATGGGAGATATTCAGTCGTAGCCCGCCAGTCCTTGCCGTGGTCCGGCGGGCTCCTTGTGTTTTGTTGGGGGACGCGGCTCTCGGTTTCGGGTGCTCAAGAAAGAAGCGCATCATCTCGCGACTGGCATCAGGGCCCTTGG
>NZ_JAFEMD010000138.1 GCF_016892765.1 Microvirga arvi
CGTCATAGCGGTCAAGCTGGACGTTCGCGTTCGGGATCAACCCTGTAGGTCGTTGTCTGCGCCCCGGCAGCCATCTCTCAGTCATCATGGCAGCCGGATCTCTGGTCTGATGTGGCTTGTCGCGTCGGCACCAAAAGAATTTTAGCCAGCCCATCCTGCTGATCCGAGACCAAGCTCAAATCCGCGCCCCTCGAAGTCTATTGACACGTTGTAACGGTTCGTGAGATAAGTAGCCGTATGAGCACTTTTTGAGCGCTCCGACTCTTGGCGGGAGTTCGTATCGTGAGAGACAGATAAATACCGTGACGGCCAGGATAGCCGTAAGGACTGTTGTTGAAGATACCCGAATGCCCGCGAGGAGCCGCCAACCCTCGCGGGTTTTTTTGTCCAAAACAATTTTAACAGAGGTTCTTATGACCATTCATTTTTTTAATGCTCTGGCGGGAGCGGGTAAAACTCGTGCGCTCGCCCTTCATGCCGACCGTCTCGCCCAACGTGGCCAGAAGGTATTCTTCATCCAACCCAGCAAACTCCTGATCAACAAGACCATCGAGGACGAACTTCGGAAGCTCGACCGCCGATATCCGGTGAAGGCCATCCACGGCGATACGAACCTGGAGACGAACTCGGTCGTCGCTGATCTCGTGGCTCACTTCCAGCAGCCCGGTCCCGGTGGCGAGATCCTGTTCGCCACCCACGCCGCCTTCATGCGCCTGCCGTACATCGAGAACAAAGGTGACTGGCACCTGATCGTGGACGAGGTGCCCCAGGTGGATGAGTTCGAGGAGTTGAACCTCTCCGAGACCCACCACCTGATCACGCCGTTTCTGACCCTCGTGCCCGATGGTGCCCGGTATGGTCGTCTCCTGAAGCGGGAGGACGCCCGATGAGCCTCGGCAAGATTGCTCGGAACAAGACCGGGGATGACGTTTACAAGCTCTTCGGGGGGTTTGCTCATCGCGTGACCTCGAAGGACTGGCAAGTGTTCGCGCTCCAGGACCAGTTCGAGAACCTGATCAATGGCTCGAAGGACCGCAGCAAACTCATCACCTACTCGATCCTCAAGCCGTCGATCTTCGACGGCTTTGCCAGCACCACCATTGCCGGGGCCTGCTTCGAGGACACGATGCTCCATCGTGTCTGGACGGCGCAAGGGATCGACCTGGAGCCGGTGCATGACCAACTGCGGTGCGAGCTTCGCTACGACCGCCATCCGAATGGTCATCTCGTGACGATCTTCTACGCCACCGAAGAGGAGTGGTCGAAGACGTTCCGGGACAAGAATGTCGGGGAGCAGAAGGTTATTGACCAGATCGTCAAGGCGGTTGGGGATGCCATGGGCAAGAAGCCCTTTATCTGGATGGGCAACAATGACTTGAAGGGGAGCAAAGATCCGTTTGCTCACATGGCCAATGCGGAGCGCCTGCCGAACTCGCCTCACGGGCTCAACCAGTTCCAGCACTTCCACAATGTCGTGGTGCTCTCGGCCCTGAACCCGCCGCCTGCCCACTTCCACTTCATGGAGACGCATGGGATCAGCGGCGATGAGATTAAGACCGCTCATTACCGGAGTGCGGTCTATCAGGCGGTGATGCGCTGCTCGGCTCGCAAACCGGATGATGAGAACCCGAAGCAGTTCGTGGTCATGGATCGGACTACGGCGGAATGGCTGGCCGACCTGTTCCCCGGAGCCCAGGTTGAGCCGCTCGACGGCATGGGCGTGCAGCCCCGCAAGGGTAAGCCGGGGCGCAACCGCAAGCACGCGAGCAATGCCGCAAGGAACCGGGCCTACAACGAGCGCAAGAAGCAGGGGTTGATGACTCAACTCGATCTGATCAATGGCACCTCTCTGGTAGCTGGTCGCTATCCGGTCTTCGCCCAGGAGGTCAGATCTGGGATGAAGGAGTTCGCAGGGACGTGTGACGAAAACACCGTATATAGAGGAGAAATCGTCACGCCGCCGTTGACCAGCGGCACCGCCTTTAGCTCGGTCTATGAGACGATCCCGCTCGATCACGTGGATTACTCGGATGACCAGTCCTTCATTACTGGCCTGCGCGATCTCCATGGACGAGTTGTTGCGGCCAAGGAGGAAAGCGGGGTCTTCAGCCCCGCGCACTTCGAGGCCGACAAGGCGGAAGAGACCGGTCGCGGGCTCGACAACATCACCCATCTGCGCGGGATCTGGCTCGACAATGATGGCGGCGACCTGACGTACAAGGAGTTCGCCTCCTTCTTCCCCTACCTACGTATCGTGGTCTGGAACACCTACTCCTCGACCCCGGAGAAGCCGCGCTGGCGAGCCTTCGTCCCGACCTCGGATGCCATGTCCATCGACGTGCATCAGATCATCCTGGCGCAGATCGAGAAGGTGCTGAACAAACAGGGCTACTGGGGCAAACGGCAGTTGGAGAAGAAGACCGGCATCAAAACCCGTCGCTGCCATGGCTTTGATGAGTCGAAGTTCAACGCCGCGAGCCTGTTCTATCTGCCCTGTCAGGCGAAAGATCCGCAGCATTCGTTCTTCCACGACTTCAACGATCCGAAGCGTGGTCCGCTCGATCTGCACCAATGGATCGAGAACTGCATCCTGGATCTGCGGCCTGATCCTGAGCCGGAACCGAGGATCTCGACCGAGACGGTTGACGCTCCGGTGATCTCGTCTGCCAAGGTCTCGTCCAGCCTCCAGGCGGTCCGGGAGAAGCTCCTGGCCGAGAAGGCACAAAGCCATGCCGGTCGGCAACAGGCAGCCATCGACAAGGCCACCGACGAGTGGCGCTCGGCTCCTCCTGGTGATGGGCACAATGCCTTCTTCCGGTTGGGTGCCGCCCTTCAACGGGCGGGTCTCGACGAGAGCGAGATCCGCGAGAAGCTTCGCGAAGAAGTGGGGCATGCCCACTCGAAGAGCGAGCGCCGCAAGGAGATCCCCGGTATCCTCAAGAGCCTGCGTCGTCGCGGGACGTTCGGGAGGGCTGCGTGATGACCCTGACCCAGATGCCGTTCCTGGTTCGGCACTTGATCCCCGATCACGATATTTGCACGAAGATCGGGAGGCTCATGCATATTCTCGTCGATGGTGACGAAGATCCCATGGATATCAATCTCACCGATCTTGCCGTTCAATTCTTCGTGCGGGACTTGATCCATGACGCACTCCGAATGGGTCTCAGCATCTGCGAGCCCAGTTGGAGCCTCGCTCCCAATGGTGACGTGGAGGTCATCTTCCCCTTTGAGCGGGAAGCCGACGCTGCGATGTTCAAGCTGTCGTTGCCCCAATGATCATGATGGCCTGGGGGTGATCTCCAGGCCATTCTTCATGCCGCGACGGTCTCTGGCACGATCCCATCATTGGCCAGGGACTGCTTGACCCGCTGCACGGTCGCCGTTCCGGCTCCTGTCTCTCGCGCCGTCTCTCGGATGCCCCGGCCTGCCAGGAGCATTGCCTTGATCTGCTCGATGCGTTCGGTTGACATGGGCGGACGACCCAGCCGCTTCTTCCCACGAACTCGATCCAATCCGGCCACGACCCTGGAGCGGATCATGGCTCTTTCAAATTCCGAAAAGACGCCGAGGAGTTGAAACAGCATGCGTCCCGATGGTGTGGACGTGTCGATAGCCTGCTGATGCAGATAGAGATCGACGCCACGGGCCTGAACGTCCGCCAAGAAGGCAATGAGATCCTGGAGGGATCGGCCCAGACGGCACACGCTCCAGGCGGCGATCATGTCGAACTCTTTCCGAGCCACACCTTTAAGAAGGCTGTCGAAGCCGGGACGCTGATCACGGCCCTTCGCCCCGCTGATCCCCTCGTCCGTGTACACGGCCACGACTGTCCAGCCGAGTCGAACGGCCACTCCTTGAAGTTCCCGGAGTTGGTTCTCGACGGTCTGGTTCTTATCGGTGCTCGTCCGAGCATACAGGCATACGCGCTTCATCATCCTAGAAGTGACTCATACGGCTGGAATCCCGTCAAATAATTTTACGGGCCGAATGATCGGATCGAGCCGTTCCGAAAACAGATGTTTGCGGACACGCCCGAAACAGCCTCCACAACGACCGGAAAACAAGGGTTTGCGAGGCCCGAGTTCGGGAGGGTTTTTGGGACAGGAGGAAAGGACCGGTCTGGGACCTGGGGCGATCCTTGCCCACACGGGCAACCCGGATCGTCGTCATCGATCTCGTCGGACGATATCAACATGCCGCGACGACGTTGATCTCGTC
>NZ_JAFEMD010000139.1:0-2500 GCF_016892765.1 Microvirga arvi
CTTCAGTTCGGCTGGCGGGAACACAGGTGCTGCATGGCTGTCGTCAGCTCGTGTCGTGAGATGTTGGGTTAAGTCCCGCAACGAGCGCAACCCTCGCCCCTAGTTGCCATCATTTGGTTGGGCACTCTAGGGGGACTGCCGGTGATAAGCCGAGAGGAAGGTGGGGATGACGTCAAGTCCTCATGGCCCTTACGGGCTGGGCTACACACGTGCTACAATGGCGGTGACAAAGGGCAGCGAACCCGCGAGGGGGAGCTAATCCTTAAAAGCCGTCTCAGTTCAGATTGCACTCTGCAACTCGAGTGCATGAAGGCGGAATCGCTAGTAATCGTGGATCAGAACGCCACGGTGAATACGTTCCCGGGCCTTGTACACACCGCCCGTCACACCATGGGAGTTGGTCTTACCCGACGGCGCTGCGCCAACCGCAAGGGGGCAGGCGACCACGGTAGGGTCAGCGACTGGGGTGAAGTCGTAACAAGGTAGCCGTAGGGGAACCTGCGGCTGGATCACCTCCTTTCTAAGGATGGTCTCTTATGAGAAGGCATACGCCTCCTCTATCGGACCTCTTCAGAACACAAGAGCTCAGTCAGAGCTCGTTTTAGCGGGACGCTGCCGTCTTCGTTTCTCTTCTCTCAATTCCGGAAAACATCGGCCGGGGCTTTGCAGGCCTCGGTTGGGGCCTGTAGCTCAGGTGGTTAGAGCGCACCCCTGATAAGGGTGAGGTCGGACGTTCGAGTCGTCCCAGGCCCACCATTATCGTGTGGCGCTTTGATCCGAAGCCCGCGAGGGCTGAGGCAAGGCCGACCGGCCGCCGCGCCCCATGGCGCGGGAAGCCAAGAAAGCGGAGGCTTTCGCCGGCGTCTGAGGCCGAAGCAAAAACGGGGCCTTAGCTCAGCTGGGAGAGCGGTAGCTTTGCAAGCTTCAGGTCGTCGGTTCGATCCCGACAGGCTCCACCAAGATCTTCTTCCGGAATGTCAAATGAGGTTCGTGCCCTGCCCTTGTAGGTGGTTGGCGCGGATGTTTGAAATCGTAAAGAGGCAGCATATTCGGCAAGCGGGACGACCTAGTTCCCGCGCACCAGCCCTGGCCCGCAGCCAGGCGCGCCGGATATGCTTGGCAAGCAAAAATATGTCTTTGATCGAAAGGTCGAAGACAGGTCTTTCTTGTTGGTCATGTCCGGCTTTTAGCCGAGCGGACATTGATCATGAGAGTAATCAAGTGTCGTAAGAGCATCTGGTGGATGCCTTGGCGCTGAGAGGCGATGAAGGACGTGGTACGCTGCGATAAGCCTTGGGGAGCTGCGAACGAGCTTTGATCCAAGGATCTCCGAATGGGGAAACCCACCTTCGACCCTTTGTCTTGTGACGTCATTGGAAACAGTGGGGTTGCAAGACGGAGGGTCAGATGAAGGGATTAGGCCCTGAATACATAGGGGTTTAAGGCGAACCCGGGGAACTGAAACATCTAAGTACCCGGAGGAAAGGACATCAATTGAGACTCCGTTAGTAGTGGCGAGCGAACGCGGACCAGGCCAATGCCGGCATGATCTTCACTGGAACCGTCTGGAAAGGCGGGCATGAACGGGTGACAGCCCCGTACAGGTCAGGGTGATTGCCGGATATGAGTAGGGCGGGACACGTGAAATCCTGTCTGAACATGGGGGGACCACCCTCCAAGCCTAAGTACTCCTCAGCGACCGATAGTGTACTAGTACCGTGAGGGAAAGGTGAAAAGCACCCCGACGAGGGGAGTGAAACAGTTCCTGAAACCGGATGCTTACAAACAGTGGGAGCCCAAGGTTCGTCCTGGGTGACCGCGTACCTTTTGTATAATGGGTCAGCGACTTAAAGTAACGAGCAAGCTTAAGCCGATAGGTGGAGGCGCAGCGAAAGCGAGTCTGAACAGGGCGTTTTGAGTTCGTTGCTTTAGACCCGAAACCGGGTGATCTAGCCATGAGCAGGTTGAAGGTGCGGTAACACGCACTGGAGGACCGAACCGGTGCCTGTTGAAAAAGTCTCGGATGACTTGTGGCTAGGGGTGAAAGGCCAATCAAACTCGGAAATAGCTGGTTCTCCGCGAAAGCTATTTAGGTAGCGCCTCGTATGAATCCTCCAGGGGGTAGAGCACTGGATGGGCTAGGGCCGCCCACAGCGGTACCAAACCTAACCAAACTCCGAATACCTGGAAGGAGTGTACGGGAGACACACGGCGGGTGCTAACGTCCGTCGTGGAGAGGGAAACAACCCTGACCTACAGCTAAGGCCCCCAATTCGTGGCTAAGTGGGAAAGGATGTGGGAATCCCAAAACAACCAGGAGGTTGGCTTAGAAGCAGCCATCCTTTAAAGAAAGCGTAACAGCTCACTGGTCTAAACAAGGGTTCCTGCGCCGAAAATGTAACGGGGCTCAAGCCACGAGCCGAAGCTTAGGGTGTGCACTTTGTGCATGCGGTAGCGGAGCGTTCCGTAAGTCAGTGAAGGGATACCTGTGAGGGGTCCT
>NZ_JAFEMD010000013.1 GCF_016892765.1 Microvirga arvi
CCGCCTCGCTCATGGAACGCATGGAGCAGGAGGGCATCGTCGGACCCGCAAACCACGCCGGGAAACGAGAAATCCTGCTTGAATCTCCGGGAGTGGGAGACGATTAAAGGCTCTCTTCGGAACCTTGGCCGTGGCCCTGCGTCATTGTTGAGCTATGTGCAATGGCCAAGCAGCGGTCATAATCGTTCCGGTCAGGAGATCCTTCGGATGCGCCCCCTTCCTTCCCTCAGCCTGGCCATGGCCCTGTCCGCTTGCGCGGGCATCCTGCCGGCCGCGGGGCAGACGCTTCCGATCGAAATGCTCCTTCCGCCTGCCCGGCCGTCAGCCCAGGGTTTCAGCCGCGCGGTTGCCCCCCTGCCGACCGGCTCCTTCCGTCACGCAGGATCTCCGCAACAGGCAGCCCTGCCGGCCCGGCCCGTGATCCCCAGACCCGCCAACGCGGAGCAGGTTCTGGCCGCGACGGCACCCCTGCCGCCGAGCCGGCCGGTCATGGAGGAGCCAGAGGCGGCTCTCGAGCCCATCATGATTGCGCCCAAGCCCATCGTCACGGCCTCGGCCGTTCCGGTGGCCCTCAACCAGCCGCTGCCCAACAGCGTCGTGGTGGAGCGGGCCAACGCCTTCTTCACGAATTTGAGCTCCATGGTGGCGGACTTCACCCAGGTGGGAGGGGACGGACGCCGGCAGGGCGGCACCCTCTATCTCCAGCGGCCCGGCAAGGTGCGGTTCGAATACGACCCTCCGGCCACCCTCCAGGTGATCGCCGACGGCCGCTCGGTCGCCGTGCGGGACCGCAAGCTGGCAACCCAGGATCTGTATTCCATCTCGCAGACGCCCCTGAAATTCCTCCTGCGCGAGCGGGTCAATCTCGGCCAGGACATCCGCATCACCGGCATCACACATGACGGCAACGGGGTGAGGATCAACCTGGAGGATTCCTCGACGCTGGGCGGCACCTCGCGGATCACCCTCTTCTTCGACCCGCAGATCGAAGCCTTAAGCCAATGGCGCATCGTCGATGCCCAGGGCTTCCAGACCATGGTGTTGCTCGACAAGGTCGAGCGGGGCCGGCGAATCGATCAGGACCTGTTCAAGATCCAGTACGAGACCATCATCGGCAACAACCGGTAGTCCTCAAACGCCATCGGGTAGCTCCTTGAGGCTGCGGTGGATGCTTCCCTCCCCCTTGCGGGGAGGGAGCGAGGGTGGGGGTCGCAAAGTCGGAGCGGCGCCCTTTTCCGGTTCAGCGCTGAAGCTGCCAGAGCCATACCTCTCCCCGGTGGGGAGAGGTCGTGCGCAGCGAGGGTGAGGGGGAGAGCGCTTGCCGGAGAGGACTGCAACCCCTCACCCGCCGCGCTGACGCGCGTCGACCTCTCCCTCAAGGAGAGGTGAAGCGGAGCCTCATCCGGGAATCTCTCACCCGGTCGCACCACCCCTACCCCTCCCCGCAAGGGGGAGGGAATGAGGGTGCGCGAGTCTGGCCTGAAAGCTGCCCTTCCCTCCGGACGAAATCTGTCGTAGCCGGGAAGGAACTTCCGAGGGGCCTCTTTCCGTGCAACTGACCGTCTCGACCTGGAACATCAATTCCGTTCGCCTGCGCCTCGACCAGGTGGGCCGTTTCCTGAAGGAACGGCGCCCCGACATCCTGTGCCTGCAGGAGACCAAATGCCCGAACGACAAGCTGCCCCTGAAGGAGCTGCAGGCCTTCGGCTATCCCTTCGTCGTCCATATGGGCCAGAAAGGCTATAACGGCGTCGCGATCCTCTCCCGGTATCCGTTCGCCGAGACGAGCGTGATGGAGATGTGCGGCCGCCAGGATGCCCGCCACATCAGCGTCACCTTGAGCCGGGAGGCCAAGGCGGCGGCGGGCCTGACCATCCATAACTTCTACGTGCCGGCCGGCGGCGACATTCCCGACCCGGACCTCAATGAGAAATTCCGGCACAAGCTCGACTTCATGGCCGAGATGCGCAGCTGGGGCAGCAAATCCAAGCCGGCTTCAGGCCCCGCGATCCTCGTCGGCGACCTCAACGTGGCGCCGCTCGAGCACGACGTGTGGAGCCACAAGCAGCTCCTCGACGTGGTTAGCCATACGCCGGTGGAGACCGAGGCGCTCGAGGAGCTGCGCCAGGAGGCGGAATGGCTCGATGCCATGCGCGTGCTGCGCCCAGAGCCCGAAAAGATCTATTCCTGGTGGAGCTACCGCTCGCCGGACTGGGCTGCCGCCGACAAGGGCCGGCGTCTCGATCACATCTGGCTGTCGAAGGGCCTGAAGGACACCCTTCGCACCATCGACGTGACCCGCGGCACCCGCGGCTGGGACCGCCCCTCCGATCACGCCCCGGTGACGGCGGTGCTGGAGCTTTAGCCCAGGCAAAAAGCTTCGCCGCTCATCGGTTTCATAGCGGCAAAACTCTGTTATGGTTTTCCCATGACACAAGGGAATGCCGCCGCTCGCGATGAATCGGGCATAGTCCAGGACGACAGTGCGGCTGTCGAAGCAATCGGCCGCATCAATGTCGTCTCCTCCGTTCTGGAACTCCTGCTGGACAGCACGGGCCTCGGTTTCGGAGCGGTCGCCCGGGTGACCGAAACCTCGTGGACGGCCTGCGCCGTGCTCGACCGGATTGGCTTCGGTCTGCCCGTCGGGGGGACCTTGGAGGTCGCCACGACCTTCTGTTCGGAGATCCGCGCCTCCGGCACTCCCATCGTGATCGATCAGGCCAGCACGGACGCAGTCTATTGCACGCATCGGACGCCGAAGATGTATGGCTTCGAGAGCTATATCGCGGTACCGATCATCCTGCGCTCGGGCGAGGTCTTCGGCACCATCTGCGCCCTCGATCCGAAGCCGGCCAAACTCACCGATCCCAAGATCCTGAAGACCTTGCAGCTCTTCGCCGAGCTGATCGGCTCGCAGCTCGAACTCGGAGACACGTTGGCCGATCAGAGGAAGGCGATCGACCATCAGAACCTCCTGATCAACGAACTGAACCACCGGGTGAAGAACACCCTGGCAACTGTGCAGTCCATCGCCTACCAGTCGTTCAAGAATGCTCAATCCCTGGCCCATGCTCATGAGAGGCTCGAGCGCCGTCTCATGGCGCTCGCGCGCGTTCATGATGTCCTGACGCAGGAAAGATGGGACAGTGCCGAGCTGGAAACTGTCGTTCAGAAAGCGATCCTGCCCTTCGAGGGGGTCGATTTGCAGCGTTTTCGCCTGTCGGGCCCTTCGATCCGGCTCCCGC
Source organism: Microvirga arvi (assembly GCF_016892765.1). Classification (GTDB taxonomy): domain Bacteria; phylum Pseudomonadota; class Alphaproteobacteria; order Rhizobiales; family Beijerinckiaceae; genus Microvirga; species Microvirga arvi. The sequence goes on from NZ_JAFEMD010000013.1 coordinate 3,246, forward strand.
CATGGCAGGTGCTGCCTCTGTCCATGGCTATCCACGAGCTGCTCACGAATGCTCTGAAATACGGAGCGCTGTCTGAACCGTCCGGCTGGGTTGCCATCCGATGGAATCCCGCCAGCGACGGCCGGACCCTGACATTCCGCTGGAGCGAGAACGACGGGCCCTCCGTCCGTCCGCCGTCCGAGCGCGGGTTCGGCACACGCCTGATCCAGCGTGGTCTTGCTCAGGAGCTCGGTGGATCCGTCGAAATCAACTTCAACCCGTCCGGCGTGACCTGCACGATCTCGATTCCACTTACCGCCGAGCCGATCTGACCGATCTCTCCGGCCGCCTCAGTCCTGCGCCTTGCCTTCCTCCGGCTCTTCGGCCGGCACCTCTTCGCCGTCGATGGCGATGAGCTGCTGGCGTACGCGCTCCAGGCCCTCCGTGAGGCGGATCAGTTCCTCGGCCATGGCGTCGTGGATGGCGGCGGCGGCCTCCGGGAATTCCTCCAGTACCCGGCGCATGAGGCTGGGCGTCACGCGGATGATGGCGGAAGGCTCGCGCGCGGTGGCGGTGGCGCGGCGCTCGATGCGGGCGAACAGGGCCGCCTGGCCGATCAGGGCGCCCGGGCCGGCCACGAAGGCGGCGGGCGATCCGTCGTCGCTGGCATCGAGGGCGATGGCGCCGCGGCTCACCACATAGCCGCCGTCGGACCGGTCGCCTTTCTTGAACAGCACATCGCCCTCGCGGTAGCTGCGCGTCTCGGATGCGAAGGCGACGAGGCGCAGGGCGTCCTTCTCCAGCAGGTTGAACACCGGAGCCTGGCTTAAGATCGCGATGTCGTCCTCGAGCGCCATGATGCTTGTCTTAAGGGATCAGCTTGTAGCCACCGGGCTCCGTCACCAGGATGCTTGCATTGGAGGGGTCGGATTCGATCTTCTGGCGCAGGCGGTAGATGTGGGTCTCGAGGGTGTGGGTGGTGACGTTGGAATTGTAGCCCCAGACCTCGGTGAGCAGGGTGTCGCGCCCGACCACGGCCTGGCCGGCGCGGTATAGATAGCGCAGGATCGCGGTTTCCTTCTCCGTCAGCTTGAGCTTGGAACCCTTCTCCGTGGTGAGCAGCTTCGAGCCCGGGCGGAAGATATAGGGCCCGATCTGGAACACCGCGTCCTCGCTCGCCTCGTACTGGCGCAGCTGTGCGCGGATGCGGGCGAGCAGCACGGCGAACTTGAAGGGCTTGACCACGTAGTCGTTGGCGCCCGCCTCCAGGCCCATGACGGTATCCGTTTCCGATCCTTGAGCGGTCAGCATGATGATCGGGCTGCGGAAACCGTTCTGGCGCATGATCTTCACGGCCTCGCGCCCGTCCATGTCGGGCAGGCCCACATCCATGATGGCGAGATCGATCCGATCCCCCTTCACCGCCTCGACGGCCTGCGTGGCGGTTTCGGCCGTGTTGACCTGAAACTCGTCGTACATTCCGAGCTGCTCGGCTAGGGTGTCGCGCAGATCCTGATCGTCATCGACGACGAGGAGGCGGCTGGCATTCGACATCTCAAACCCTTCACACGATGAACTGCATGATCGCTGGAGCGGCGTTCAGCAGGCGACAATCCCTTGAGCCTCAAGCCGATCCGGCCGCCTCTTTTAGCGCAGCACGATCCGGATCGAAACGGCTGCGGCCTTACCTCAAGCCGGCGTGGGTCTTGAGCGTCAAGATCATGCCCGACGCCTAAGAGTAGTCATTCCCAGCTTGACAACAAGGGGGCGTTAAGGCCCTTCCACTGCCGATGAAACACTCTCGCGTCAATGTTATCCGGGTCTTCCGCTCCCCGCTCGACCACCGGCGCGGACGTATTGTTGCAGGTAACCTCGTGATCCCCTGTGCGCTTGGGCGCTCCGGCACCTCTCATGCGAAACGCGAGGGCGACGGCGCCTCGCCGGTCGGACGCTTCAAGCTCCTGCAGGGCTTCTACCGCGCCGACCGCGGCCCGCGTCCGCGCACGGGCCTGCCCTTGAGAGCGATCCGCCCCGGCGACGGCTGGTCCGACGACGTCAGGGACCGCCGCTACAATCGGCTCGTTCCCCTGCCCTGCCCGACCAGCCATGAAAAGATGTGGCGGGACGACCATCTCTACGACGTGGTGCTCGACATCGCCTGGAACCGCGGCCCCATCGTGAAGGGCCGCGGCAGCGCCATCTTCCTGCATCTCGCCCGCCCCGGCTTCCAGCCCACGGAGGGCTGCGTCGCCGTGGATCGCCGCATGATCCGGCGCCTCCTGGAGCGGATCGGGCCGAACACGCGCATCGAGATCATCGGGTAGCATCTGCTGTCATGGCCGGGTACGTCCCGGCCATCCACGTCTCAAACTCTTCTCACCTCATCCTGAGGAGCCTGCGCAGCAGGCGTCTCGAAGGAGGATTCAGTGTTCTCTGGAATCTCCTTCGAGACGGATTGCTCGCGCAATCCTCCTCAGGATGAGGTGGTGTTTTGGACAAAGACGTGGATGCCCGGCACAAGGCCGGGCATGACGGGTCGTGTTGAGTCGCCGCCGATTAACCAACCACACTCTCGTAAAACTCCTCCGGCCCGTCGATCTCTCGCATGCGGCCCTTGTCGATGAGCAGGAAGCGGGTGCCGATGGTGGTCACGAAGCTGCGGTCGTGGGAGACCACGATGCAGGTGGCCCCCGCCTCCAGGATTTCCGCTTCCAGCTGCTCGCGCCCCGGAATGTCCACGTGGTTGGTGGGTTCGTCCATCAGGTAGAAGTTCGGCTCGGACAGGCGCAGGGCCAGGAGCCCGAGCCGCGCCCTCTGGCCCGGCGACAGCTTTGCGATGGGCAAGCCTTGCTTCTCGATGGAGAAGCCCGCTTCCGCCAGCACCGCGCGGCTGCGCTGATCGCCGAGACGGAACCGCGACAGGATGAAGTCGTGCGCGGTGCTGTTCTGCGGGAGCTGTCCCATGTCCTGATCCACATAGCCGAGCGCAAGGCTCGGGCTCACGCGGATGCCGTCGCGTCCCTCGGGCGCAAGCATCGCGTGATGCAGCAGACGCACGAGCTGCGACTTGCCGGCACCGTTGCGGCCGAGCACGACGATGCGATCGCCTTGAGCGACCTCGAGCTTGGTGACGGCGAAGAGCTTTCGCCCATCCGGCGTCTGCACCGTCACGTTCTCCAATGCGACGAGAACCCGCGCATGGGTGCCGCGGTGGCTGAGCCTGATCTCGCCCGGCCGCTCCTTGTGCACGGCGCGGGCACCCTGCTCCAGCGCATCGGCCCGGCGCCTGATCTGCGCCGACTTCACCTGCGCCGCGTCGCTGCCGCTGTTGATGCCCACATTGCGCAATTCCGATGCGCTCTGGCGCAGGCGCTTCACTTCGCGCAGGGTCTTTTCGCGCCGTGTCTGCGCGGCTGAATCATGCGCGTCGAGCAACACCCGCGCGCGGCGGTAGGGATGCGCGAAGGAAACGGATTCCTCCGGCCGTAAGAAAAGCGTTCTGGTGGTGCAGGCATCGAGGAAATCGCGGTCGTGGCTCGCCACCACGATCGGCACCGTATAACCCGCATTCCTGATCCATGATTCCAGCTTGAAGAGCTTCTCGAGATCGAGGTGGTTCGTGGGCTCGTCGAGCAGCAGCATGTCCGGTTCGGTGATCCAGGCCCGCGCGATCAATGCAAACCGCTGCCAGCCGCCGCTGAGCGCGCGCAGCGGCAGATGATGCAGATCGACCGGTGTCTCGAACTCATCGAGCACCATGTCCACGCGCCATTGCTGGCTCTCCCGTTCATCGGCGGAGAGCGCGGTGAGCAGGACATCGTGCAGGGACAGGTCGAGCAGGTTTTCCGGCACGTCCTGCTCCACGAGGGCGACGCGCAGACCCCGCGAGCAGACGATGTCGCCGTGGGTCGGTTCGGCAAGACCTGCGAGGCATTTCAGAAGGGTGGACTTTCCGGCACCGTTTCCGGCCACGAGACCGAGGCGATCCCCTGCGCCGATCACAAGGGTGAGGTTCTGGAACAAGGGCGTGTGGGCGATGACGCCGACATTGCGGAGGCTTAAGGAAGACATGGAGAGATCTCATCGGTGCGGCGCGCCTGGGGCCTGAAGCCATGGAGTGTGCGCGAAAGTCTTGAACGCGTCGGACGCGTCGGACCCTTGCGGAGCCATCAGCGCGATTGAGCCGTTCAGAGCTGACCAGAATGAGATGGAGGCGGTTTTGGGAGACCGTCAGATCCGTTCGTTGGCCGGCCCTGCAACAAGCTGCTGCAGGGCGTGCCAGGGGCCGAACTTGCGTTGATGCATCGCTTCCAACATGCAGCCCTCCCTGGTTCGAACGCGGATCGATGGGCAAAGCTTAACCGGAATGCACGGCGGATGCAACGCCACTCATACCGGGATCGGTATGTTAAGCCTTTGTCCGAGTGCCAAAAATCGCGCTGCCGACCCGCACATGGGTGGCGCCGAGCTGGATCGCGGCATCGAAGTCGGCGCTCATGCCCATGGAGAGCATCGTCAGCCCATTCCTCTTGGCAATGGTGTTGAGCAGGGCGAAATGCGGCGACGGCGGGTGCTCAGCCGGCGGGATGCACATCAGGCCCTCGACCGTGAGGCCGTATTCCGTGCGGCAGGCTTCCAGGAAGGCATCGACTTCGCTCGGGATCACGCCGCCCTTCTGCGGCTCCTCGCCGGTGTTCACCTGCACCAGCAGGCGCGGTGTCCTGCCCTGCTTGGCGATCTCCTTGGCGAGCGCCTCCGCCAGTGAGGGCCGGTCGAGGGTGTGGATCGCGTCGAAGAGCTCCACCGCCTCACGCGCCTTGTTGGACTGGAGCGGGCCGATCATGTGGAGTTCGGCATCCGGGTAGCGCTCACGCAAGGCGGGCCACTTAGCCTTCGCCTCCTGCACGTAATTCTCGCCGAAGACCCGCTGGCCTGCAGCCAAAACAGGTTCGATGGCCTCCGCCGGAAACGTCTTCGAGACCGCCACGAGGGTGATGGAGGCCGGGTCCCGGTCATAGTCGGACGCCGAGCGCCGGATGCTCTCCCGCACCTGCCTCAAACCTTCGACGGCATCGCTCTCGCTCATGGGGTCTTCCTTTTCGTAGGCTCGATTTCCTCCCCCTTGCGGGGAGGGACAAAGGGTGGGGGTGGTGCGACTGGGTGCGCGGTTCTCAGGTCAGGCGCCGTATCAGCATGGCCGATCAATCGTTGACGAACAGCGCTCCGACTTTGCGACCCCCACCCCTCCCCCTCCCCGCAAGGGGGAGGGAAACCGCGCCGCGTCGAATCTTGACCATCTCGCATGCGCGAAACCGTTGACCGCGCAGGAGAGCTGTGTCCTAGTCCGCCGCACCATGCCGGCGCAAGTCGCTTGGATCGTTTAAGCATGATCCGGTGAAGTGGACACCGGTTCACCGATAAGATCATGCGATGATAGGAACAAGAGAGCAGGAAGCCCTTCCTGCTCGAGATGACGGATGATTTGAGAAAAATGAGGCCCGAGCGCTACAACGCCAAGGAAGCCGAGCTGAAATGGCGGAAGGTCTGGAACGACCGCGACCTGTTCAGGACGAACAACGACGACCCGCGTCCGAAATACTACGTGCTCGAGATGTTCCCCTATCCGTCGGGGCGCATCCATATGGGCCACGTGCGCAACTACACCATGGGCGACGTGGTGGCGCGCTACAAGCGCGCCCGGGGCTTCAACGTGCTCCATCCCATGGGCTGGGACGCCTTCGGCATGCCGGCCGAGAACGCCGCCATGCAGAACAAGGTCCACCCCAAGGAATGGACCTATGCCAACATCGCCACCATGCGCGCCCAGCTGCAAAGCATGGGCCTTGCCATCGACTGGAGCCGCGAGATCGCCACCTGCGATCCGAGCTATTACAAGCACCAGCAGCGCATGTTTCTGGACTTCCTGGAAGCAGGCCTCGTCGACCGCAAGACGGCGAAGGTCAACTGGGACCCGGTCGACCATACCGTGCTCGCCAATGAGCAGGTGATCGACGGCCGCGGCTGGCGCTCCGGCGCCCTGGTCGAGCAGCGCGAGCTGACCCAGTGGTTTTTAAAGATCACCGATTTCGCGCAGGATCTCGACGACCGCCTCGACACCCTCGATCGCTGGCCCGAAAAAGTGCGCCTGATGCAGCGCAACTGGATCGGCCGCTCCGAGGGCTTGCTGGTGCGCTTCGCCTTGAAGCCCGAGACGGTGCCGAACGGCGAGACCGAGCTGCAGATCTACACCACGCGCCCCGACACCCTGTTCGGCGCGAAGTTCATGGCGGTCGCGCCCGATCATCCGCTGGCCAGGACCGCGGCCGAGAAGAACCCGGAGCTCGCTGCCTTCATCGAGGAATGCAAGCGCGTGGGCACGGCGCAGGAGGCCATCGACAAGGCCGAGAAGCTCGGCTTCGATACGGGCATCCGCGCCGAGCATCCGTTCGACCCGAACTGGACGCTGCCGGTCTACGTCGCCAACTTCATCCTGATGGAATACGGTACCGGCGCCATCTTCGGCTGCCCGGCGCATGACCAGCGCGACCTGGATTTCGTCAACAAGTACGGCTTGGGCAACACGCCTGTGGTCTGCCCGCCGGATGTGGACCCCGCTGCCTTCGTCATCACCGACACGGCCTATGACGGCGAGGGCCGGATGATCAATTCCCGCTTCCTCGACGGCATGACCATCGACGAGGCGAAGGAGGAGGTCGCCCGCCGCCTTGAAGCCGAGACCCGCGGCAACCGTCCGGTCGCTGAGCGCAAGGTGAATTTCCGCCTGCGCGACTGGGGCATCTCGCGTCAGCGCTACTGGGGCTGCCCGATCCCGATCATCCATTGCGATGAATGCGGCGTCGTGCCGGTGCCGAAGGATCAATTGCCGGTCGTGCTGCCGGAGGACGTGTCCTTCGACGTGCCGGGCAACCCGCTCGACCGCCACCCGACCTGGAGGCACGTGAGCTGCCCGCAATGCGGAGGGAAGGCCCGGCGCGAGACGGACACCATGGACACCTTCGTGGATTCGTCCTGGTACTTCGCCCGCTTCACCGACCCGACGCTTGTCGACAAGCCCACCGACCGCGCCACCGTCGATGCCTGGCTGCCGGTCGACCAGTATATCGGCGGCATCGAGCACGCGATCCTGCACCTGCTCTATTCGCGCTTCTTCACCCGCGCCATGAAGAAGACGGGCCATGCCGGCCTGGACGAGCCCTTCGCGGGCCTATTCACGCAGGGCATGGTGGTGCACGAGACCTACAAGGACGCCAGCGGCAACTGGGTGCTGCCCTCCGACGTGCGTTTCGAGTCTGAGGGCGCCGTGCGTAAGGCCTTCCATGTAGAGACCGGCGCTCCGATCGAAATCGGCTCCATCGAGAAGATGTCGAAGTCGAAGAAGAACACGGTCGATCCGGACGAGATCATCGCGTCCTACGGCGCCGACACGGCGCGCTGGTTCATGCTCTCCGACTCGCCGCCCGAGCGCGACGTGATCTGGACCGAGGAGGGCGTGCAGGGTGCAGGCCGCTTCGTCCAGCGCGTGTGGCGCCTGATCGGCGAGATCGCGGACCGCATCGGCGGTGCTGACGGCGTGTCCGGTGACGGTCCGATCGCGCTCGCCGTGCGCAAGGCGGCGCACAAGGCGCTCGCCGCCGTCGAGGAGGATGTGGAGCGCCTGCGCTTCAACCGCTGCGTCGCCCATCTCTACGAGCTCGCCAATTCCCTGCAGGATCTGGCGAACCAGGCCAAGAGCTCCGACGAGCCGGGCTTAGGTCGGGCCTTTGCGGAGGCCGGCCGCATCTTCGTGCAGCTGCTCGCCCCCATGATGCCGCATCTGGCGGAGGAATGCTGGGAGGGCTTAAGTCAATCCGGCCTCGTGGCCGACACCCCCTGGCCGGCGGTCGAGCGCTCGCTGCTGGTCGAGGACACGGTCACCCTGCCCGTGCAGGTCAACGGCAAGAAGCGCGCCGACGTGACGGTTGCCCGCGACGCGGATCAGGCTACAGTCGAGGCGGCCGTTCTCTCGCTCGAAGCCGTGCAGAAGGCCATGGACGGGAAGCCCGCCCGCAAGATCATCGTCGTTCCCCAGAGGATCGTGAATGTCGTCGCTTAACCTGAAGAGCCTCATCCACGTCGCTGTCGTGACAGGCCTCTCTCTCGGCTTGTCCGCCTGCTTCCGGCCTCTTCACGGACCGACGGCTTCGGGGCTGTCGCTCCAGACGGAGCTGGCTTCCATCGAGGTCCCCGAGGTGGAATGGCCGCCCCAGCTCGCCAATGCCGGCCACTACCTGCGCAGCGAGGTGATCTATGCGCTGAACGGCTCGGGATCGGACGTGCCGAAGCGGTATCGTCTGGGGCTGGTCTTGAGCGAGTCGCAGACGAGCCCGGTGGTGAGCTCGGAGACCGGCACGGCCACGTCGGTCATCGTCGGCGGCTCGGTGACCTACACGCTTACGAGCCTGGACGGGAAGACCGTGATCACCCAGGGCACCGCGACCTCCTCGGCGAGCTTCGACCGCTTCCCGCAGCGTTTCGCCAACATCCGGGCGGCACGGGATGCCGAGATCAGGCTGGCCAAGGATCTGGCGGTTCAGGTCCGGACCCGCGTGTCGGCGATTCTCGCCACCCGAAGCTGAGAGCATGGTCGCCGTCAAAGCGGGTGACGTGGATGGGGCGTTGCGGCGTCCCGATCCGCGCATCGGCGTCTTCCTGTTCCACGGGCCCGACATGGGTCTGATCAACGAGCGTGCCCGCACCATTGCCGAGCGCTCCGTGGACGATCCGGCCGACCCGTTCCAGCTCATCCGCATCGATGGCGACGACATCGCGGCCGATCCGGGACGTCTCGCCGACGAGGCCGGAACCATGGGATTGTTCGGGGGCAAACGCGCGATCTGGGTCAAGGCCACCTCGCGCAACATCGCGCCGGCTGTCGATGCCGTCCTGAAAGGCGAGCTGCAGGACACCGTCATCGTCATCGAGGGCGGCGACCTGCAGAAATCCTCGCCGCTGCGCATTCTCTGCGAACGCTCGCAGAAGGCCCTCGCCCTGCCCTGCTACGCCGATACCGGCCGCGACCTCGGCGCTGTGGTCGACGAGACCCTGAAGGCCGGCGGCTTCTCGATCCAGCGTGAGGCTAGAGCGGCCCTGGTCGCGAGCCTCGGCGGCGACCGCCTCGCCACCCGCGGCGAACTCAACAAGCTGATGCTCTATGCCCATGGCCAGAGGGAAATCACCCTGGCCGACGTGGACGCCATCATGAGCGACGTGTCGAGCCTGGCCATGGACGCGGTGGTCGATGCGGCCTTCGCCGGCGAGGGAACAGGCCTCGAGACCGGCTCGCGGCGCCTGGCAGCCGAGGGCGTGAATGCGAGCGTGCTGCTCGGCGCCGCCCTGCGCCACGCCCTGATGCTGCTCACCGCTCGCCTTTCCGTCGAGGAGGGCCGCCCGATCCCGGCCGTCATGGAGAGCCTGCGCAGCCTGCATTTCAGGCGCAAGCCCCTGGTGGAGCGTCATCTCCAGCGCTGGACTAGCACCAGCCTCAAGGACGCCCTCTCGCTCCTCCAGGCCAATCTGCTCCAGACCCGCCGCATGGCCGATCTCGGCGATACGATCGCAGCGAAGACATTGCTCGATATTGCGCGGGCGGCAAGGCGTTAGCTTCACATTGTCATTCCGGGCTTGCCTTCGGCGCCCCGGAATGACAGCGAAATGTCTGTCAGAGCTTACGGATTCAACCGACGGCACAAGCCGTCGAGCTGCTCCAGGGTCTTGTACTGGATGCGCAGCTCGCCGCCCTTTCCCCGGTGATCGATGCTGACGGTCAGGCCGAGCACGTCCTGCAGGGCCTTTTCCAGGGCGCGGGTGTCGGGGTCCTTCTCGATCTTGCCGGTCTTGGCGGCCTTGGCCGCGGCCTTCGCCGATCCGCCCGTGTCGGCTTGGGCGATCTCTTCGACCTGGCGCACGCTCATGCCTTCGCTGACGATGCGCTTGGCGATGTCGACCGGGTTGTTGACCGAGAGCAGGGCGCGACCGTGGCCGGCGGTGATCTGCCGGTCGATCAGGAGCTTGCGGACGGTCACCGGCAGCTCGGTGAGCCGCAGCATGTTGGCGATGTGGCTGCGGCTCTTGCCGATGATCTTCGAGAGATTCTCCTGGGTGTAGGAGAACTCCGCCATCAGGCGGGAATAGCCCTCCGCCTCTTCGATGGGATTGAGGTCGGCGCGCTGGACGTTCTCGAGGATCGCGTATTCGAGCGAGGTCTTGTCGTCGATCTGGACGACGACCACCGGCACCCGATGCATGCCCGCCTTCTGCGCCGCGCGCCAGCGGCGCTCGCCGGCGACGATCTCGTATTCGTCCCGGTGGTTAGGCAGCGGCCGCACGACGATGGGCTGGATGATGCCGCGATCCTTGATCGACTGCGTCAGCTCCTGCAGATCCGTGTCGTCGAAGACTTTTCGCGGATTGCGCGGGTTTGCGCGCAGGAACTCCACCGGCACGGATTTCGGCACGAAGCCCTTGCGCTCGAGGGTGCCCATCTCCTCCCCGACCTCACCGATCAGGGCGGCCAAACCACGGCCCAGGCGCGACTTTCCTTCTTCAGCCATTATCGTCTCTCGATGGTTCAAGCGGCACGGAGGGCGCGTTCGCGCTGGATGACTTCGGAGGCCAGCCGCAGATAGGCCTGCGATCCGGCGCATTTCAGATCGTAGAGCAGCACCGGCTTGCCGTGCGACGGCGCCTCGGACACGCGCACGTTGCGAGGGATCATGGTCTCGTAGACCTTGGCCCCCATGAACTGGCGCACATCGGCGACCACCTGCCCCGAGAGGTTGTTGCGCGGGTCGAACATGGTCAGCACGACGCCGTGAATCGTGAGATCCGGGTTCAGGGCGGAACGGACCTGCTCGACCGTCTTGAGCAGCTGGCTGAGGCCTTCCAGAGCAAAAAATTCGCATTGGAGCGGCACCAGAACCGCGTCAGCCGCCGTCAAGGCGTTGATGGTCAGGAGATTGAGCGATGGCGGGCAATCGATCAAAATATAGGTAAAAGGTTCGCTTACCTCGGGCGCTGAAAGTTGCTGAATCGCCGAGCGGAGGCGGTGAGCCCGGTTACGCTCACTGGCGATCTCCAACTCGACGCCGAGCAGGTCGAGCGTCGACGGCGCGACGGCCAATCCGGGCACCACCGTCTCGGTGATGCTCTCGGCCAGGGAGGCTTCACCGGCGAGCACGTGGTAGGTCGAGGTCTGGCGGTTCTTGCGGTCGATGCCGAGACCCGTCGAGGCGTTGCCCTGCGGATCGAGATCGATGATCAGCACCTTCTCGCCGATGGCAGCGAGAGCCGTTCCAAGATTGATCGCCGTCGTCGTCTTTCCGACGCCGCCCTTCTGATTGGCGAGCACGAGAACGCGCGGCTTCACCCCAGGCGCGCCTGCTTCGGGTCCGTTGCGATCGGTCATCATGAATGGCTCTCGATGGAGGTTATGCGGAGAATCCGGGCTTCGGAATCGGTCAAGCTCGGCAGGATCTCCGCTTCGAATGTCCACTTTTTCCGGGCTTCGGTCAATTCGATCTCGACATCGCGCCCCTTGGGGTAGAGGCCGATCGTCCCCGCTTTCAACACAGGTACAGTCCAGTCCAGGAGCTGGGTCAGCCCCGCCAAAGCCCGGGCCGAGACTACATCGGCCTTGCCGACGAAACCAGGAATGACGGTTTCGAGCCGTGCTTCATGGATGGTCGCAGCGGAACTGGTCAGCCGCACGATATGCCTCAGGAAGGCGCATTTGCGCGAGTTGCTCTCGACGAGATGGACCTTCAGCCCCCTCTCCGCCCCTGCTATCGCGAGAACGAGACCCGGAAATCCGGCCCCGGAGCCGAGATCGAGCCAGGTTCTGGCCTCGGGCGCGAGGTCGAGAAGCTGGAGCGAATCGGCGATATGGCGGTCCCAGATCCGGTCGAGGGTTGCCGGACCGACGAGGTTCTTGATCGCCTGCCAGCGGCGAAGTTCCCGTTCCAGAAGCTCCAGCTTGTCGAATGTTTCACGTGAAACATTGAGGTCAGCGGCAGTCCTGGCCGGCGTCATGCCTGCACCGGACGGATCGCACGGCCAGAACGGGACGGTGACTTCCGGGCATGGGCCGCCAGGAGCGTCAAGGCCGCCGGGGTAATGCCTTCAATGCGGGCGGCCTGCCCCAAGGTCTTGGGACGCACGAGGTCGAGCTTGGCCTTGATCTCGTTGGAGAGGCCCGGCAGCCCTTGAAAGTCGATGCTCTCCTCCAGGACCACACTCTCGTCGCGCCGGTAAGCGGCGATATCCGCCTGCTGCCGGTCGAGATAGACCGCATAGGTGGCATCCGTTTCCAGGCGCTCGCGCACCGGAGCACTGACCGCTGCGAGGTCCGGCCAGGCCTGGATCAGGTCCGGCCAGCCGATGCTGGGATAGGAGAGAAGCTGATAGGCGGAGCGCCGGACACCGTCCTGATTCAGCTCCAACCCATGCCGCGCAGCCTCCTGTGGGGTAAGGGTCAGAGTGTGGAGCCGCTGACGAATATCCCGGATCTCGGCCTGGGAGCGTCGGAAATGCGCCTCGCGCTCGGTGCCGACGCAGCCGATCTCCAGCCCCTTGCCGGTGAGCCGATCGTCCACATTGTCGATGCGCAGGCTCAGGCGGTACTCGGAGCGGGAGGTGAACATGCGATAGGGCTCGCTCACCCCGCGGGTGATCAGGTCGTCGACAAGCACGCCGATATAGGATTCCGCCCGGTCGAAGACGACAATGTCCTGACGGCAAGCACGGCGGGCGGCATTAAGGCCTGCGACCAGCCCCTGGGCTGCCGCCTCCTCATAGCCGGTGGTGCCGTTGATCTGGCCGGCGAGGAAGAGCCCCTGCACCGCCTTGGTCTCGAGCCCTGCGTTAAGATTGCGCGGGTCGACGTAATCATACTCGATGGCATAGGCCGGCTGGAGCATATGCACCTTCTCCAGGCCCGGAATGTGCTTGAGGAATTCCAGCTGCACATACTCCGGCAGGGAGGTCGAAATCCCGTTGGGATAGACTGTGGTGTCATCGAGGCCTTCCGGCTCAAGGAAGATCTGATGCCCGTCCCGGTCGCCGAAACGCACCACCTTGTCCTCGATGGAGGGGCAGTAGCGCGGCCCCGTGCCCTGAATCTCGCCCGAATACATGGCCGAACGGTGCAGGTTGCTGCGGATCAGCTCATGCACCTTGGCCGTGGTGCGGGTGACGCCGCACTCGATCTGGGGGTTAGTGATCCGGGTGGTCAGCAGGGAAAACGGCACCGGCTCATCATCCGCCGCCTGCTTGTTGATTCCGGCCCAGTCGATGCTGCGCCCGTCGAGACGGGGCGGGGTGCCGGTCTTGAGGCGGCCGAGAGTGAAGCCGAGCCGGGCAAAGGTCTTGGGCAGGCCCAGCGACGGGCGCTCGCCCATGCGCCCAGCCGGGATCTTCCGCTCGCCGATATGGATCAGACCGGACAGGAAGGTGCCGGTGGTGATGACCACGGCGCCGGCCTTCAGCTGCCGGCCATCGGTGAGGAGCAGGCCGGAGACCCGGTTGCTCTGCACGATAAGATCGTCGGCCTCGCCTTCGACGATGGTCAGGTTCGGCGTGCTTAGGAGCTCCGCCTGCATGGCGCGGGCATAGAGCTTGCGGTCGGCCTGGGTGCGGGGTCCACGCACGGCAGGGCCCTTGCGGCGGTTGAGCAGACGGAACTGGATGCCGGCCCGGTCGGCAATGCGGCCCATGACGCCGTCGAGGGCATCGATCTCGCGCACAAGATGGCCCTTGCCAAGGCCGCCGATGGCCGGGTTGCAGGACATGGCGCCGATGGTCGACAGCTTGTGGGTGACGAGAGCCGTCCGGGCGCCCATGCGGGCCGCAGCCGCAGCCGCCTCGGCTCCGGCATGGCCGCCTCCCACGACGATCACGTCGAACGACTCACTCATGGCGCTCATCTTCTCCATGCCGGGGGTCTAGGCTCTCGCGTCAGGAAGGTCAAAAGGGCAAAATGTTTCACGTGAAACATTTTGAGGAATCCCCACATCTGCACAGCTGTTCCACAGCCTCCGCAGGAGGGATTCAGCATCGTTCCACCGATTCGTGAACAGGCGAAAATGGAAGCCACACCGTCTCGCGAAAAGGTTACCGTAGCGGCTCGGTGCCAGGACAGACCCTACTTGCCTATGCAGAAGCTGGAGAACAGCCGGTCGAGCACATCCTCCACATCCACCCGCCCGGTGATCTCGCCGATGGCCCGGGCCGCCAGACGGACTTCCTCGGCGGCCAGCTCCAGCGGACCTCTTCCGGCCAGCATGGCACGGGCGCGCACCAGGGAGCCATGGGCCCGCTCCAGGGCTTTTCGATGGCGCTCGCGGGTGATGACGGCATCCCCCTGCCCCATCATGCTTGCCGCTTCCGCTTCCAGTCGCCGGATCAGTTCCGGCAGACCCTGGCCGGTTGCAGCCGCGACCAGCAGGTCGCAATCGTGCCGGCTCCGCTTCAAATCGGCCTTTGTCCCCACCTTCAACAGGCGCCGGACCGATGGCGGGGTGCTCTCCTCCCCCTCCGGCGGCACGAGCCACAGAACGAGATCGGCATCCTGGGTGCGGGCAAGGGCCCGGGAAACACCCTCCTGCTCGATCAGGTCGGCGCTCTCCCGCATCCCCGCCGTGTCGGCGATGATCACCGGCAGGCCGCCGAGATCGCAATGGACCTCGATCACATCGCGAGTCGTGCCGGGGATCGGCGACACGATGGCGACATCCCGCTGGGCGAGCGCGTTGAGGAGGGTCGACTTGCCGGCATTGGGCGGCCCGGCGAGGACGACGGTCAGGCCTTCCCGCAGGCGTTCACCGCTCCGGTTGGCCAGTGCCCGGCCGATTGCCCCTTGGACCTCATCGATCATCCGGAGAATGTCCGCCTCGAGATCCTCCGGCACGTCGCCCTCGTCGGAAAAATCGAGGCTCGCCTCCAGAAGCGCCAGGATCCGAAGGATGGTCTCGCGCCATTCCTCGGCGGCATGGCCGAGACGCCCGCCGAGTTGGAGCATCGCCTGGCGGCGCTGAGCCTCCGTCTCGGCATCGATGATATCGGCGAGGCCTTCGACCTGGGAGAGATCCATCCGCCCGTTGAGAAAGGCCCGCCGGGTGAATTCACCGGCTTCAGCCGGCCGGCAATTCTCGAACGAGCCGAGGGCCCGCAGCACGGCGGCGCGGGTGGCAAGGCCGCCATGGATGTGGAGCTCCGCCTGGTCCTCGCCGGTAAAGCTCTGCGGTCCCGGCATCCACAGTATGAGCGCCTGATCGAGGGGTTCGCCGGTTGAGGGATCGCTCAGGGTCCGCACCACGGCCCGCCGGGGGTCGGGCACCCTCCCCGCCATCCGCTCCAGGATGCTGCGGCTCTCCGGCCCGCTGATCCGGATAAGGCACACGGCAGCCCGGCCGTGACCGGAGGCAATGGCGAAGATGGTGTCGTCCGATCGCATCGGCGTGAACCTCGTGAGGAGAACAGGACTTAACTCTGGCGAAGCCCTAAATCAAAAAGACACTCGGGATCGGTTCAGATCTGGGCCGATCAACCCGGCCGGATCAACGCGGAAGCAGGAGCAGGATCCATGAATCGCCTCAAGGACGCCTCTTCTCCCTACCTCCTGCAGCACCGGGACAATCCTGTCCATTGGTGGGAATGGAGTCCTGAAGCCATGGCCGAGGCCAGGCGGCAGGGCAAGCCGATCCTGATCTCCATCGGCTATGCCGCCTGCCATTGGTGCCACGTGATGGCGCACGAGAGCTTCGAGGATGCGGACGTCGCCGCGGTCATGAACGAGCTCTTCGTGAATATCAAGGTCGACCGGGAGGAGCGGCCCGATGTCGATCATGTCTATATGAGCGCGCTGCACCTGCTGGGCGAACAGGGCGGCTGGCCGCTCACCATGTTCCTGACGCCGGAGGGGGAGCCTTTCTGGGGCGGCACCTATTTCCCGAAGGAGCCGCGCTTCGGCCGTCCCGGCTTCGTCGCGGTGCTGCGCGAGATCAGCCGCCTCTACCATGCGGAGCCGGAGCGGGTGCTGAAAAACCGGGATGCGATCAAGCAGCACCTCGCCAAGGTCGAGACGAGCGACGGTGGGGTTCTCGGACTTTCCGATCTCGACCAGATGGGCTTGCGCCTGACAGAGCTGATCGACACGGAGCATGGCGGGCTTCAGGGAGCGCCGAAATTCCCCAACCCGCCGATCCTCGAATTTCTCCTGCGCTATGCCCGCCGTACCAGGGACGGCGCGGCCCGGCATCGCTTCCTCCTGACCCTGGAGCGCATGGCGCTCGGCGGCGTCCATGATCATCTCGGCGGCGGCTTTGCCCGCTACTCCGTCGACGAGCGCTGGCTCGTGCCGCATTTCGAGAAGATGCTCTACGACAACGCGCAGCTGCTGGAGCTCTACGCCTTGGGCTTCGCGGAGACCGGCCGCCCCCTCTTCCGGCAGGCGGCCGAGGGTATCGTCGCCTGGCTCAAGCGGGAGATGACCACGGCGGAGGGTGCCTTCGCCTCGAGCCTCGACGCGGATTCGGAGGGCAAGGAGGGCCGCTTCTACGTCTGGAGCCTCACCGAGATCCGCGAGAGCTTAAGCGAGGAGGACGCCGCCTTCTTCGCCAAGGTCTACGACATCACCGAAGCGGGAAATTTCGAAGGCCACAACATCCCCAACCGGCTGATCTCCGGCGAGGCGCCACCCGCCGTCGAGGAGCGGCTGTCCAGCTTACGGGGGAAACTCCTGGAGCGACGGGCTGCGCGGGTGCGGCCTGGCCTCGACGACAAGGTGCTGGCGGATTGGAACGGGCTGATGATCGGCGCACTGGTCCGCGCCGCTCCCCTGCTCGGCCGGCCCGACTGGATCGCCCTGGCCGGCCGAGCCTATCGTTTCGTCTCCGGGTCGATGAGCCGAGACGGACATCTCGGTCATTCCTGGCGCGGCGGTGCGCTGATCTTTCCGGGCTTCGCCCTCGACCATGCCGCCATGATGCGGGCGGCCCTCGCCCTCTATGAGGCGACCTCCGAGGCCTCCTATCTCCAGGATGCCCTGGGCTGGCGCGACGTGCTGCTGAGGGAGTTCATGGTCGGGGAGACAGGCTGCCTCGCCATGACTGCGAAAGGCGCAGACCCTCTGGTTGTAAGGCCTCAGCCCACTCATGACGACGCGGTGCCCAACGCCAACGGCGTCTTCATCGAGGCCCTCGTCCGGCTGGCGCAGATCACCGAGGCCGGGGACGACATCCGGAGAGCCGCCGAGATGGTGAGCCGGCTGGTCGGCGTCGCCCGCTCGGCGCCGCTCGGCCATACCTCGATCCTCAATGCCCTCGACCTGCACCTGCGGGGCCTCAGCATCCTCGTCACGGGAAACGATGCGGGGACGCTCCACGAGACGGCCCTGCAGGTCCCCTACCCCGACCGCAGCGTCCGCTGGCTGCGCGAGGGCGCAACGCTCGACGACAACCACCCGGCCAAGGCCCTTGCCGCTTCGGGGGCGCAGGCCCAAGCTCTGGTTTGTGCCGGCCAGCGCTGCTCACTGCCAGTCACCGATGCGGAGGGGTTGAAGGCGCGGGTGCGGGAGATGCTGGCGGCAGAACCCGGAAACGCCGGATAGAACCCGCCTCAGCAGTCCGGGTCTGGCTTCTCTGCCTCACGCTTGAGATGCGACAGCGGCAAAGCCCCATCGGATTTCACCCGTGTGAGAGCGAAGTTGGAGCGGATATCGCCGATCATCGGCAGAATCAGGAGCTTTTCGGTGAGCAGCCTCTCATAGGCCTTGAGGTTCGCCACGACGATCTCGACGATGAAGTCGGCCGTGCCGGACACCATCTGGCAGGCCACCACCTCCGGCATGGCCGCGAGCGCCTCCTGCAATGCCTGCGCATTGTCGCGGGAATGCTTCTCGACCTTGATCTCGACGAAGACCGTGAGGCCCAAGCCCACCGATTCCCGGTCGAGAACGGCCCGATAGGAGCGGATGAAGCCCTCGCGCTCGAGGCGGCGGACCCGGCGCAGGCAGGGCGAGGGCGAGAGCCCGACCTGATCGGCCAGTTCCTGGTTGGTCAGTCGACCGTCGGATTGCAGAGCATTCAGGATTCTCAAGTCGATGGCGTCGAGGTCGATGTAAGGCATCGATCATTCCTATCCGCTTTCACGCAATATTCTGCCAAGGATTAGACCGAAATAAGGATCAACTCGCAAGGACATGCTATACTCTGACATGGTATGCTCAACCACATCAAAGGGGTCTCGTCATGTCCGATATGGCTGCGGCTACACGCAGGAGCAGCACCCGCCCTGCCCTCATCGGCTGGCTTGCAGCGCTTGCCACGGTGACGATCTGGGGTGTCTGGGCTGTGGCGACCCGCCATGCGGTCACGCATGACCTGCCGCCTGCGGCCGTGGGTCTGCTCAGGTTCGGCGTGCCAGCTCTTGTCCTGATCCCCTTCAGCTGGCGGTCCGGTTTGTTTCCGAAAGGTCTGAGCGTTCCGAAAGGGCTGGCGCTCCTCGGCTCCGGCGCACCGTTCTTCCTGATCGTGGCGCTCGGCATGCAGTTCGCGCCGGCTGCCGAGATCGGCCCGCTCCTGCCCGGCACCATGCCGCTCTTCGTCGCTCTCATCGGCTGGCTTACGTTCGGGGAGCGCGTGGGAGGCGTGCGGCTTGCCGGTTTCGTCCTCATCCTTGTGGGCGTGGTGTGCATCGGCGGCTACGGGCTTCTGCTCACCGGCAACGGGGCCTGGCGCGGGCATCTTCTTTTGCTGAGCGGGGCCTGTCTCTGGGGCATCTACACCCATGCCTATCGCCGCAGCGGCCTGTCGGCCCTGCAGGCTGCAGCCCTGATCGGACTCTGGTCCGTCCTGATCCTCCTGCCGTTCGGAGGCCCGCCCCTGATCCACGCCGTCGGCAGGGGGCTTGCCGCTCCCCTTCTGATGCAGATGATCCTGCAGGGTCTCCTCTCGGGTGTTGCGGGTGTCGTGCTCTATGGAATCGCGGTCGACCGGCTTGGTGCTTCGCGCGCAGCCGCCGTCTCCCCACTCGCGATCGTACTCGCTGCCCTGATCGCAATTCCGGTTCTCGGGGAATATCCCGAGCCTGCCGCCCTGGTCGGGATAGTGATGGCGACCCTGGGCGTTGTGCTCGCAAGCAGTATCGTCGGCCGACCCGCGCCGGCCCATGTGGTCTCGAAGGGTTGAGGATGATGCTCAGGCTTCACAGGGCAACGGAGCACCCATGTTCTTCTTCTTTTCGAACCGCCTGGGCTGCGCCGGCTCGCTCGTGATCTCCGCCGTGCTGACCCTGATCGTGCTGGCGCTCATGGGCGTGTTCTGAGCGCAAACAAAAACCCCACCCTCCGCCTAGAGGATGGGGTTGAAATTCGGCAGGCGGACCGTCCGCCTGCCTCAGGTGTTCATCGAATCGAAGAAGTCCTGGTTCGACTTGGTCTGGCGCAGCTTGTCGAGCAGGAACTCGATGGCGTCCACCGTGCCCATCGGGTTGAGGATGCGGCGCAGCACGTACATCTTCTTGAGCGTGTCTGATGGGACCAGCAGCTCTTCCTTACGGGTGCCCGACCGGGTGATGTCGATCGCCGGGAAGGTGCGCTTGTCGGCGACCTTGCGGTCCAGGATGATTTCTGAGTTGCCGGTGCCCTTGAACTCCTCGAAGATCACCTCGTCCATGCGCGAGCCGGTGTCGATCAGCGCGGTGGCGATGATGGTGAGCGAACCGCCCTCCTCGATGTTGCGCGCCGCGCCGAAGAAGCGCTTCGGGCGCTGCAGGGCGTTGGCATCGACACCGCCGGTGAGCACTTTTCCGGACGACGGCACCACCGTGTTGTAGGCGCGGCCCAGGCGGGTGATCGAGTCGAGCAGGATGACCACGTCGCGGCCGTGCTCCACGAGGCGCTTGGCCTTCTCGATCACCATCTCGGCCACCTGCACGTGGCGGGTCGCCGGCTCGTCGAAGGTGGAGGCCACGACCTCGCCCTTCACCGAGCGCTGCATGTCGGTCACTTCCTCCGGGCGCTCGTCGATGAGCAGCACGATGAGGTAGCATTCGGGATGGTTGGTGGTGATCGACTGCGCCACGTTCTGCATCAGCACGGTCTTGCCGGTGCGCGGCGGCGCGACGATGAGCGCGCGCTGGCCTTTGCCGATGGGCGAGACGATGTCGATGATGCGCGGCGAGAAGTCCTTGCGCGTCGGATCGGCGATCTCGAGGTTGAAGCGCTCGTGCGGAAAGAGCGGCGTCAGGTTGTCGAAATGCACCTTGTGCCGGATTTTTTCCGGATCCTCGAAATTGATCGTGTTGACCTTGAGCAGCGCGAAATAGCGCTCGCCTTCCTTGGGTCCGCGGATCGGGCCGTCCACTGTGTCGCCGGTGCGCAGGCCGAATTTCCGGATCTGCGACGGCGAGACATAGATGTCGTCGGGACCGGGCAGATAGTTCGAATCGGCCGAGCGCAGGAAGCCGAAGCCGTCCTGCAGCACCTCGACGACGCCCGCGCCGATGATCTCGACCTCGCGCGCCGCCAGCTGCTTGAGGATCGCAAACATGAGCTCCTGCTTGCGCATGGTGCTCGCGTTCTCGACCTCGAGCTCCTCGGCGAAGGCGATGAGTTCGGTGGGTGTTTTGGATTTCAGGTCTTGAAGCTTGATTTCCCTCATCGGGGAACACTCTCGGGGTAAGATCGCGGGCAGGTTGGGCTGGACGCGGGAGGAGATAAAGGGAACGTTCGACAGGGCCGCCGGGTTCACGAACCGTGACTGTGGGAGGCCTGAAGCCCCGTGCAGCGCACCTGTCTTTGAGGAGGAGGACTTCGTTCTAACCGTTTTCTCCGGAAATCACAAGAGCCTTCGTCACACCTGCCTGGAACGGAACCCTCCGAAGAGAGGTTATCGGTGGCCGATCAAGGAGATAACCGCCGTGAGCCAGCTGACCCTCGCCGACCTGTCCGACAAGATGCGCGACATCGACTTCGCCATGCTCTCGACCCATGCGGAGGGAGGGGAGATCGCGGGCCGTCCCATGAGCAACAACGGGGACGTTGCCTACGAGGGCGATTCGTATTTCTTCTCCTACGAGGACACCCGGACCGTCGAGGATATCAAGCGGGATCCGAAAGTGTCCCTATCGTTCCAAGGCAGCAAGAGCCTCCTCGGCAAGCCTCCGATCTTCATCGCCGTCGAAGGCCGCGCCGAACTGATCCGTGACAGGAAAGCCTTCGAGGAGCACTGGACCAAGGATCTCGAAATCTGGTTCAAGGACGGGGTCGACACACCGGGCCTCGTCCTGATCAAGGTTCACGCCACCCGCATCCATTACTGGCACGGCATGGATGAGGGCGAGATCAAGGTCTGAGCATCATCCAAACGGCTTCACGATCACCAGGATCACGATTCCGATCATCAGCACCGTCGGCACCTCGTTGAGGATGCGATAATATTTCGCTGGCTTGGTGTTCCTGTCGGCGGCGAACTCTTTCAGCCGGCGCACATAGACGCCGTGCAGGCCGGAGAGGATCAGCACGAGCAGCAGCTTCCCGTGCAGCCAGCCGGATGTGTACCAGCCGCCGTCCCAGACGAGGTACAGGCCGAGCACCCAGGTGACGATCATGGCGGGATTGATGATCGCCTTGAGCAGGCGCCGCTCCATGATCTTGAAGGTCTCGGACTGGATCGAACCTTTTTGCGTCTCGCTGTGATAGACGAACAGGCGCGGCAGATAGAGCATGCCGGCCATCCACGCGATGACGGCGATCACGTGAAACGCTTTCAGCCACAGATACAGCATTTCTCTTAAGCCCCCCGCACGCGGGCGATCATCTGCGCCACGTGCTCGATCGGCGTCTCCGGCAGGATGCCGTGTCCGAGATTGAAGATGTGCGGGCGGCCGCGGGCCGCTGCGAGAACATGATCAACGCCCTTTTCGAGTGGATCTCCCCCTGCGATCAGGGCCAGAGGATCGAGATTGCCCTGGGTGGCGAGCGTGTTCGGCAGGGTCGGCAGCACCTGTGCCGGATCCAGCGTCCAGTCGAGCGCCAGCGCGTCGCCGATCCCGGCCGAGGCGAAGCGATGAAGGTTCGCGCCGCCGCCGCGCACGAACACGATGACCTTGGCATGCGGCCGTGCCTGCTTCAGGCCCTCGACCATGCGGCGGATCGGGTTCAGCGACAGCCGGTCGAAGAGCGCCGGCGGCAGCGCCGACCCGAAGCTCTCGAAGATCTGCACGGCTTCCGCGCCCGCATCGATCTGGCGGATGAGGTAAGACGTGGAGGCCCGCACCAGCCGGTCGATGAGCGCGTCCATGAAGGCGGGATCGCGATAGGCGGTGAGCCGGGCCGGCGCCTGGTCCGGGGTGCCCTTGCCGGCGATCATGTAGCTCGCCACCGTCCAGGGCGCGCCGCAGAAACCGAGAAGCGTCGTCTCCTTCGGCAGGCTCTTGCTCAGGCGGTCGAGGGTCTCGAAGACCGGATCGAGGCGCTCAAGCGGCAATTCATCGGCGAGCCTCGCAAAATCCGCCTGGGCGGTGACCGGATCGAGCCTCGGCCCCTCGTTCTCGACGAAGCGCACGTCCTGGCCGAGCGCATGGGGAATGACCAGGATGTCGGAGAACAGGATCGAGGCGTCGAAGCCGAAGCGGCGGATCGGCTGAAGCGTCACCTCCTCGGCGAGCCGCGGATTGTAGCAGAGATCCAGGAAGGAGCCCGCCTGCTTCCGGGTCTCCCGGTATTCCGGCAGGTAGCGGCCGGCCTGACGCATGATCCAGATCGGCAGAGGCCAGACCGGCTCGCCATTCAGCACGCGCAAAATCGCCTTGGTGGAACGTGTGCTCACAGGCCCTCTCTTAAAAGAAGAATCTTTGAATCTTAGAATCTGATGTTTCTCTTGGGCCGTGAATCACAAAGCCGCAACCCCGTCCACAAGCGGTCCACACAGGGCTTGGGTTTAACGGTTCATTAACGGATGGGGCACGCTCGCCACAATCCTTTCTGAAATCTTAAAGCTTAACAGCCCGTTAACGAAGGTTAACCAAAACTGAATTCGGCGCTTGGAGGTGATTCGTGCCGGATTCTCCCAATGCGGGACCTCGAGAGGCGCACAACGGGCACCCCTGTTGATGGCTTTGGCCGTATCCCACAGGCGCTTGTGCTGGACCTCTTCGCCTGAGCGTTTTATCCACACTGATCGACTCCTTTCCCTGGAGAACCGGATCCGTGGGACGCAGTTACTTTCATCTCCATCTCGTCTCCGACTCGACGGGCGAAACGCTCATCACCGTCGCCCGCGCGGTGGTCGCCCAATATGAGGGCGTCGCCGCCATCGAGCACGTCTATCCGCTCGTGCGCTCCAACACCCAGCTGGAGCGCGTGATCAGCGAGATCGAGACTGCGCCCGGCATCGTGCTCTACACCCTCGTGGAGCAGGACCTCGCCAGCCGCCTCGAGGAGGTCTGCCGCGCGACCGGCTCGCCTTATCTCTCCGTGCTCGAGCCGGTGCATGCCCTGCTCTCCTCCTATCTCGGCACCCATTCCACCGCGCGACCCGGCGCGCAGCACATGCTGAATGCGGAGTATTTCAAGCGCATCGACGCCATGAACTTCACCCTCATGCACGATGACGGGCACCTGCCGCACGATCTCGACGAGGCGGATGTGATCCTGGTGGGCGTGAGCCGCACCTCGAAGACGCCGACCTCCATCTATCTCGCCAACCGGGGCCTCAAGACCGCCAACATCCCGCTCGTTCCCGGCGTGCCGCCGCCAGCCATCCTCGAGACGGCCAGGAAGGCGCTGATCGTCGGCCTGGTGGCGACGCCCGAGCGCATCGTGCAGATCCGGCAGAACCGGCTTCTGAGCCTGAACGCCGATGACGACACCTCTTATGTGGACCGCGAGGCGGTGGCCGAGGAGCTGGCGGCGTCCCGCCGGCTCTTCGCGCGCAACGGCTGGCCGGTGATCGACGTGACCCGCCGCTCGATCGAGGAGACGGCGGCCGCGATCATCGATCACTACCGGGACCGCCGCCAGCGCCAGAACGCGGAATAGGCGATGCCCGCTCTCTGGACCCCCTCCGAAAACCTGCTGCTGGCCTCGACCAGCACGACCCGTCTCACGCTGCTCGTAAGCGCGGGCCTGCCCGTCGAGACGCAGGACTCGCGCATCGACGAGCGGGAAGTCGAGGCGGCGGCGGCGCATGAGGGCCTCGATCCCCCTTCGCTCGCAGGGCGGCTTGCGGCCGAAAAGGCTCTCGCGGTCAGCCGCCGCCACCCGGAGCGGGTGGTGCTCGGGGCCGATCAGGTGCTCGCCTGCGAGGGGGAGGTGTTCCACAAGCCGGCGGACCGGGCTGCCGCGCAGGCGCAGCTGAGGCGCCTCGCCGGGAAGCGGCATGCCCTCCACTCGGCCGGAGCGGTTGCCATCGGCGGGCAGGTGGTCGAGCGCTTCTCGAACAGCGCCCATCTCACCATGCGGCCGCTGACGGACGAGGCCATCGCCCTCTATCTCGACCTTGCAGGCCCCGACGCGCTGAGGAGCGTCGGCGTTTACCAGCTCGAAGGGTTTGGCGTTCATCTCTTCGAGACGGTTGAGGGAGATCATTCGACCATCCTGGGGCTCCCCCTGCTCCCGCTTCTCGCCGCCCTGCGCCGTCTCGGCTGCCTGGCCCTCTGAGGATAGGAATCCATGGCGAAAGCCTTCATCGTCGGCCACCCGATCAAGCATTCGCGCTCGCCGCTGATCCATGGCCATTGGCTGAAAGCTTACGGCCTCGACGGTTCTTATGAGCGGATCGATGTGGAGCCTGTGAATTTCGGGGAATTCCTGAGGAGCTTCCGGTCCCGGGGCTTTGCCGGGGGCAACGTCACCCTGCCCCACAAGGAAGCGGCCTTTGCCGGTGTCGACCGGCGAACGGCACAGGCGCAGCGCGTGGGGGCCGTCAACACGCTCTGGGCTGAGGACGGGCTGATCTGGGGCGACAACACGGATGTCACCGGATTCATGGCCCATCTCGATGCCAGCTTGGGGACAGGCTGGGAACAGGATGTGGACACGGCCCTGGTGCTCGGCGCCGGCGGAGCCGCCCGTGCCGTGGTCGCGGGCCTCCAGGACCGTCCCATCAAGCGCATCTTCGTGGCAAACCGCACCGGGTCGAAGGCGGAGGATCTGGCCCGCGATCTCAGGCCGGGCAGCCCCGTTGGTTTGGAGACCTCGGCCTGGGAGGCCCTCGGGCGGGTGATCCCGCATGCCCAGCTCATCGTCAACACCACGTCGCTGGGCATGGCAGGCCAGCCTTCCCTCACCTTGGATCTCTCCCGGTCTCCCCGGCGCGCGGCCGTTGCGGACATCGTCTATGTTCCCCTTAAAACGCCGCTGCTGGCCGCTGCCGCGGCGCAGGACCTGAGAACCGTCGACGGTCTCGGCATGCTGCTGCACCAGGCGGTGCCCGGTTTCCGGCGCTGGTTCGGCGTGACGCCGGAGGTCACGCCTGGCTTGAGGGCGCTGATCCTCGCCGACATCGAGGGCACCCGATGACCTTCGTGCTCGGGCTCACCGGCTCCATCGGCATGGGCAAGTCCGCCACCGCCGATCTCTTCCGCAGCCTCGGCGTCCCCGTTCACGATGCCGACGCCATTGTGCACAGGCTCTACCGCGGCCGCGCCGCGCCACTGATCGAAAAGGCGTTTCCGGGCACCGTCGCGGAAGGCGCCGTCGACAGGGCCAAACTCGGAGCGGCGGTTCTGAACGATCCCGCACGGATGAAGGAGCTCGAAGCCATCGTGCATCCGCTGGTGCGGGAGGAGGAGGAGAGTTTCCTCGAGAGAGTGTCCGCATTGTCGCCGGTGGCCGTGCTCGACATCCCCCTCCTGTTCGAGACCGGAGGCGAGAGGCGCTGCGATGCCACCCTCGTGGTCACGGCGCCATCCCATGTGCAGCGCGCGCGTGTGCTCGCCCGGCCCGGCATGACGGCGGAGAAATTTTCTGCCATCCTGGCCAGGCAGATGCCGGACGCCAGCAAGCGCGCCCGGTCCCATTTTCTGGTCGACACCAGCCGCGGCTTCGCCTCTGCCGAGGCGCAGGTGCGGTCCATTCTTGCCTGTCTCGCCGGCCGTCCGGGACGGCGCCACCGTTTTTGATGAAGAGTTGTCTCAGATGTTGCGTGAAATCGTCCTTGATACCGAAACCACCGGCACCGACCCCGCCAAGGGCGACCGGGTGATCGAAATCGGCTGCGTCGAGCTCCTCAACCACATCCCCACGGGCAAGAGCTATCACGTCTACATCAACCCGGAACGGCCGGTCTCAGCCGGCGCCTTCGCCGTTCACGGGCTCTCCGACGAGTTCCTGGCCGACAAGCCGGTCTTTGCCACGATCGCCGACGAGTTCGCCGATTTCGTCGGCGATGCCCGGCTCGTCATTCATAATGCGGCCTTCGATATCGGCTTCCTCAATGCGGAACTCGCCCGCACCGGGCATCGGCCGTACAACCTCGCGGATGCGGTCGATACGCTGAGCATGGCCCGGCGCAAGCATCCGGGCGCGGCGAACAATCTCGATGCGCTCTGCACCCGCTATGGGATCGACAATTCCCGGCGCACCAAGCATGGGGCGCTCCTCGACGCCGAGATCCTGGCCGAGGTCTATATCGAGCTCATCGGCGGCCGGCAGGTGGGCTTCGACCTGTCCCTGAGGCCCTCCGCCCGGAGCCGTGCGGCGCAGGAGCAGGCCGCAGCCCGCGACGCACGGCCGCGGTCCCTGGTCTCGCGGCTGACGGATGCGGAGCGCGCTGCGCACGAGGCCTTCATCCAGTCGCTGGGAGAGAACGCGATCTGGCGCGAGTATCTCGGCAAGGCCACGCCGGAAGCATCTTCCTGAGGTGCACAGCTTCAAAGAGCAGGTGTCCTTAGCGAGGCTAGGCGTCTCGGATAGATTGGTTGAATACCGACTTTCAATGGTAGGATCGAAGCCCTAGAGGATAGTCTCGATCCCTTTCTTATCAGCGAGAGCTAGCAGCTTAAGGGCGGAGCCGGTCGGCTTCTTCTCCCCACGCTCCCACTTGCTCACCATGTTGGCAGTGACGTTGAGAGCTGCTGCAAAGGTCGCTTGGCTCATAAGGGATTTCTCCCGGATCCGCCTCACGTCATCTGGCTCTATAGGGTCCACAGGGGTGAGACATGCCACATCGAAGTGGCGCATCGTTGCCTTATCGATGGCGCCTACCTTGTGGAGGCCCTTCATCGCCAGATGGACTGATCGAAGCGGATCGCTCCGATATGCCTTTCTGGTACTTTTCATATTCAATCTCGATCCATTCTCCGGTGTCGATCAACGCCGGGATATGCACGTCTCCGATATTCGCAAGCACTTTGGCCGCGTCTCGAAAGACGGTTTCCTCGTATGAGGATAGATTGGCTTTCCGACTCTTCGGAAAGATGTGGAGAAACACCGCTCTATCGCCCCGCTTGTAGACGATAACAGTCCGGTAATCTCCAGAGCGGCCCATCCGCTGCTTGATCAGGAACTTCCCGACTTCAGAATCGATATGGCCTTTTTCTGCGCGGGCAATTGCTTCGCACAGGTCTTCATCACTGATCTTGTTCTTACGCGCCTCGCGGGCCGCGTCCTTTAACTTGTAAACTTTCATAGCGACCTCGGATCGCAGGGAAGGCGAATGTCATGCCTTTGGTCATCGGGTTTACTCCTTGTGGGGTGGATGTCGGGCGGTGTTGACGGAAGCATCGAAGCGCTACCGGCATCGTTGATGCCGCCGGATCAACGATGCCAATAATCTATAGTCCCTAGGACCACAAATCAAGACAGCCTGAAACGAGCTGGACAATAAAAAAGGTGGAGCGGTTGTCCGCTCCACCCAAAGATCGCAATAAAGCTACGTTCGTTTTTACGACAGCGTCTGGCCGCCGTTCTGCTGACCCTGCACCTCGGCGGCGCGCTGGCGGTAGAGAGCCACGAAATCGATCGGGTCGATATAGAGGGGCGGGAAGCCGCCGTTGCGCACCGCATCGGCCACGATCTGGCGGGCGAAGGGGAACAGCAGGCGCGGGCACTCGATCATCACGACGGGGTGCAGCTGCTCCTGCGGGATGTTCTGGATGCGGAACACGCCCGAATAGGTCAGCTCGAAGGCGAACAGCACCTCCTTGCCGCCGATCTTGGCATCGCCCTCGAGGGTGAGGTCGACTTCGAAATCGGCCTCGGCAAGCTGCTTGGCATTCACGTTGACCTGCAGGTTGATCTGCGGGCCTTCCGTCTGCTGCTGTAGGGAGCGGGGCGCGTTGGGGTTCTCGAAGGAGAAATCCTTGCAGTATTGCGCAAGGGCGTTGAGCGCGGGCGCTCCGTTGTTTGCCGGATTCTCGGCCATGGTCTCATGCTCCCTAAGGGGGTGTGTCTCATCGGGCCCGGATGGAACGCTTTATCAGCAAAGCTCCGGCTCGCCTCGGGCCATCGGTCTCCGCGCTACCACGCTTCTCATGCGGGAAGCAAGATTTGAGCCGACGCATTCGCTTGTCGGAGCCGGAGGTGGATGTTACGACCTCAAGACCCCATATGCGAAGGATGACACCTTCGCCTCCTCGATACAACGTCCGGCGACAACCGGGCGCGGGCAGGCTCACAACGGATCGACGATGCAGGAATCCTTCGACATCACGACCCTTATTTTCATCGTTCTCGCCGTATTCGTGATCTGGCGCCTCCGCTCCGTTCTGGGGCAGAAGACCGGGAGCGAACAGCCGCCCTTCGATCCGATGTCGCGCCGTGATGCCCCCTTGCGTCCGGGCAATGCGCCGGCGGAGCCGGATCACAATGTGGTGCGCCTCCCTGGAGCCAATGGGGCGCGTCCCGCCGCCGAAATTCCCCCGGCCGAGCGCTGGAAGGGCATCGCCGAGCCGGGCACGCCCATGGCCGAGGCCCTCGACGGCATCGTGCGCCTCGAGCCCGACTTCAATCCCGCCGAGTTTCTCGAGGGCGCGAAGGGCGCCTACGAGATGATCGTCACCGCCTTTGCCCAGGGCGATCGCAAGACCCTCAAGGACCTGCTTTCCCGCGAGGTCTACGAGGGCTTCGAGCGGGCCATCACCGAGCGCGAGCGCCGGGGCGAGACGGTGGAGACCACCTTCGTGTCCATCGACAAGGCCGAGATGGCCGGGGCCGAGCTCCAGGGCAAGAATGCGCAGATCGTGGTGCGCTTCCTCTCCAAGCTGATCACCGCCACCCGGGACGCCTCCGGCACCGTAGTGGACGGCAGCCCCGAGGCCGTGGCCGACGTCACCGATGTCTGGACCTTCGCCCGCACCCTGGGCAGCCGCGATCCCAACTGGCAGCTCGTGGCGACCGAAGCGGGGCAATGAGGCATGCCGGGCGGGTCCTTTTTGCCTGTCTCCTTGCCTGGACGCTGAGCATGTCCGATGCCGCGGCCGGATTGGCGCTAAAGGATCAGGCGCGGCTCGAGCCTCTCAGCTTCGCGGATCTCGCCGGATGGGCGGCGGACGACCACGCCGCCGCCTTCCGGGCCTTCCTGCGCTCCTGCCGGGCGCTCGATACCGCCTCGGCCGAATTGCGGCCGGCGCAGACGCCTCAAGGTAGCCTGCTCGCCGTCTGCCGGGAGGCCCTGAAGACGCCCGATGCGGACGGGGCCGCGGCAAGGCGCTTCTTCGAGACGCATTTCCAGCCCCTTGTGGTCGTTCCCCATTTCGGCACCGGCTTTCTCACGGGCTATTACGAGCCGGAATTCCAGGGGTCGCGCGTTCCGGACGCCATCTACAGATTTCCCCTCCTCGACCGCCCCGAGGATCTGGTCACCATTCCGCAGGGCGAGACCCTGCCCGGTCTCGACAAGGGCCTTCACGCGGCCCGGCGCACCAAGGATGGCTTTGAGCCCTATCCCGACCGGGCCGCCATCGAGGAAGGGGCCTTGGGTCCGCTTGCCAGGCCGATCGTCTACTTGAGCGAGCCGGGCGAGGCCTTCATCATCCATGTGCAGGGCTCGGCCCGCATCCGCCTGACCGACGGCTCCGTGATGCGCATCGCCTATGCCGGGCGCAACGGGCGGCCCTACACCTCCATCGGCCGCCTGCTGGTGCAGCGGGGCGAGATGGACCTGGAGACCATGACCCTCGACAGGCTCATGGGCTGGCTGAGGGAGCATCCGGAACCGGCCAAGGCCCTGATGCGGCAGAACCAATCCTACATCTTTTTCCGCGAAGCGGCGGAGCTGGCACCGGAGGACGGCCCCATCGGCGGCGCCGGCATTCCGCTCGTGCCGGGACGAAGCCTCGCGGTCGACCGCTCGCTCTGGGCTTACGGCCTGCCGGTCTGGCTCGACGGGCAATTGCCTCTGACCCTCGACAAGACCGAGCCCCTGCAACGGCTCATGATCGCGCAGGATACGGGCTCGGCCATCGTCGGCCCGGCCCGGGGCGATTTCTTCTTCGGCAGCGGCGAGGAGGCCGGCCGGCGGGCCGGCCTCCTGCGTCATCCCGTGCGCTTCGTGGTCCTTGAGCCCAAATCCCGTTCATGACCAAGAGAAGCCGTACGCGCCAGCTCAGCCCCGAGGAGAAGCGGCTCTGGTCCCATGTGGCCCGGCATGTGAAGCCCATGCAGGGCAAGGTCCTGCCGCCCGAGCCCGAGCCGGAGGACAAGCCCGCCACGGCCCCTGCCCCGCAGGTGACGGCGCCCGTATCCGCGCTGCCCCCGCTCCCGCCCTCCAAACCCCTCATGCCTGCGCTTGCTCCTGTCGAGCGCAAGACGCTTCAGGCCCTGCGCCGGGGCCGCAAGGAGGTGGACAGCGTCATCGACCTGCACGGCATGCGCCAGGAGGAGGCGCATTTCGCTCTCCTGAGCTTCCTGCATCGGGCGCAGGGCTCCGGATACGGGCTCGTCCTCGTGATCACCGGCAAGGGCGGTGCGGCCGTGAGCAGCGGCCTGTTCGAGGAGCGCGGCGTGTTGCGGCGCATGGTGCCGCATTGGCTGCGGCTGCCCGATCTGCGCCACCTGGTGATCGGCTTCGAGGAGGCCTCCTCCCAGCATGGCGGATCCGGTGCAATCTATGTCAGGCTCCGCCGGCGGCGGGGCTCCCGTTGATTGGTGTCGAATATTCTCACATAAAACCGGCAACCATTTTTGTGAAAACGCTCCAGGTAGACAATGACTCCCTTCGGTGAACGGGTGCGGCAGCTGCGTCGCGAGCATGGGCGGATGTTGAAGGACATGGCCGCGCATCTCGGCGTCTCGAGCGCCTATCTCTCGGCCCTGGAGCGCGGCGAGCGCGGCAAGCCGACCTGGACCCTGCTCCAGGGTGTCCTGCAGTATTTTCACATCATCTGGGACGAGGCCGACGAACTCGCCCGGCTCGCGGACCTGTCCGATCCGCGGGTGAAGATCGATACGGCCAACACCGACGCCAAAGCGACGCTGCTGGCCAACCGCCTGGCGCGCGAGATCCGTGGCCTCACCCCGGACGAATTGGGTCAGATGCTTGCGGTGCTCGACCAGGCGCAGGAGCGGGAGCGCAGGGCTGCTTTTGACGGCGTCTCTTCCCTCCCCCTTGCGGGGAGGGATTGAGGGTGGGGGTCGCAAAGCCGGAGCGATACTCTTCATCCAGAAGGCGTGACGGTCATACAGCCTTACCTCTCCCCGGTGGGGAGAGGTCGAGCGCAGCGAGGGTGAGGGGGAGAGCGTTCTCCGGATAAGCCTGTAACCCCTCACCCGGACCTCTCCCTCAGGGAGAGGTGAACCCGTGCGACACCGCACTGTCGCTCACCCGGTCGCACCACCCCCACCCCTCCAAGCAAGGGGGAAGGGAATCAGCCAAAGGGCTTCAGCCCTTGACCTGCCCTGCCCCGGATGCGAAAGCGCCCCGTCTTTTCTCGAAACCGGTGGCTCATGTCCCAGACCCGCATCGACGTTCTCACTCTCGGCAATGCCATCGTTGACGTGCTCGCCCATACGGACGAGGCCTTCCTCATTCAGAAGAAGGTCCACAAGGGCGCCATGCAGCTCATCGACGAGGCGCGGGCGGAAGAGCTCTACGGCGACATGGGCCCGGCGATCATCGTGTCGGGGGGCTCGGGCGCCAACACGGCGGCGGGCGCGGCCTCCTTCGGGGTCAAGGCGGGCTTCATCGGCAAGGTGAAGAACGACGAGACGGGCAAGCTCTTCGCCCACGATCTCAAGGCCATCGACGTCCATTACGACGTGACGCCGGCGCAAGACGGCCCGGCCACCGCCCGAAGCTTCATCCTGGTGACGCCGGATGGCGAGCGCACCATGAACACCTATCTCGGCGCCTGCCAGAACCTCACTCCGGACGACGTGAACCCGGACACGGTGCGCGCCTCGTCGATCGTCTATCTCGAAGGCTATCTCTGGGATCCGCCGGCCGCGAAGGAAGCCTTCCGCAAGGCGGTGAAGATCGCCCACGAGGCCGGCAACAAGGTCGCACTCACCCTGTCCGACGCCTTTTGCGTCGACCGCTACCGCGACGAGTTCTTAGGGTTGATGCGCGACGGCAGCCTCGACATCCTGTTCGCCAACATCCATGAGCTGCAGAGCCTCTACGGTACGTCGGACGCTGACACCGCCCTGGCGGCCCTGCGCGAGGAAAACGTGCTCGGCGCCATCACCCGCTCGGCCGACGGCGCGCTGATCGTCAGCCGCGGCGAAACGAAGGCCGTGCCGGCCTTCCCTGTGGAGCGCGTGGTCGACACCACCGGCGCAGGCGACCTCTTCGCCTCGGGCTTTCTCGCCGGCCTCGTCAACAACCTCGACCTCACCGACTGCGCCCGCCTCGGAGGCCTCGCCGCCGCCGAGATCATCAGCCACCTCGGCGCGCGTCCGCAGGTGAGCCTCAAGGAACTGGCGCAGCAGCAGGGTTTGCTGGGCTGAAGCAGCAGCATGACAAGCGCCACAGCCCATCAATTGTGGCGCTATCCGTCATCTGCCCCGTCGATCTTCGCGGCCACGAGGCTTTGCAATCTCCAGAGATTGCTGTCGTGGATCCCGTGCTCTTCCAGATGCATGACCGTGTTGTGGAGGTATTCGGCCCCCGAGCCCCAATGGCCGCAGGCTTTGGCAAGCATGTCCGCCACGTTCTCAGGGGTCAGTCGTCCAACATAGGCAGGCGATTGGCGGTTCATCACGAAGGCAATGGCCGTCACCGGGCCTTCGTCCGTCGTGACCTTGATCCAGCGTGGCATGCTGTTCGCTGGTTTTGCGGTAAATTCGCGCCGGAACAGCTTTCCCAATTGTGCTTGCAGGGATTGCGCAGGAAGCCGGTAGAGAATCCCTCGGCATTGCCCTCCCCGGTCGAGCGCCATCATGAGGCCCGGGCAGTCCTTCGTGGCCCGGAAGCGGGTGATCCTGAAGCAGAAGGAGCGGTGCCATCCATGGGCCGTGCCTCGTCGCGCCTCCACATGCTCCACCTCAGGCTTCCAGATCAGCGAGCCATAGGCGAAGAGCCAGACGTCCTGTTCCGGCGAATGCGAATCCAGCATCCTCTGCACGATCGCGTCGTAATCATCATCGGAGTGATAGACGAGGCCCGGCTCGGGGCCGGGATCCTCCAGAGCGCGATGAACGCGCGCCACGTGATCGCGCGTGAGCACCATCCGCCGGCTCCGCATCGGATCATCCTCCCGGCTTGAGACCCCAATCGGCAAAGACTAGCTCAGGCCGGTTCACCCGTCCAAAAAGCAGAGGGCTTGGTTCAAACCCCGCCCGTCTGCCCGAACCACAGCCCGAACAGGGCTGCCAGCGAGACGAGCGCCAAAAAGCCGTTGAACAGCACCAGCAGGAACGGCGGAAGGCGCTCCACGTCAGGATGGGGCGGCTGCGAGCCCGTAAAGATCTGACGCCAGACGGCGGCCGCGAAGCAGAAGGCGCTGAACAGGATCAGGACCGAGCCGGTGGAGAGGATCATCCAGTCCGGCACCACGCCCTCCAACAGCTTCTTGGCGCCGATGCCGGAGGCGAGCGCGGCGAGCCCCGTGCGTACCCAGGCCGCATAGGTGCGCTCGGCGGCGAAGACCGTGCGGTTGGCGGCGAGCTCCGTGCGCCGGTCGGCGCTGTCCTTCATCTGCACGCTGGCGACAGCGGTCGTCTTCGCGGCAGCCTGGGTGTGTTCGGCTGCTTCCTGCGTGTTCTCCGCGGCCTCTTGGGTCTGCTCAGCCGCTTCCTTCGCGTGCTCGGCGCTGCGCTTGAGCTTTTCGTCGACGGGCTGCGTGGCCATGCATCCTCCGAACTTTCGGAAGCACAACGCTCAAGATTACCGAATGGTTGGCGACTTTCTGCCCTCGGCAGAAGCCTGCATCCGCCCAGGGATTGCCTTCTGCCCCTTGTTATAGAAGGATCCCGCTAGGGGGCTCTGAAAGAGGATCGGCCAATGCGGGTGGTCGCCTTTGTCGTTTGCGTTGCAGTCCTCGGGACCGTTTTGAGTCCAAAGGCATCCGTGGCACAACCGAGTGGACCATCGGAGCCCCGCCCCGTGGCCCGAGCAAAGGGGCAATCTGCGCGAACGCCGACGGTCGCAGCCAGCCCGACGGTGCCGACCACGAAAGCAAGCCTTGAACCGACGCCCCTCCCTCCGACATTCTACTCGTTCAGCCGGCTCGGCGATCATCTGCATGCGGTCCGGTGGGAGCTGGCCCTCGTCGGAGCAGGATTTGCCGTCATCGGCTTTAAGGACTGGGACTGGGGCAACACGTCCGGGTTCCAGACCATCGAGGAAGGGTGGTTCTCCAAGAACACCCGGCATGGCGGAATGGACAAGATCGGCCACTCGTTCTCGACCTATGTCATCGCCGACCTCCTGACGGACAGGATTCGGGCCCATGCCACGGATCCCACGGGTGCCCCGATCACGGCCGCACTCCTCGCCTTCAGCATCATGAGCCTCGCCGAAGCCATGGACGGGTTCACGGGCCGGCACCGCTTCTCGCACGAGGACATCGTGGCTAACGGCGTCGGCGCGCTCTTCTCTATCGTCCGGAACTCCGTTCCCGGGCTGAGTGAGAAGCTGGACTGGCGGTTCATGTACACGCCCGCGAGCTATGAGCGGCCCGGCATAACAGGTGATAACGGCATTCTCCCCCCGTACGAGCGCCAGCGCTACATTATGGCGTTGAAGGGCAGCGGGTTCGAGACGCTCAAGAACACGCCCCTGCGCTACGCGGAGCTGCACGTCGGCTTCGATGCGCGCGGCTTCGAGGACAAGGAGCGCGAACTCGGCTATCCGATCGAGCGATCATTCTATGTCGGGGTCGGGCTGAACCTCAACGAGGTGCTCTTCGGATCCGGACCCAATCCGAACTTCGCCCGGTACAGGGATACGCTTCCGGGCTGGGCTGCCCGCAAGACGCTCGAATACGTCCAGGTGCCCTACACGTCCGTTTACGCCGAAAGCCGCTTCTCGACGATCCGCCGCGTGGGAACGAGGTTCCAGGATTAGCGCATCGTACGGACCTCCGATTCGGCCACCCAAAAATGCGCCTGCCAAGAGGAGCAGCATCGGGTTGATCCCAACTGGCCACCACTTTTGGATCCGATGCCCTAGAGTCTTCTCAGCGCCACCGTCTCGATCCGGTGGCTCGGGCCCTTCTTCAGGATCAGGCTCGCGCGCTGGCGGGTCGGCACGATGTTTTCCTGCAGGTTCAAGAGGTTGATCCGGTTCCACAGGCCGTCGGCGATGTTGATCGCCTCGGTCTCGGGCAGTTCCGCATAGCGGCGGAAGTAGGAGAGCGGATCGCGGAAGGCCGTGTGGCGCAGGCGCAGGAAGCGGTTGACGTACCAGCGGTGCAGGTCCGCCTCGTCGGCGTCGATATAGACCGAGAAGTCGAAGAAGTCGGACACGAAGGGAATGGCCGTGCCGTCCTTGGGCATGCGCGCCGGCTGGAGCACGTTGAGCCCCTCGACGATCAAAATGTCCGGCCGGTCGACGGTCGTTTCCTCGCCCGGCACCACGTCATAGACGAGGTGCGAGTAGAGCGGCGCCTTCACGTTGCGCTTGCCGGCCTTGATGTCAGCGAGGAAGTGGAGGAGCTTGCCGGTGTCGTAGCTCTCCGGAAAACCTTTCCGCTCCATGAGCCCGAGCCGCGTCAGCTCCGCATTGGGCAGAAGAAAGCCGTCCGTGGTGACGAGGTCCACCTTCGGGGTGTTGGGCCAGCGGGCGAGCAGCGCCTTCAGCACGCGGGCCGTGGTGGATTTGCCCACCGCCACCGAGCCCGCCACGCCGATGATGTAGGGCACCTTGGCGTCCTTCTCGGCGAGCAGGAAGCGCTGGGTCGCCTTGAAGAGGCCTTGGGTCGCCGCGACGTAGAGGGAAAGCAGGCGCGAGAGCGGCAGGTAGATCGCCGCGACCTCGTCGAGGGAGATCGGATCGTTGAGGGATTGCAGCTGCACCACCTCGTCGGCGGTGAGCGTCATCGGCGCGTCGGCACGCAACTTCGCCCATTCGTCGCGGGAGAAGACCCGGTAGGGCGAGAGGCCGTCATCGGCCTCGGGCGGGGAAACCACGTTGGGCTGGTCCATGCGAACCACCTTTGCAAGTTTTCAGGTCCCGCGCGCGGCCTTCTCCGCAAGACCCGACTGCGCCGTGCGGCGCTCCAGTTCGGCCATGACATCACTTAGAGGAATACGCGCGCCCTGCAACACGACCAAAAGATGATACAGCACGTCCGCAGCCTCCGCCGTGAGGTTTTCGCGGTCGCCCTGGACGGCGGCAATCGCCGCCTCCACCGCCTCCTCGCCAAGTTTCTTGGCCGCCTTGGCCGGTCCGCCGGCGATGAGCTTGGCCGTATAGGACTCGGTTTCGGGCGCCGCGGCGCGTTCGGCCACGATGCGGGCAAGGTCGACGAGGGTGAAGGAGGTCATAGCCGCATTATCCGGGCAAGGTCACGACAAGGGGTCCGTTGCGGGTGGCAACGACGGTGTGTTCGTACTGGACAGTGAGGGCGCGGGGCTCGCTGAACAAGGTCCAGGGATCGTCGCCATCCTGGGCCCATTCCGCCCCCAGGGACAGGAAGGGCTCCACAGTGAAAACCAAACCCTCATTCATGATCCGGCGTTCGGAACGGTCCGGCCAAGTGGCAATTTCCTTCGGCTCCTCGTGCAGGGAATGGCCGATGCCGTGGCTCGCCAGATTGCGCACGAGGGTATAGCCGTTCTTCTGCGCGAAGCTGCCGATGGCCTCGCCGATGCCGGCCAGAGGCCTGTTCGCGCCGACCTGGCGCAGGCCCATCCACATGGCGCGGCGGCCGTCCCGGCACAGGCGCTTGACCGCGTTGGTCACGGGAGGAACCGCAAAGGAGGCGCCGGTATCGGCAAATACGCCGTTCTTTTCCGCCGAGATGTCGATAT
Source organism: Microvirga arvi (assembly GCF_016892765.1). Lineage (GTDB taxonomy): Bacteria > Pseudomonadota > Alphaproteobacteria > Rhizobiales > Beijerinckiaceae > Microvirga > Microvirga arvi. The sequence continues at coordinate 40,636 of NZ_JAFEMD010000013.1, forward strand.
TGACGAGATCCCCCGCTTCGATCCGCCGGGAGCCTGGAATGCCGTGGGCGATCTCCTCGTTCACGCTGATGCAGGTGGCGCCGGGAAAATCGTAAACGAGTTCCGGGCCGGATCGGGCGCCGGCATTCTCAAGGTAGCGGCGCCCGACCGCGTCGAGTTCCGAGGTGGTCATCCCCGGCTCCAGGGCCGCCGACATGGCTTCGAGCGCGTTGGCGACGATCCTGCCGATCTCCTGCAGCCTGACCAGGTCCTCATCGCCGGAAACCGTCATGGTCTCACCCTCCTTCGGCCTTGCTCGCTGCATCCTTCCAAGACGGGCAACACGGCACCTACGACAGGGCCATGGCGGCCGTTTGGGCAGCCGCACCCTGCGCCGGCTCGTCGAGCCGCATCTTCAAGCCCTTGCCGGCCATGTAATGCTTCGCTTCGCCGATGGAATGCGTGCCGAAGTGGAAGATCGAGGCGGCCAGCACCGCGCTGGCATGGCCCTGCTCGACGCCATCGACCAGGTGATCGAGATTGCCGACGCCGCCGGAGGCGATGACCGGCACGGAGACCGCATCCGCGATGGCGCGCACGAGCGCGAGGTCATAGCCGCCCTTGGTGCCGTCCCGGTCCATGGAGGTGACGAGCAGCTCCCCTGCCCCGAGTTCAGCCACCTGCCGGGCAAACGCGATGGCGTTGATGCCAGTAGCATTGCGGCCGCCATGGGTGAAGATCTCCCAAGCCGCGGGCTCGCCCTCCCCCGACACCTTCTTGGCGTCGATGGCGACGACGATGCATTGATTGCCGAATTTTTCCGAAGCCTCGCGCACGAAATCCGGGTTCTTCACGGCACTTGTGTTGATCGAGACCTTGTCGGCGCCGGCGAGCAGCAGGTTGCGGATGTCCTCGACATTGCGAACGCCGCCGCCGACGGTGAGCGGCATGAAGCAGGCCTCCGCCGTGCGCCGCACCACATCGAGCAGGATCCCCCTCGCCTCGTGGCTCGCGGTGATGTCGAGGAAGCAGAGCTCGTCGGCGCCGGCCGCGTCATAGGCCTTGGCGGCTTCCACGGGATCGCCCGCATCGACGAGGTCGACGAACTGCACGCCCTTCACGACGCGTCCGTCCTTCACATCGAGGCAGGGAATGAGACGGACTTTCAGCATGGTTCACTCTTAATCACCTTCCCCTTGAGGGGGAAGGTCGGACCGCAAGGTCCGGGATGGGGTGGATGCGCGAGGCGTGCAGAACGAGGTGTTTCCACCCCACCCCGCCGCTGCTCGCGCAGCGTCGACCCTCCCCTTCAAGGGGAGGATGGAACGGGCACTTTTCTCAACAGCGTCAGCGCCTCAACCGGATCGATGCGCCCGTCATAGAGGGCGCGGCCGGAGATGGCGCCGTTGAGCACGGCACAATCGGGTTGGGTGAGGCGCTCGATATCGGCCATGGAGGCGAGGCCGCCCGATGCGATGACCGGGATCGAAACGGCGCGGGCCAACCCTAAGGTCATCGGGAAGTTGAGGCCCTTCAGGATGCCGTCGCGGGCGATGTCCGTGTAGATGATGGCGGCAACGCCCGCATCCTCAAAGCGGCGGCCGAGTTCTTCCGCCGACAGGGTCGAGGTCTGGGCCCAGCCCTCGACGGCGACCAGCCCGTCCTTGGCATCGATGCCCACCGCGATCTGGCCCGGATGGAGCCGGGCGGCCTCGCGCACGAAGGCGGGATCGCGTACGGCCGCCGTGCCGATGATCACGCGGGACACGCCCTTGGCGAGCCAACCCTCCACGGTCTTCATGTCGCGGATGCCGCCGCCGAGCTGAACCGGAATTGTCACGCGCTTGAGGATGTTCTCCACGGCGGCCGCGTTCATCGGCTTGCCGGCGAACGCGCCGTCAAGGTCGACCACGTGCAGCCATTCGAAGCCTTGTGCCTCGAAGGTGGCGGCCTGATCGGCGGGATCGTCGTTGAAGACGGTGGCTTGGTCCATGTCGCCCTGGATCAGGCGGACGCAGCGGCCTTCTTTGAGATCGATGGCAGGATAGAGGATCACGGGCGCCACCTCAAAAAATTGGCGATGAGCTTGAGGCCGAGCGCCTGGCTCTTCTCGGGATGGAACTGCGCGCCGACGAGGTTGTCGCGCCCGACGATGGCGGTGACCGGCCCGCCGTAATCGGTGGCGGCGACCACGTCGCCCGGATTGGCGGGGGTGAGCGCATAGGAATGCACGAAATAGGCGTGCAGCCCGTCCGGTCCAGTCGGGATGCCGTCGAGGAGCGGGTGCGGCTTCACCAATGTCAGCGTATTCCAGCCCATATGCGGGATCTTCAGGCTCGGCTCGCTCGGCGCGATGGCCTTCACGTCGCCGCGGATCCAGTCGAGGCCGTAGCTCGTGGTGTGCTCGAGGCCTCGCGTCGCCATGAGCTGCATGCCGACGCAGATGCCGAAGAAGGGAGCGCCCTCCCCCCGAACGCGCCGCTGCAGCACCTCCACCATGCCGGGCACGGAATCGAGGCCGCGCCGGCAATCGGCGAAGGCGCCGACGCCCGGCAGCACGATCCGGTCGGCTTTGGCGACAACGTTCGGATCGGACGAGACGGTCACGGCAAGGTCGAGCTCCGCCTCGCGGGCGGCCCGCTCGAAGGCCTTGGCGGCGGAGTGCAGGTTGCCGGACCCGTAATCGATGATGACGACGCTCACCGGGGACGCTCCGCATCGGGGAAGAGGCCGATCACCGGCTCGGACCTCCGAGGGGACAGCACGGCTGAGGGTGCCGGATTGCGGGCTAGGAGCGTGAGCCTGGCGTCGAGCCAGCGGGCAAAGGCCTTGGCCTCCGCCTCGTCCTGATCGGCGGCCGTGACCACGTCGACAGCCGGCCGGCCACGGCGGCCTAAGGTCCAGCGCCTAAGGCTGTTGGCCTCGAGCCCGATCAGGCTCTGGAGCAGCAGTTGGGCAACGGTCGCGGCGAGGGGATGCACGTCCAGCACGGCCATGAGGCCGCCGAAGGCCAGCACCAGAAGCAGCACGGCGAAGCCTGCGAGCCACAGCCGGTGAAAGAAGAACCACAGGAAGGTGAAGAAGAAGGCCCCCCAGGAGAAGGCATCCTTCACGAGCTCGGATTCGTCCAAAGCGCTCGGATCACCCGACCGCGCTTCGCGCGGGAGATGCAGGGTATAGGTGGTCATGGCGACGTTTCCTCAAGCCTCGTCCGGTGAGGTGACGCTGGCGTACCCGCCGGACAAGGTGCCTCTTGCTTAGAACTTAGAGCGTACCCTTGGTGGAGGGAACGCGGCCCTCTTCCCTTGGGTCCAGTGCCACGGCGTGACGCAAGGTCCGTGCCAGGCCCTTGAAGCAGCTCTCGGCGATATGGTGGCTGTTCTCGCCGTAGAGCGTCTCCACATGCAGGGTCAGGCCCGCATTGATGGCGAACGCCTGGAAGAACTCGCGCACCAGCTCGGTGTCGAAAACGCCAATCTTCTCCGTCGGGAAGGTGGTCCGGAACACGAGGAAGGGGCGGCCCGAGATGTCGAGCGCCACCCGCGTCAAGGTCTCGTCCATCGGCAGATGGATGTCGGCATAGCGCGTGATGCCCTTTTTATCGCCAAGCGCCTTCAGGATGGCTTGCCCTAAGGCGATTCCAGTATCCTCGGTGGTATGATGCTGGTCCACATGCAGGTCGCCGGTCACCTTCACGGAGAGGTCGAAATGACCGTGCCGGGCGAACAGTTCGAGCATATGGTCGAGGAAGCCGACCCCCGTGGAGATCTCGGCCTTGCCGGTGCCATCGAGGGCAATCGACAGGGCGATATCGGTCTCGGCGGTGCGACGGCTGACGCTCGCGGAGCGCATCATCAAAATCCTTTGCGGAACAAGAGACGAGGCGTTCTAGCAAGCCGCGCTGAGAATTGCCACCCGGTGCTTCTCCCTCTCCCGTGTGGGAGAGGGTTGGGGTGAGGGAAGGCCGATGCCGGATGAGGTGCTGCGGAGTCCGTGTTGCGGCGGCGGTGCTTTGCTGGTGAAGCCGCACACCCTCACCCCTGCCCCTCTCCCGCCCGGGAGAGGGATACACTCGCGTTGTTTTCGAGCGATGAATGCTTAAGTGAGGGTCCGAACGATCTTTCCTGCCCGCCGGAGCCCGTGCCTTGTCCGAAGACGCCACCCCCCGCATGCATGCCACCACCATCCTCATGGTTCGCAAGGGCGGCCGCGTCGTCATCGGCGGCGACGGGCAGGTCAGCCTCGGCCAGACCGTAGTGAAGGGCAACGCGAAAAAAGTCCGCCGTCTCGCCAAGGGCGGGGTGATCGGCGGCTTCGCCGGCTCGACGGCGGATGCCTTCACCCTGTTCGAGCGCCTCGAGGGCAAGCTCGAGCAGTATCCCGGCCAGCTCACCCGCGCCTGCGTCGAGCTCACCAAGGACTGGCGCACCGACCGGTACCTGCGCCGCCTGGAGGCGATGATGCTCGTCGCCGACAAGGACGTCGGTCTGCTGCTCTCCGGCGCCGGCGACGTGCTCGAGCCGGAGAACGGCATCATGGCCATCGGTTCCGGCGGTAATTATGCGCTCGCCGCAGCCCGGGCTCTCGCCGACAGCGGCATGGATGCGGAAGCCATCGTGCGCCGCTCGCTCTCGATTGCGGCCGAGATCTGCGTCTATACCAATGCGAACATCGTCATCGAAACACTGGAAACTTAATTGCCCGTCATGGCCGGGCTTGTCCCGGCCATCCACGTCTTCAACCCCTCCACGCCGGAAGGCGTGGATCCCCGGAACAAGTCCGGGGATGACGATCACCCTTTGAGCCAAGATATCCCATGACCACCTTTTCCCCCCGCGAAATCGTTTCCGAACTCGACCGCTACATCGTCGGCCAGAACGACGCCAAGCGCGCGGTCGCCATTGCCCTGCGCAACCGCTGGCGCCGGCAGCAGCTCGAAGGCAGCTTGCGCGAAGAGGTGGCGCCCAAGAACATCCTGATGATCGGCCCCACCGGCTGCGGCAAGACCGAGATCTCCCGGCGCCTCGCCAAGCTTGCGGGCGCGCCGTTCCTCAAGGTCGAAGCGACCAAGTTCACGGAGGTCGGCTATGTGGGCCGCGACGTGGAGCAGATCGTGCGCGACCTCGTGGAGATCGGCATCGGCCTCGTGAAGGACGAGCGTCGCCGTCAGGTTCAGGCCAAGGCTCATATCGCAGCCGAGGAGCGCGTGCTCGATGCGCTCGTAGGCACCACGGCGAGCGCCCCCACGCGCGACTCGTTCCGCCGCAAGCTGCGCGCCAACGAGCTCGACGACAAGGAGATCGAGATCGAGCTGCAATCGGGAGGAGGGCAGGGGCTGCCCATGTTCGATATTCCCGGCATGCCCGGCGCCGCGGTCGGTGCGATCAACCTCTCCGACATGTTCGGCAAGGCTTTCGGCGGAAAGCCCAAGACCCGACGCACCACCGTGCGCGAGGCCTACGATCCGCTGGTCACCGAAGAAGCCGACAAGATGCTCGACCAGGATGCCATCGTGCAGGAGGCCCTGCGCCAGGTGGAGAACAACGGCATCGTGTTTCTCGACGAGATCGACAAGATATGCGCCCGCGAAAACCGTGGCGGGGCCGATGTCTCCCGCGAGGGTGTGCAGCGCGATCTGCTGCCCTTGATCGAAGGAACCACCGTCTCGACGAAATACGGATCCGTGAAGACGGACCACATCCTCTTCATCGCGTCGGGCGCCTTCCATGTGTCGAAGCCCTCGGACCTGCTGCCGGAGCTGCAGGGCCGCCTGCCGATCCGCGTGGAGCTGTCGCCGCTGACGGTGGAGGATTTCCGACGCATCCTGACCGAGACGGAGGCGAGCCTCATCAAGCAGTCGGTCGCGCTAATGCGCACGGAAGGTGTCGAGCTCGTCTTCACGGACGATGCCATCGATGCGCTGGCGCAGGTGGCCGTGGACGTGAACAACTCCGTCGAGAACATCGGCGCGCGTCGCCTGCAGACGGTGCTGGAGCGCGTGCTCGACGACGTCTCCTTCACCGCGCCCGATCGCTCGGGCGAGATGGTGACCATCGATGCATCTTACGTGCGCGGCGAGGTGGAATCGCTGGCGAGGAACACGGATCTGAGCCGGTTCATTTTGTGATGTGAAAGTCTTCATCGTCATCCCCGGACTTGTTCCGGGGATTTACGTCTTTGCCGTGGGTTGAAGACGTGGATGGCCGCAACAAGTGCGGCCATGACGCGAAAAGCACGGAACCACCTCGCTGATTCGCGACTTGCCTCGGGATGAATCCAGACCTGCAGGACTCGAAGGAGAAAGCGCTCGTCATCCATGAGCGCCTCTGCGCGGTCTATGGCTGTCCAATCCCCTACTTCCATTCCCTCGATCCTTTGAGCGAGCTGATCTCCTCGCTTCTGTCTCACCGCACCCGCAACGCGGATTCCGGACGCGCCTTCAAGGCGCTTCGTGCGCGCTATGCCGATTGGCATGCGCTGTCGAACGCCCCGACGGATGAGGTGGAGGCAACGATCCAGGGCGTGACCTGGCCCGAGCAGAAGGCGCCGCGCCTGCAGGCCGTGCTGCGCGCCATCGAGGAGCGGCACGGCAGCCTCTCGCTGGACTTCCTGAAGGACATGCCGGTCGAGGAGGCGCGGGCCTGGCTCGAGAGCATCCCGGGCATCGGGCCGAAGACCAGTGCGGCAGTGCTGTCGTTCTCGGTGCTGCGCCGGGCGGCCCTTCCCGTGGACAGCCATCACCACCGGGTGGCCCAGCGCACGGGCCTCATTCCGCAATCGACGGCGGTCGGACCGTCCCATGCGGCCCTGGCCGCTCTTCTGCCGGAGGATTGGGACGCACAACAGGTTTACGACCATCACGAGGTGATGATGCTGCACGGCCAGCGCTGCTGCTTCTTCAAGAACCCGGCCTGCGGGCGCTGCGCGGTCCTGGATCTGTGCCCGACGGGGCAGGGCCGGGTGGAGGGGAGGCGGGTTGTAGCCGCGAGGCCTGGAAGCGCGGATCTTCACGCCTCACGTTCCCGCGAGAGCTAGCCCTAAATTCCTGAGAAACGGAACGACATTCGGGTTTCCGCGTTCGCCTCCCGACATTGGAGGAATAGTCCCATGCGTAAATTCTTTGTGGCTCTGGCCGCAACGGCCACTCTCGGAACTTTCGGCCTTGCACCGGCCTCGGCCGCCGAGGCGCAGACCGCGCCTGTGCAGGATCTCGTTGCAGCCCTCCAGAAGGGCGAGGTTCAGTCCGACTACGTTCAGTATCGCCGCTATTACGGTGGCCGGCATTATTATGGCGGCGGCCCGCGCTACGTGGAGCGCCGGTATTATGGCCGGCCTTATGCGGGCCGCTACTACCGCCGTGACTACGGCTACGGCTCGGCTGCCGCAGCGGGCGCCATTGGTCTCGCCACCGGCGCCATTATCGGGGGTGCCATCGCCCAGTCGCAAGCTCAGGCCGCTCCGGTCTATGGCGGCAATGCTGCCTATTGCGCTCAGCGCTACCGGTCCTACGACCCGGCTTCGGGCACCTATCTCGGCTTCGACGGCCTGCGCCATCCCTGCCCGTAAGACTATGCAGGTGTAAATGAATGAAGCGGGCCTTTATGGCCCGCTTCTTTTTTGACGAACTTACTTCGCGGCGATGACGGCGATCTCGACCTTGAAGGCGGGCGTGGCGAGCTTCGCCTCGACGGTGGCGCGGGCCGGGGTGTTGCCGGGCGAGACCCAGGCGTCCCATACGGCGTTCATTTCCTGGAACGTGCCCATGTCGGTGATCCAGATGTTGGTCATCAGGATCTTCGACTTGTCGGTGCCGGCTTCGGCCAGCAGGCTGTCAATGATGGACAGGATTTCCTTCGTCTGCTCGGTGACGCTCTGGCCGGCGGTCTGGTTGGCGACCTGGCCTGCGAGATAGACCGTGTTGCCGTGAACGACGGCGCCGCTCATGCGCGGGCCGGGCTTGATGCGCTGAATCGTCATGGATTGTCCTTGAGCCTCACTTCGGAAAAAACGAGACTTGTCTTTTCGGGGGCAGGGCGCTTGAGGTCAAGCGCATCGTGCGCAAAAGGGGTCCCGGTTCAGCGCTTCCAACGATGCGCTCGATGAAATGACCATCAGTAAAGAGTTGTGCGCTGCCGTTCCGGCAACGCCTTGTCGTAGGCCTCGCCGTCGACCTCGTCGTTCGTCAAAGCTGCCAGGATCTGCCCTGCGCTCGGCAGGCTCGCGCGCGCCACGTGCCGCTCCGGATTCCACAGCTCGGAGCGCAGGATCGCGCGGGCGCACTGGAAAAACACCGTGTCGACGGTGATCACGATCACGGATCTCGGCGGCTTGCCATCGATGGAAAAGCTCTCGAGCAGGCCCGGCTCGACGGAAATCACTGCCTGCCCGTTCACGCGCAGGGTCTCGCCGATGCCGGGAATCAGGAAGAGCAGGGCGACGCTCGGGTCGCGCACGATGTTTTTCAGCGAATCGATGCGGTTGTTGCCGCGCCGGTCCGGCAGGAGCAGGGTCTTGTCGTCCCGGATGCGCACGAAGCCCGGTCCATCGCCGCGGGGCGAGCAGTCGAGCCCCTCCGGCCCGCGTGTCGCCAGCGCCGCGAAGGGCGCCGCCTCAATCAGGGCGCGGTATTCCGGCACGAGCCGGTCCGTCTCCTTCCGGAGCGAGGCCTGGTTGACCTCGCCGTAATGGGCTTCGAGTTCGGAGAGGGTAGTGATGGTGTGGGGCATGATTCGAGGCGTGTTTCCGCTGTCCTGGGAATAAACTGATTCAAAGCCCAGTCTAGGAGGTGTGATTTGACTTTGGCGAGAGGGGCTGCACCTGCATACCCGATGCCCGCCACAGATGCAGGATCGTGACCTCTCATCCGCCCATGAAGCAAACCAGCACAAAACCTGCATCCGAGGCGGCTTTGCCCGGAACCCCGATTCCCTGGCGGGAAATCCGCCTGATCTCGGGCCTCGTGCTTGCCGCCTTTCTCCTCACCCATTTCAGCAACCATGCCCTCGGGCTCGTCTCCGTCGAGGCGATGGAAGCCGGGCGCGCCTGGTTCAACCGGCTGTGGCGCAACCCGATCAGTACGGTCCTCCTTTACGGCTCCCTTCTTCTGCACTTCCTGCTCGCTCTGCAGGCGCTCTACCGGCGCCGCACCCTGCGGATGCCCCTCCGCGAGGCGGCGCAGCTGATCCTCGGCGTGAGTCTGCCCTTCCTCCTGATCGGGCATGTGGTGGGAACCCGAATCGAATGGGCTTTGACCGGGCATAATTCCGGCTATCCCGAGGTGGTCCGCAACCTCTGGCTCCTCAGCCCCGAGATCGGCGCCCGACAAGCCGCGGCCCTCGTCATCGCCTGGCTGCACGGATGCCTCGGGATCTATTTCTGGCTGCGCCCGAAACCCTGGTTTCCCGCTTACGCGCTGCTTCTCTACACGGGAGCCGTGCTCGTCCCCGTCCTCGCCCTGCTCGGCTTCGCGGAGGCAGGCCGGGAGATCGCCGAGGCGCCGGAGCGGTTTGCCACGCCCCCGGCTCCCACCTCCAACATCCTGCCCCTGATGGGTCCGGGCCTCTATGCTTTCTTCGGCGGTCTTCTGGCCTTGACGATCGCCGGCCGCATCGTTCGCAGCGCTAACTTATGGTCGCGGCGGGTCCGCATCCGCTACCCCAACGATCAGGTCGTCACCGTGCCGGCGGGGTTCAGCGTGCTGGAGGCCAGCCGCACCGCCGGAATCCCGCACATCTCGGTCTGCGGCGGGCGGGGGCGCTGCTCCACCTGCCGGGTGAGGGTACTCGACGGCTTGCAGGACCAGCCGCCGCCCACCGCCCAGGAGCGGGGCACGCTCGCGCGCATCAAGGCGGGCCCCAATGTCAGGCTCGCCTGCCAGTTCAGGCCGGTCCGCGAGATCACCGTCGTGCCGATCCTGTCCACCGGACGCAACGGCGTGACTGCCCTGGTGCGCGGCGGCCGGGCCCAGGGGCAGGAACGGGAGGTCGCGGTGCTGTTCTGCGACCTGCGCGGCTTCACCAGCCTCACCGAGAAGCGCCTGCCCTTCGACACGGTGTTCATCCTCAACCGCTACTTCGAGGCGGTGGGCGAGGCGGTGGAGGATGCGGGCGGCTATATCGACAAGTTCATCGGCGACGGGGTGCTGGCCCTGTTCGGCCTGAGCACGACTCCGCAGGAGGCCGCCAAGCAGGCACTGGACGCGGCGCTCAGGATCAAGGCGGGGCTCGCCCGCCTCAACGAGGATTATGCCAGCGAGTTCGAGCATCCTCTGCGAATCGCCATGAGCCTTCATGCGGGCCCCGCCATCGTCGGGCAGATGGGCTACGGCCAGGCCACGAGCCTCACGGCGGTGGGCGACACCATCAATGCGGCGAGCCGCCTGGAGGGTCTTGCCAAGGAGCTCGACGTGGAGCTCGTGATCTCCGAGGACCTCGCCACCCGCGCCGGCCTCGACCTCTCCGACCGCAACCGCCAGATCGTCTCCATCCGCGGCCGCGCGGCACCGCTGGGGAGCTGGATCATTCCGGAGGTGGGGAGCCTTGTGCGCTGATCTCCAGCAATATTTCATTGGAGCAACAAAAAAGCGCGGCGAGAGCCGCGCTTTCTCCATTCTTAGTCAGGCTTAATGCAATTACTCCCCCGCAGCCTTCTGCTGGTCGCGCTGGTTGCGCTCGGCGTCGCGTTCGGCCTTGAGCTGCTCGGTGATGTCCTCGCCGGTCTCCTGGTTGACCACCTTCATGGAAAGACGGACCTTGCCGCGCTCGTCCATGCCTAGGAACTTCACCTTCACCTTGTCGCCTTCCTTGACCACATCGGTAACCTTGCCGACGCGGTTCTTGGCGAGCTCCGAGATGTGCACGAGGCCGTCGCGGGAACCGAAGAAGTTCACGAAGGCGCCGAATTCCATCACCTTCACCACCGTGCCCTCGTAGATCGTGTTGATCTCGGGCTCGGCCACGATGGAACGGATCCAGTTATAGGCCGCCTTGATCGACTTGCCGTCGGCGGACGCGATCTTGATCAGGCCGTCGTCGTTGATGTCGATCTTGGCGCCGGTCTTCTCCACGATCTCGCGGATGACCTTGCCGCCCGAACCGATGACTTCACGGATCTTGTCGACCGGGATCTGCATGGTCTCGATGCGCGGGGCATGCTCGCCGAGCTCGGCGCGCGGTGCGGTCAGTGCCTTGTTCATCTCGGCGAGGATGTGCGTGCGGCCGGCCTGAGCCTGGTCCAGCGCCACGCGCATGATCTCTTCCGTGATGCCGGCGATCTTGATGTCCATCTGGAGCGAGGTGATGCCCTGCTCGGTTCCGGCCACCTTGAAGTCCATGTCGCCGAGGTGGTCCTCGTCGCCGAGGATGTCTGACAGGACCGCATAGCGCTCACCCTCGAGGATGAGGCCCATGGCGATGCCCGCCACCGGACGGCGCAGCGGCACGCCCGCATCCATCAGCGCCAGCGAAGCGCCGCAGACGGAGGCCATCGACGAGGAGCCGTTCGACTCGGTGATCTCCGACACGACGCGGATCGTGTAGGGGAAGTCGTGAGCCGCCGGAAGCATCGGGTGGATGGCGCGCCAGGCGAGCTTGCCGTGGCCGATTTCGCGGCGGCCAGGCGAGCCCATGCGGCCCGTCTCGCCGACGGAATAGGGCGGGAAGTTGTAGTGCAGCAGGAAGGTTTCCTTGCGGGTGCCCTCCAACTGGTCGATGAACTGCTCGTCCTCGCCGGTGCCGAGCGTGGTCACGACCAGCGCCTGGGTCTCGCCGCGGGTGAACACGGCCGAGCCGTGGGTGCGCGGCAGAATGCCGACTTCCGACTGGATCTGACGCACGGTCTTGAGATCGCGGCCGTCGATGCGGGTGCCGGTATCGAGGATGTTCCAGCGCACGACCTTGGCCTGGGCCTCCTTGAAGACCGCCTTGACCTTCTCAGCCTCGAAACGGGCCTCGCCTTCGGCCGGGCAGAGCGCTTCCATCACCTTCACCTTGACGGCGTCGACGGCGGCATAGCGGTCCTGCTTCTTGGTGAGCTTGTACGCTTCGCGCAGGTCCTTCTCGGCGATTTCGAGAACGGCCTTCTCCACCTCGGACATATCGGCCGGCTGATAGTCGCGCGGCTCCTTGGCGGCCTTCTCGGCGAGGCGGATGATGGCCTCGATCACCGGCTGGAAGTGCTTGTGGCCGAACATCACGGCGCCGAGCATCACGTCTTCCGCCAGCTCCTTCGCCTCGGACTCGACCATGAGCACGGCGTCGGCGGTGCCGGCGACCACGAGGTCGAGGGAGGTCTGGTCCATCTCCTGCAGCGGCGGGTTCAGCTTGTACTGGCCGCCGATATAGCCGACGCGGGCCGCGCCCACCGGGCCCATGAAGGGCACGCCGGAGAGGGTGAGGGCAGCGGATGCCGCCACCATGCCGACGATGTCGGGATCGTTCTCAAGATCATGCGAGAGCACGGTCACGACAACCTGGGTGTCGTTCTTGTAACCCTCGACGAAGAGGGGGCGGATCGGGCGGTCGATGAGGCGGGAGACCAGGGTCTCCTTCTCGGTCGGACGGCCTTCGCGCTTAAAGTAGCCGCCCGGGATGCGGCCGGCGGCATAGGTGCGCTCCTGGTAGTTCACCGTGAGCGGGAAGAAATCGAAACCGGGCTTCGGCTCCTTGGCCGAGACGACGGTGGCGAGAACGGTGGTCTCGCCGTAGGTGGCGACGACGGCGCCGTCGGCCTGGCGGGCCATCTTGCCCGTTTCGAGCACGAGCTTGCGCCCGGCCCAGATCAGTTCTTCGCGTTGAATATCGAACATGCTTTTTCGTCTTTCATGACAGCAGGGGCGGGGGCTCGATGCCATGAGCAAGACGGCAAGAGGCTCGGCAGCGGGTTTGGCCCGCCTGCGTAAGCCCCTTGCGATCCTGCCATGGTCATCGCGTCTGCCGCCTCCTTCGAGAACACCGGGACCCTATGGTCCAAACCGGTGCAGAGGCCGTCCGGAGCCGGGCTCCGGACGGAAGTCTTTGAAAAGCTTAGCGGCGGATGCCGAGCTTCTCGATCAGGGTCTTGTAGCGGCTCTCGTCCTTCTTCTTCAGATAGTCGAGAAGCGAACGGCGGGCCGACACCATCTTCAGGAGACCACGACGGGAATGGTTGTCCTTCGTGTGGCTCTTGAAGTGCCCGGTCAGGTTGTTGATCCGCTCGGTGAGGATCGCGACCTGCACCTCGGGGGAGCCGGTATCGCCAGCCTTCTGGGCGAATTCCTTCACAAGCGCGTTCTTGCGCTCAGCCGTAATCGACATCGTCAGTCCTTTCAGGTTGGTTTTGTCAGGAGACCTTTTAGCCCTTCAGGCTTCGGGTCCGGTTCGTCCGGAAGGGCCGGGCCGGGATGTCGTCCAGCGCGGTCCGAACCAGGACGCGTCTTTCAGGGCTTAAAAGCCTCCGAAAAGATGGCGCACCATACACGAAAAGCGGTGAAGTGCCAGAGAAATCATTTTTCCCAAGCGGGGCAATAGGATGCTCCCGTTCGGCAAGGCTGGCCGGAACAAGTTTTCGCGGCTGCTGTTGGTGAAGCAGACATCCCCAATACAGGAAGCTGATATCATGAGTGCCACCACAGGCATGGCCGACCTTACGTCTTCGGAAGACATCCGGAACATCTTCATCACCGGCCTCGAAAATGCCCACGCCCTCGAGAAGCAAGCCATCCAGCTCATGGAGCGGCAGGTCGAGCGGTTCGAGAACTATCCGGAAATGTCGGACCTCCTGCGCCGGCACATCACCGAGACGGAAGGCCAGATCCGCCGTCTTGACGAGATGCTGCACTCCTTCGGTGCGGACCGCTCGATCCTGAAGGACATGGCCACCCAGTTCATGGCCAACCTGGCCGCCGCCGGCCACATGCCGATGGCCGATGAGGTGCTCAAGAACACCTTCGCCAACCACGCCTTCGAAAACTTCGAGATCGCGTCGTACAAGTCGCTGATCGTCATGGCCGAGGCGTCCGGGAACCAGAAGTTCATCCCGGCTCTCCAGGAGAGCCTGCGGGAGGAGCAGAAGACAGCCCAGGCGATCCACGACATGATCGAGCCGATCACCCAGAAGTTCCTGACACGCTCGGCGCAGGGGCTGAAGGCTGACCGATAAGCTTTTATCCGAAATCTTCGTCATGGCCGGGCTTGTCCCGGCCATCCACGTTTTAAGGGCGTAAAGACGTGGATCCCCGGAACAAGTCCGGGGATGACGCTTGAGGATGATCAAACCCCCAGATTGAACACCCGGTGCGGCACGAGCTCACCGCGCTCCACATCGCCCACGGCGACGAGCACGCCGTTGCAGGTGGCATAGACTTTTCCTGAGAGCGGCGCTTCGCGGCCGCGCAGAATGATCGACTGGCCACGCATCAGGCGGGCGGCCATATCGCGGCTGACCGCAATCGCAGGGATCTCGTTCAAAGCGGTTTCGACCGGGCGCAAAGCCGCCGGATCGGCGGCGACGTCGTCCACTGTCACGGCATCATGCTCCGTGAACGGTCCGACGCGGGTGCGCCGCAGGGCCGCGATGTGGCCGAGGCAGCCGAGCGCTCGGCCGAGATCGCGGGCGATGGCGCGCACATAGGTGCCCTTGCCGCAATCGGCCTCGATCACCGAGCGGTTGCCCTCATGGTGGATCAGGGAGAGGCGATCAATCTCGACCGTGCGGGGCTGCAGCTCCACCACCTCGCCATCGCGGGCAAGGTCATAGGCGCGCTCGCCGGCGATCTTGATGGCGGAGAAACGCGGCGGCACCTGCTGCACCTGTCCGGTGAAACGGGGCAGGTGAGCTTCGATCTCGACCGGGTCCGGCAGCTTGTCCGTGCGCTCGACGATCTCGCCCTCGGTGTCGTCCGTCGTCGTCTCCGCGCCCCAGGCGATGGTGAACACGTAGGATTTGCGTCCGTCCATGACGAAGGGCACGGTCTTGGTCGCCTCGCCCAGCGCAATCGGCAGGATGCCGGAGGCGAGCGGGTCGAGGGTGCCGGCATGTCCCGCCTTCTTGGCGGAGAGGCCGCGCTTGACCACGGCGACCGCATGGGTCGAGGTCATGCCGACGCCTTTGTCGAGGATGATCCATCCGTTGACGTCGCGCTTCTTCGGGCGGTCGCCGTGCGGCCTCCGCTGCGGGCGTTCCTCGCTCATCGCTCTGACTCGCTGTCCTCGTCGGAGAGGTCGGGCCTGACGGTGTCGCGGGCGACGCGCTCGGAGCGCAGCAGCGCGTCGATGCGGGCGGCCTCATCGAAGCTCTCGTCGCGGCGGAAGCGAAGATCGGGCGCGAATTTCAAGTTCACCCGGCGGGCGACCTCCTGGCGCAGCAGCTTCCTGTTCTTGTCGAGGGCCTTGAGCACGGCTTCCTCGTCCCGGCCGCCCAGCGGCATGACATAGGCGGTGGCGAGCTTGAGGTCCGGCGACATGCGCACTTCGGGGATCGTGATGACGTTCTTCGTCAGCACGTCGTCCTGCAGATCGCCGCGGGAGAGGACCTCGGCGAGCGCGTGACGCACGAGCTCGGCGACGCGCTGCTGGCGCTGGGTGGGTCCAGTGGTTTGTTCGAAACGTTTGGCCATTGTTTGTCTCCGGGGTTGGACCGGACCATTGCGAGATGAATGGCCGGGTCGGGCCCAGCCTCTCGATTCTGTGAAAATTCAAGCCCATCAAAGCGAGATCACCGGGACAAGCCCGGTGACGACGCATTGTTTCAGGAATGAGGAGCGAAACGACGCCTTACAGCGACCGCTTCACCTCTTCCACGCGGTAGCATTCGATC
The DNA here is from genome assembly GCF_016892765.1 of Microvirga arvi. Classification (GTDB taxonomy): domain Bacteria; phylum Pseudomonadota; class Alphaproteobacteria; order Rhizobiales; family Beijerinckiaceae; genus Microvirga; species Microvirga arvi. The sequence continues at coordinate 56,407 of NZ_JAFEMD010000013.1, forward strand.
AGGTCGCCGACGCGCATGTCCTGGTAGTTCTCGAAGGACATGCCGCATTCCTGACCGGACGTGACCTCGCGGGCATCATCCTTGAAGCGCTTGAGCTGCGAGAGCCTGCCTTCGTGGATCACCACGTTGTCGCGGATCAGGCGGACATGGGCGCCGCGCTGCACCACGCCGTCGAGGACGCGGCAGCCGGCGATCTTGCCGACCTTCGAGACGTTGAACACCTCGAGGATCTGCGCCTCGCCGAGCCGCTCCTCGCGGAGCGTCGGAGCGAGCAGACCTGACATCGCCGCCTTCACGTCATCCACGAGGTCGTAGATGATGTTGTAGTAGCGGATCTCGATGCCGGCACGCTCGGCCGCCTCGCGCGCTTCCTTATGGGCACGCACGTTGAAGGCGAGGATGATGGCGTTCGATGCTTCCGCCAGGGTGACATCGGATTCCGAGATGCCGCCGACGCCGGCCTGGATGATGCGGGCGGCGACTTCCTCGTTGCCCACCTTTTCCAGCGCGCCGACGATGGCTTCCGCCGAGCCCTGCACGTCGGCCCGGACCACGAGCGGGAATTCCTTGCGGCCCGCTCCGGCCTTGAGGTCGTGCATCATGTCGGCCAGCGTCCGTCCGGCCGAGCCCATGCGGGCGGCCTGACGCTCGCGCTTCTGGCGGGTGCGGTACTCGGTGACCTCGCGGGCGCGGGCCTCCGACTCGACCACCGCCACGCGGTCGCCGGCTTCCGGAGTGCCGTTGAAGCCCAGAACCTCGACCGGGACGGAGGGACCTGCCTCCTTCACGTTGGCGCCGAGATCGTTGATCAGGGCGCGCACGCGGCCCCATTCTGCACCGGCCACGACGATGTCGCCGGTGCGTAGCGTTCCGCGCTGCACGAGCACGGTGGCCACGGGACCACGGCCGCGATCGAGCTTCGCCTCGATGACGGTGCCTTCCGCCGAGCGCTCGGCATTGGCCTTGAGCTCGAGGATTTCGGCCTGGAGCTGGAGACCTTCGAGCAGGGTCTCGAGACCGTCCCGCGTCTTGGCGGAGACCTCGAATTCGAGGGTTTCGCCGCCCATCGACTCGACGACGATGGAGTGCTGCAGCAGCTCGGTGCGAACCCGCTGCGGGTTGGCGTCGGGCTTGTCGATCTTGTTAATCGCCACGATCAGCGGCACGCCGGCCGCCTGCGCGTGGTTGATGGCCTCGATGGTCTGCGGCATGACGCCATCATCGGCCGCCACCACCAGCACGACGATATCCGTCACCTTGGCGCCACGGGCGCGCATGGCCGTGAAGGCGGCGTGGCCGGGTGTGTCGATGAAGGTGATCTTGCCGCCGAGGGGCGAGGTCACCTGATAGGCGCCGATATGCTGGGTGATGCCGCCGGCTTCGCCGGAGACCACGTTGGTCTTGCGGATCGCGTCGAGCAGCGAGGTCTTGCCGTGGTCGACGTGGCCCATGATGGTCACGACCGGCGGACGGGTGACGAGGTTCTCGTCCACATCCGGCGTATCGAACAGACCTTCCTCGACGTCCGATTCAGCAACGCGCTTCACCGTATGGCCGAGCTCTTCCGCAATCAGCTGGGCTGAATCGGAATCGATCACGTCGGTGATCTTGTGCATCTGGCCTTGCTTCATCAGCATCTTGATCACGTCCACGGCGCGTTCCGACATGCGGTTGGCGAGTTCCTGGATGGTGATCGTCTCGGGAATGATCACCTCGCGGGCGATCTTTTCCTTCTGTTCCACCTGGCGGTGACCCATGAGACGCTGGTTGCGACGACGGAAGGCAGCGAGCGAGCGGGTACGCTCGTCCTCGCCCGAGGTCGCGTTGGCGAGCGTCAGACGGCCGCGGCGCTTCTCCTCGCCGGGGGCAGCCTTCGGGGTCTTCGGCAGAGCCGCGGGCTTTGCCGCAACGCCCGGACGACGGATGGTGCGTGCACCCTCGTCGTCATCCACCACGACAGCGCGGGCGGCAACGGGCGGAGCCGTGCGGGCATGGGGCTTTGCCGTTTCCGGATCGGGCACGACCGGCGCAGCCGGGCGCGCCATATGGTTCAGGCTCGGCGGACGGCCACCCGTAGTTCCGACGCCTGGACGGCTGAAGCCACCCGAGCGGGGTCCGTCAGAACGCGGGCCGCTCGGGCGCGGGCCGTCGGAGCGGGCCCCGGCGGGACGCGGGCGATCCGGGCGGGGACCATCGAAACGGCCACCCTCCTGGCGCGGAGCGCCGGTTCGGGCTGATGGAGCGGAATTCTGAGCCTGACGCGGGGCCTCTTCGCCCAAGCGGCGACGGGCCTCCTCCTCGGCGCGGCGCTTACGCTCCTCGTCCTGGCGACGGCGCTCGTCTTCCTCGCGCTTGCGGGCCTCGGCGGCTTCGCGATCCTTGGCCTCGGCGGCCTCGCGCTCGGCGCGGCGGGCATCCTCTTCGACCTGCTTTTTGCGGTCTTCCTCGTCACGGCGGCGCGCATCGACGAGCGCGTTCATGCGGGCATCGCGCTCCTGCTCGGAGAGCGTCTGCAGCACCATGCCGCCGGAACGGGGCGTGTTCGGCGCGGACCGCTGCGGACGTGCTCCTTGAGCGGGAGCCGCCGGCTTCGGCGTCGGGGCAGCCGGCCTGGGCGCAGCCGCGGGAGCCGCGGCCTGTTGCGGCGCGGGTCTTTCGTCCTTGCCCCCGGTGGGGCCGACAGCAGGCCGACGCTTCACCGTCTCGACCACGACCGACTTGGATCGGCCATGGGAGAAGCTTTGGCGCACCACGCCCTGTTCGACGGGGCGCTTCAGAGAAAGCGTCTTGGGCGACACATGAAGAGTCTTGTCGCCCTGGTTTTTCGTATCGGTCATTCCGCCTCAGTTCCTGCGGGTTTCATAGTCGTGGGTTCGCCGGTCTCGTTTTCGAGGCCAGTTTGATCGGCGTCGATGCCGCGAAAGGTGCGGTAACGATGCCAGCGGTTCAGAAAGCCGTCGCTCCCAGCGCCCGCGACGAGGGCAGCATGTATCACATGTGTCCGGCCTAATGCCAAATCCAATTCGTCATTCGACAATTCTTGGATGACCGGAAAGTGAGATATTGCGTCGCCGAGGCGTTTTCGCAACTGGTTCGCTAATTTTCTTCGCCCATCTTCTGCCGCCTCTGCGGCATGAATAAGGGCAACGATGGGTTTATCCGTGATCGCCGACTCGACTTTGTGAAAGCCGGTGATCACCCCGCCCGCCTTGTTGGCGAGCGCCAAACCCTGGCGCAGGTCGTCCCGGAGAAGGCGCTCGATGTCCTGGGCCAGGGTCTCGGGAGCCTTGGCCTCGGCCTTGAAGGCGCGGGAGAAGAGGCGGCGTTTGGCCGCTTCCTCCACGATGTCGGAGCGGGCCGTGACCCAGACGCCGCGGCCCGGCAGCTTAGCCTTAAGATCGGGCACGACCTGGTGGTCGGGTCCGAGGACAAAGCGGATCAGTTCCGCGGGGCCTTTCGCCTCGCGGGTGACGATGCAGGTGCGCTCCGGTTCATGCCGCGGCACGGGTGCTGACCTCGCTTTACCATGACCGTTAGGACGGCTGAGCTTCGGTCTCGGCCTCTTCGGCCGATCCCTCGGTCTCCACGATCTCTTCCGGCTGCTCGATCCAGCCGGCCTTGACGCGGGCGGCCATGATCATGTTTTCGGCGTCCGCACGGGACACGTCGAAGCCGTCGAGGGCACCCTTGTAGCGAGTGGCCTCAGGCCCACGGCCTTCCGTCCAGCCGGAGAGATCGTCGGTGGCGCAACCGGCCAAGTCCTCGACCGTCTTGATGTCGTTCTCGCCGAAGGCCACCAGCATGGCGCTGGTGACGCCGTCGATCTCCTTCAGCTCGTCGGCAACGCCCAGCTCCTGGCGGCGGGCTTCGTTCTCGGCCTCGATACGCGAGAGGTATTCCTGAGCGCGGCTCTGGATCTCGGCGGCGGTATCCTCGTCGAAGCCTTCGATGGAGGCCACTTCGCCCGCGTCCACGTAGGCGATCTCCTCGACCGAGCGGAAGCCTTCCGAGGCAAGGAGCTGGCCTACCACCTCGTCCACGTCGAGCGCGTTCATGAACAGCTCGGTGCGCTCGGCGAATTCCTTCTGGCGGCGCTCCGATTCCTCAGCCTCGGTCAGGATGTCGATGTCCCAGCCGGTGAGCTGCGAGGCCAGACGCACGTTCTGGCCGCGGCGGCCGATGGCGAGCGAGAGCTGGTCGTCGGGCACCACCACCTCGATGCGGTCGGCCTCCTCGTCGAGCACCACCTTGACCACTTCGGCCGGCTGGAGCGCGTTGACGATGAAGGTCGCCTGATCGGGGGACCAGGGAATGATGTCGATCTTCTCGCCCTGGAGCTCGCCCACCACCGCCTGAACGCGGGAGCCGCGCATGCCGACGCAGGCGCCGACCGGATCGATGGAGGAATCGCGCGAGATCACGGCGATCTTGGCGCGAGAGCCGGGATCGCGGGCCACGGCCTGCACCGTGACGATGCCATCATAGATCTCCGGCACTTCCGATGCGAAGAGCTTCGCCATGAACTGCGGATGGGTGCGCGACAGGAAGATCTGCGGCCCACGGGCCTCGCGGCGCACGTCGAAGAGATAGGCGCGGACGCGGTCGCCGGGGCGGAAGGTCTCGCGCGGGATCAGCTCGTCGCGGCGGACGATGGCCTCGCCGCGGCCGAGATCGACGATCACGTTGCCGTACTCGACGCGCTTGACCGCGCCGTTCACGATCTCGCCGATGCGGTCCTTGTATTCCTGGTACTGGCGGTCGCGCTCGGCGTCGCGCACCTTCTGCACGATTACCTGCTTGGCCGACTGCGCCGCGATGCGGCCGAAATCGAAGGGCGGCAGGGTATCGGCGATCACGTCACCCACCTGGGCGGCCGGGTTGTGTCGGCTGCGGGCCTCGGTGAGGGTAATCTCGCGGGAATCGTTCTCGACCGCGCCGTCCTCGACCACGAGGAGGTGGCGCGACAGGCGCAGCTCGCCGGTCTTCCCGTTGATCTCGGCATGGATGTCGGTCTCCGCGCCGTAGCGGGACCGGGCCGCCTTGGCGATGGCGTCCGCCATCGCGTCGAGGACGATCTGCTTGTCGATCACCTTTTCGCGGGCGACCGCATCGGCGATCTGCAAGAGTTCAAGCCTGTTGGCACTGATAGCCATCGAGGTCGCTCCTTAATTCGGTTTCTTCTCAGAGCAGGATGCCGTCACGGCCTCCCGCTCATATTCCTTTGGTTTGCGCATGATCGTGTCGGTGAACCGGGGTCCACTTCACCGGATCATGCGTTGGACGGGTCCCGCGGCTCATCGGGCGCTTCGACCATATCCGTGTCTTCATCAAGATCGTCCGTGGTCGGCGCGGTTCCCCGGCGCAGCGATTCACGGATGAGGTCATCGGTCAGAACGAGGTGAGCCTCGCCGAGATCCGTCAGGGGCAGGCGCGCGATGGGGTCGAGGCCTTCCTTCACGTCCGGCAACTCGACAACGAGCATTCCGTTCTCCACGCCCCGGAGAAAACCCCGGAAACGCTTGCGGCCTTCCAAGGGCACGGCCATCTCGATCTTCGCGTCGTAGCCGGTCCAGCGCTCGAAATCGCTGATCCGCACGAGCGGGCGATCGATCCCCGGCGAGGAGATTTCGAGGTAATAGGCGGTGTCGATCGGATCTTCGAGGTCGAGAACCGGCGAAATCGCCCGGCTCACCGTCTCGCAATCGCTGACCGACATGGTGCCGTCCGGCCTCTCGGCCATGATCTGCACCGTGCATCCGTTTTGGCCGGTGACCCGCACCCGTACGAGATTGAAGCCCAGATCCTCGATCACGGGCTCGACGATGGCCGCCACTCGGGCGGCTACGCCGTTCTCGGTAATCAGCCGCTTGTCGCGTTCGTTCGTCATGGTTCTCCGCACGCTCCGGCGTTCAAGCAATAAAAAAGAGCGGACCCGGTGGGGCCCACTCTTGACCAGCAGCTTGACGCTGCAACCAGAGCTGACGTGCAACTTATAGCGATTCAAGCCCAAAAAAGCAAGAGTCATGCAAAAGACCTGCCCGACCCACCCGGCCCGACAGGCCAAGCTGCCTCCGGAAGGCTGCGCCGTCGCGGCACCGCTTGGTCTATGATAGGGAATCCTGTCTCTCGGGAGCCGTGCCTTGAAGCTGTCCCGCCTCCTCATCCTCTTGGTTCTTCTGCTGGCGGCAGCCGCCGCCTTCTGGCGTTTCAGTCGGCCCCAGGAGGTCGCTCTCGTGCTCCCGAGGCGCGGCGAGGCCGCCGAGATCGTCTATGCCACGGGTATCGTCGAGCCACGCATCTGGGCCAAGGTGACGCCCCTGCTGCGGGAGCGGATCATCGAACTGTGCAATTGCGAGGGCGAAGCCGTAGAGCGCGGGGCCGTACTCGCCCGCCTCGACAGTCGCCAGCCCGAGGCGACCCTGGCGGAATTACGGGCACGGCAGAAATTCGCCGCTGCCGATTACGACCGGGTTGCAGCTCTGGTGGAGCGCCGGGTCGCCAGCGAACAGGCCCTCGATCGGGCGCGCAGCGAGCACGGCCAGATCCAGGCTCTCATCGCGGGCCAGGAGACGCGGCTCGAATCCTATGTCCTCCGAGCGCCGGTCAGCGGCATCGTCCTGCGCCAGGACGGGGAGGTGGGAGAGGTGGCCGAGCCCGGGACGATTCTGTTCTGGGTGGGAGAGCCCAAGCCCCTCCAGGTGGAGGCCGAGGTGAACGAAGAGGACATCCCCCGCGTCGCCGTCGGGCAGCGCGCCGTCCTCAAGGCCGATGCCTTTCCGGATCAGGTGCTGGAGGCCAAGGTCGGGTCGATCACGCCCAAGGGCGATCCCGTCGCCAAGACCTACCGCATTCACCTGGCCCTGCCGGAGGACACACCCGTGCGCATCGGCATGACGGTGGAGGTGAACGTGATCGTCCGCGTCGCGTCCGGTGCGCTTCTGGTTCCCACCAACGTTCTGCGGAGCGGCAGCCTCTTCGTGGTCGAAGGCGGCGTGGCCCGCCGGCGGGACGTGAAGGTCGGCATTCGCGGAACCGGCCACACGCAAATCCAAGAAGGGCTTGTCGAAACGGACAGGGTGATCGCTCCCTTCCCGGATGATCTGACGGACGGGACGAAGGTTTCGGAAAAGAGGGGATAAGCATGCGCCTCGTCCTCGAACTCGCCCTGACCCATATCGCCGGACGCGGCCGGCAGACCCTCGTGGCGATCCTGGGCGTGGCGCTGGGCGTCGGCTTCTCCATCGCCATGGCGGCCCTGATGCAGGGTACGGAGAAGGACTTCATTGCCCAGCTCGTCGACACCATGCCGCATGTGCAGATCAGCGACGAACGCCGCACGGCGCGCCGGCAGCCGGCGGAGGATCTGTTCGCCGCCACGCAGTTCGAGGGCCTGCGGCCGAAGGAGGACCGCCGCGGCATCCTCAATCCTGCTGCCGCCACGGCCGCCTTGCGCTCCTGGGTGCCCGGAAGCATGGCCCAGAGCCTGCGGACGCAGGGCGTGATCCGTTATGCGGGCCGTGACGTCGGCGTCTCGGTCATCGGCATCGAGCCGGAGATCGAGGTCCGGGTCTCGTCGGTGGCAGGCGACTTCGTGGAGGGCAGCTTCGATGCCCTGCGCGCCGGCGGCAACAACATCATCGTCGGCGATGCCCTCGCGCGCCGGATCGGCGCCTCGACGGGCACCACGATCCAGGTCGTCGCACCCACCGGCCAGTCCCGGGGCTTTCGCATCGTCGGGCAGTTTCACACCGGCAACAACGCCCGCGACGAGGGTGAGACCTATGTGCTCCTGAAGAGCGCGCAGATCCTCTCGGAGCGCCCCAATGCCATCAACGACATCCGCCTGCGCCTCGCCGATCCGGAGGCGGCGCCGCGGGTCGCCCGCCAGGCGGAGGCCGAGCTCGGCTACAAGGCCGTGCCCTGGCAGGAGGCGAACGAATCCCTCCTCGAAGCCCTCGTGGTGCGCAACGTGGTGATGTACACGGTGGTGGGCGCAATCCTGCTGGTGGCCGGCTTCGGCATCTTCAACATCATCTCCACCATCACTCACGAGAAGGCCCGGGATATCGCGATCCTGAAGTCGCTGGGCTTCACGCAAGGGAACATGCGCCGCCTCTTCCTCGTGGAAGGGCTGGCCCTGGGAGCCGCCGGCTCGCTGGTCGGCTGGCTGATCGGCTTTCTGCTGTGCTTTGCCCTCTCGCAGGTGGAGTTCAAGCTCTCGGGCGCAGCGATCGGCCGCGAGCTAACCCGCCTGCCGCTGTTCTGGAGCCCCTGGCATTACGTCATCGCCTCGGCCTTCGCGCTCATCGCCTCGGCCGTCGCCGGCTATCTCCCGGCACGCCAGGCGGCGCGGCTCAATCCCGTCGACATCATCCGGGGCGCCACATGACGCTGCTCATCGAAGCCCGGCATCTCACCCGGATCCTGCCTGCCACCGTGCCGGTGACCCTGGTGCAGGACGTGACAATGAGCGTGGGCGAGCGGGAGTTCATCGCGATCACTGGCCCGTCCGGCTCGGGCAAGTCCTCGCTTCTGTATCTGCTCGGCCTCCTCGACCGGCCGACGAGCGGAAGCTTGAACATCGCCGGGCAGGATACGTCCGCCATGGACGACGATGCGCTCGCGCGGCTGCGGCTCGAGATGCTGGGCTTCGTGTTCCAGTTCCACTTCCTGCTGCCGGAATTCTCCCTGCTGGAGAACGTGAAGCTGCCCATGCGCAAGGCGGGCCGTCTGTCATCGGCCGAGATGCGCGAGCGCGCGGCGGCTCTTCTCGAAGAGCTCGGACTCGCCGGCCATCTCGACAAGCGCCCGGACCAGCTCTCCGGCGGCCAGCGCCAGCGGGTGGCCGTGGCGCGCTCGCTCGCCAACGACCCGCATGTGGTCCTGGCGGACGAGCCGACGGGCAGCCTCGACAGCAAGAGTTCGGAGCAGGTCTTCCAGATCCTGCGCGACCTCGTGCACAAGCGCCGCAAGACGGTGATCGCCGTCACGCACGACATGGACATCGCGGCGCGGGTGGACCGGCGCATCCACCTCGTCGACGGCCGGGTGGTGAGCGACGAGCGCGTGGCTCAGCCGGTCGTGTGAGAATCAGACCCGTTTGAGGGTCAGGTAGCTCGGCACGCGGCCTTCTCGGATCGCCTTGGCCTCGTAGCGAGTGCCCGGCCAACCCTCGTAAGGAGCCCGCCAGTCATCGGCGCGCGTTGCGGTCCAACGGAAATGCGGGGAGCGCAGGGTCCGGGCGAGCACCCAGCCGATGTAATCGTCGATATCGCTGGCAAAGCGCAGCTCGGCGCCCGGCTTCATCACGCGGGCGAGCATCTCCAAACTCTCGTCCGAGACGAGGCGGCGCTTGCGCTGCCGGCGCTTGGGCCAGGGGTCGGGATAGAGGATGTAAACCCGGTCCAGGCAAGCGTCGGGCAGGGTCGGCAGCAGGTCGGTGACGTCGTCGTCCCAGACCCGGATGTTGTCGAGACGCTCGTGCTCGATCACGGCCAAGAGCTTCGCCATGCCGTTCACGAAAGGCTCGCAGCCGATGAAATTCACATCGCGATGGGCGCGGGCCTGGGCCGCGAGATGCTCGCCGCCGCCGAAGCCGATCTCGAGCCAGGTTTCCCGCGCCTGGCTATTCGGAAACTGGCCGGGAAGGTCGCTGCCCGGAATCACGCGGATCGCGGGCAGAAGATTCTGGACCAGTTCGTCCTGGCCGGCGCGAAGCTTCTTGCCTTTCCGGCGCCCGAAGAAGGCGCCGGCCCGTTCATTCGCTTCGCTCATCAGACAGATGCTCCTGAAAACAGCACGATCTGGTTCATGGACCAGGTGTCTTCGTATCGGACAACACGTTGAGAGCCGGTCCTCCTCGCGGGGAACCGGCTCTTTGTGGTGATCTCAATATGACCGAATCTCTTCGGCCTGTCGGAGACGTTCTTAGCGGAATGCCGCCTTGAGGCGATCGGCGAGGTCCGTGCGCTCCCAGGAGAAACCGCCGTCGGCGTCCGGCTTGCGGCCGAAATGGCCATAGGCCGAGGTGCGGGCATAGATCGGCCGGTTGAGGCCCAGATGCGTGCGGATGCCGCGGGGCGAGAGGTCCATGGCGTCCATGAGCACGGCCTCGAGCTTGCCCTCGTCAACCTTGCCGGTGCCATGCAGATCCACGTAGATCGACAGAGGCTTGGCCACACCGATGGCGTAGGCTAGCTGCAGGGTGCAGTTATCGGCGAGGCCGGCAGCCACCACGTTCTTGGCGAGGTAGCGCGCGGCATAGGCCGCCGAGCGGTCCACCTTGGTCGGATCTTTTCCTGAGAAGGCGCCGCCGCCGTGGGGAGCCGCGCCACCGTAGGTGTCGACGATGATCTTGCGGCCGGTGAGGCCGCAATCGCCGTCGGGGCCGCCGATCACGAACTTGCCGGTGGGGTTCACGTGCCAGATGGTGTCGGCCGAGATCCAGCCGGCTGGCAGCGTCGAGCGGATCGTGGGCTCGACGATGGCGCGCACGTCCTCGGAGGAAAGGTTCTCGTCCAGGTGCTGGGTGGAGAGAACGATCTGGGTCGCCGCGACCGGCTTGCCGTTCTCGTAGCGCACGGTGACCTGGCTCTTGGCGTCCGGGCCGAGCTTGGCGGCGTCGCCCACCTTGCCTTTACGGGCGGCGGTGAGGTTCTCGAGGATCTTGTGGGCGTAGTAGATCGGCGCCGGCATGAGCTCGGGCGTCTCGTTGCAGGCATAGCCGAACATGATGCCCTGGTCGCCCGCGCCCTCGTCCTTGTTGCCGGAGGCATCGACGCCCTGGGCGATATGAGCCGATTGGGCATGCAGATAGACGTCGACCTCGGCATTGCGCCAATGGAAGCCGTCCTGCTCGTAGCCGATATCCTTGATGGCGTCGCGGGCGAGGCTGATCACTTTGTCCTTGGTGATGGAGGCGGGGCCTCGCACCTCGCCGGCGATGACGACGCGGTTGGTGGTGGCAAGCGTCTCGCAGGCGACGCGCGCCTCCGGCTCGGCAGCCAGGTAAGCATCGACGACGGCATCGGAGATCCGGTCGCAGACCTTGTCCGGATGACCTTCGGACACCGATTCGCTCGTGAAAAGATAGCTCGAACGCCGCACGACAGAATTCCTTCAGGCAATGGAAAAGCAGAACCTGCGGTCGGCCGCAGGGATTAAACCATGCTCATGACGCAGGCTGAAGGAAAGGTCAAGCGAACGCGTTCTTTATGCCGAACGTTCCGTTTCCTCCTGCCCGGCAAGGGACGCGACGAGTTGGACGATGCTTTTGCGGACTTTGGAGTTCTTGATGCCGGTAAAATGCCGCACGAGCTGCAGGCCTTCCGGCGTCGACATCATATCGGCCACATAGGCGGGCGCGCCGCTCTCTGCGAAGCCCGGTCCGCTCTTCCCGCCCTTGAGGCCGTCGAAGAAGAACGCGATCTCGACTCCCAGGATCTTGGCAATCTCGACGAGGCGGGCCACGCTGATCCGGTTCATGCCTTTTTCGTATTTCTGAACCTGCTGGAAGGTCAGGCCCAGCATATCGCCAAGTTTCTCTTGGCTCATGCCGATGGAGATGCGGCGCATACGAACTCTGCTGCCGATTTCGATATCGATAGAACCGGTCGATTTCTTCATAAGGCCCCACTTCCTTACCGGATCCATTGTAACGCAAGGTCATGGGTTACTTAAGGAAAAGTTGAATGCTTCCCACGACGTACAACCAGGAGCATTAAGCAGATTACAAGCGTAACCGTCAAAGAAAACTTGCCCCCTTTGCTGTAAACAGTGGCAGCTTCCGCAACTGGTAGAGTTGAGTTTATGTTACCTTCAACTCCCAGTGGAAGTTCATCCACTATCCGTCCATAAGGATCGATCACAGCGGAGATCCCGGTATTGGCTGCGCGCAGCAGCGGCAGGCCTTCCTCCACGGCGCGCAGGCGGGCCTGAGCGAAATGCTGGTAAGGTCCGGGCGTCTGCCCGAACCAGGCATCGTTGGTCACGTTCAGGATGAGATCCGGGCGGGGGCCATCGGCCAGGATCTCGTTGGGAAAGATCGCCTCGTAGCAGATCGTCGCAGCGACCGGCGGCAATCCCGGAATAGCAAGCGTCATGCGCTTGTCGGCAGGTTCGAACCCACCCGGGATGTGAACGAACTGGCGCAGTCCAAAAGCCTTGATCAGGGCATCGAGGAATTTCGGCACGTACTCGCCGAAGGGGACCAGATGCACCTTGTCGTAGGCGCCCAGAATCGTGCCGCGATCGTCGATGACCTGGATCGCGTTGTAGAACTTGCCTACCGCCTCCCCCGGCAACGGTTCGTCCATGCGGGCGGCACCCGTGATCAGCACGGAGCCCGGCTCCAGGAGGGCCCCGATCTGGGCGAGCGAGGCGGGGTCGCGATGAAGCAGGAACGGGAAGGCCGATTCGGGCCATATGATGTGCGTCGGCGCGGCGCCGTCCTTCCCCGGTCTCGCGCTCAGGGTCAGGTAGTGCCGCATGATGGCATCGCGGTTGCGCGGGTTGAACTTGGCATCTTGCGGGAGATTCGGCTGCATGATGCGCAGGCGCACATCCCGGACGGTGGCGGAGGCTTCCGCCGGCAGGCGCCAGTAGCCGAAGCCGGCCATGCCGAGGAGCATCATCGCCGCCAAGGCCGGTACCGCCCATCGTGCGCGGCCTGCCGGTCCGGTCAGAAGGACCGCAGGAGCGGCGCCGATGCAGAGGCTCAGGAAAGTCAGGCCATAGAGCCCGACAAGGGAGGCGGACTGCATCAGCCAGAGATTCTGACCGAGCGCCATGCCGGGACTGTTCCAGGGAAAGCCCGTGAAGAGATGGCCCCGCAGCCACTCGGCGATGGTCATTCCGAAGGCAAAGGCGAGGATGCGCCTGGCATCGGGCAGCCAGAGCAGGCGGGCGAGCGCAAAGCCGGCGGCCGGAAAGAAGGCGAGGAGAGCCGGCAGGCCCAGCACCCCGAAGGGCATGGCCCAGGCGAACTCCTCCGCCTCAACGAGGAAAGCGGCACCGAGCCACCAGAGGCCGGCCACGAACGTGCCGAAGCCCCAGAACCAGCCCAGCAGCGCCGCCGGTTTCAGAGGAGCCAAGCGGGACGGCCCCTCCTTCATGGTCCCGTCCAGAAGCCAGATGGCGGGAGCAAGCGACAGGACGAGCGCCGGCAGAAACCCGAAGGGCGGCATGGCCAAGGCACCGATGGCCCCGGCCGTGAAGGCCGCAAGCCAGCGGCGCCAGCCTCGTAAAAGGCCAGCGCGCTTCGCCAACAGCCTCATTCGGCGGCAGCGCTTTCAGGGCGCGGCGGAGCGAGCGGCTGGCCTTCGCTGATCTCCACCTCCGAGGCGGCCGGTGAGCGGCGCAGAATGCGAAGCCGCTTCACGCGCCGGGGATCCGCATCGAGAACCTCGAATTCGAGGCCTGCCGGTCCCACGATCACCTCGCTGCGGGACGGCACCCGGCCGGCGAGCGTCACGATGAAGCCACCGATCGTGTCGATGTCCTCGGCGCCCTCTTCCTCGGTGAGATCGACGCCCAGGGTTTCCTTTACCTCGTCGAGGCTGGCCCTGGCATCGGCGATGTAGGTGCCCTCCGCCGCCTGCACGATGGTGAGGGTCGAGTCCTCGTCGTGCTCGTCCTCGATGTCGCCCACCACCATCTCTACGAGGTCCTCGATGGAGACGAGGCCGTCGGTGCCGCCGTATTCGTCGATCACGAGGGCCATGTGGGTGCGCGTCGCTTGCATCCGCACCAGGAGATCGATGGCAGGCATGGAGCGCGGCACGAAGAGGACCGGGCGCAGGATGTTGGCCGACGAGAGCGCCATCGACAGGTCGATGAGGCCAAGGCTCGGCAGGGGGGCCTCGTCGCTCGCTCCCGATTCCGAGGCCCCGCTATCGGCCCGCATGGCGATGAAATCGAGGAAGTCCCGGATGTGGACCATCCCCTTGGGATCGTCGAGGGTCTCGCCATAGACCGGCAGTCGGGAATGGCCCGCTGTCCGGAACAGGTTGAGCAGATCGCCCAGATTGGTGTCGGCGGCCACGGCCACGATGTCGGCACGGGGCACCATCACGTCCTCCACCCGGATGCGGTGGAAGGAGAGCACGTTCTTGAGCATCGCCCGCTCCTGGGGCGAGAAGTCCGTGTCTTCGACGGATTCCTCGAGGGCGTCCTCGAGATCGTGGCGGATGGATTCGCGGGGTTTCAGGCCCAGCCGGGTCAGAACCCGGTCGTACCAGTGGTCGCGTGTGTCGTCTGTCTCGGGAAAGGTTCGGACAGGAGGGCGTTCGCTGCGACTTCGATCTTCGTTCATGGTCGTGGGTTAAGCCAGCCGTTATGCTGCCATATCGCGATAGGGATCGGCGATGCCAAGGGAGGCGAGCGCCTTGACCTCGAGACCTTCCATGATCTCCGCCTCCGCCTCGACCTCGTGGTCGTAGCCGAGAAGATGCAGAACGCCATGGACGATCAAATGGGCGAAATGATGCGCGAGTTCCTTGGATTCCTCTTCGGATTCGCGCACCAGGGTTTCGTAGGCTAAAGCAATATCGCCCAAATGGCGAGGGCCGCTCAAGCCCGGCGGCTCGGGTGCTGGGAAGGACAGCACGTTGGTGGGCTTGTCCTTGTCCCGCCAGGTGCGGTTCAATTCCCGGATCTGGGCGTCGTCGGTGAGCATGACGCTCGCCTCGAACTCCTCGTCCGCCTCGTAGGTGACGGCGAGCGCAGCCTCGGCGGCCTTCTGGGCCAGGGCCTCGGCGTCTTCGAGCCGGTCCCAATCGCCCGCTTCGATCATGATGTCGAGGGTGATCACGGCCTGCGGTCCCGGTAATCCTGGCGCGGCGGCTCCGGCGGCGCTTCGCGGGCGGCCTTGTCATAGGCGGTGACGATGCGGCGCACGAGGTCGTGGCGCACCACGTCCGCCTCCTTGAAGGTGACGCGGGCGATGCCCTCGACGCCGTTCAGGATGCGCACGGCCTCGACCAGCCCCGATTTCTGGCCCGGCGGCAGGTCGATCTGGGTCGGGTCGCCGGTGATGATCATCCGCGAGCCCTCGCCGAGGCGGGTCAGAAACATCTTCATCTGCATCGACGTGGTGTTCTGCGCTTCGTCGAGCAGCACCAGGGCGTTGGTGAGCGTGCGCCCGCGCATGAAGGCTAATGGCGCGATCTCGATCATGCCGGTCTGCAGGCCCCGGTCTACGTGCCGCGCTTCCATGAAGTCGTAGAGCGCGTCATAGATCGGGCGAAGGTACGGGTCGACCTTCTCGCGCATGTCGCCGGGCAGGAAGCCGAGTCGCTCGCCCGCTTCCACGGCCGGGCGGGAGATGATCAGGCGGTCCACCTGCCCCGCTTCGAGCAGCGAGACCGCGTAGCCGACCGCCAGCCAGGTCTTGCCGGTGCCGGCCGGGCCTTCGGCAAAGATGAGCTCGTTCGTCTTGAGCGCCTTGATATAGGTGTTCTGCGAGGCGTTGCGGGCGCGCACCGGTCCGCGCCGGCGGGTGGAGATCTGGTCGAAGGCGGTCAGCCCCGAAGCGGACTGTTCCTCGGCCGCCGGGAAGAGGCTGCCCTGGAGGGTACTCTCCTCGATGGCGCCGTCCACATCGCCGGTCCCGAGCGCCCCACCCTGGCGGGCGCGCTCGTAGAGCCCTTCCAGGACACGCCGCGCCATCTCGGAGGCTTCCGGCGTGCCCTTCACGGTGACCCGGTTGCCGTTGGCGATCGCGGTCACGCCGAGGCGTCGCTCCAGATGGGCGAGGTTCTGGTCGTATTGTCCGAAAACGAGGCTGGCGAGGCGGTTGTCGTCGAAGGTGAGGATGATTTCGGCCTCTTCGACGACTCCGGGATGCAAGCTGCCTGTGTTGCGTCCCTTTTGTGCGCGTGCGGTCGCGTTGTCCGCTGGGCTCAAATGCCTCTCCTCTGATGATCCGCTGCCGGTGTGGCGACGGACGAATATGGGGCCTCGTTGGGCAATAGACTAGGCAGCGGCCTGGCTGCCGGGTCCGATCCATTCCCCGAACAGGCTGTTCGAGCCTGCCTGAATGATCCGCACCGTCACGATCTCACCGACAGCGTGGCGATCGCTCTCGAACTGCACAGGCTGCAGATAAGGCGACTTGCCGGCCATCTGGCCCGGATGACGACCCGGCTTCTCCAAGAGAACGTCGAGAGTCCGCCCGACGGTTCCGCGATTGAAGGCCTGTCGCTGCATTTCCAGCAGATTCTGCAGGCGGCCTAAGCGCTCGGCCTTCACGGCTTCCGCAATCTGCGCCTCGATCTCCGCCGCGGGGGTGCCGGGGCGCGGGCTGTACTTGAACGAGAAGGAGCTGGCAAAGCCCACATCGGAGACGAGCCGCATGGTCTCCTCGAACTCCGCATCCGTCTCGCCGGGAAAGCCGACGATGAAGTCGGAGGACAGCGCCAGATCCGGCTGAGCCTTGCGGATGCGCTCGATCAGACGCCGGTACTCGTCGCCCGTGTGCTTGCGGTTCATAGCGTCGAGAATGCGGTCGGAACCAGACTGCACCGGCAGGTGCAGGTAGGGCATCAGGGCCGGTAGGTCGCGATGGGCGGCGATCAGCTCGTCGTCCATGTCGCGCGGGTGGCTGGTGGTGTAGCGAAGCCGTGCGATGCCGGGGATCTCGGCCAGGCGATGCAGCAGCCGGCCGAGCGACCACACGGCACCGTCAGGCCCCTCGCCGTGATAGGCATTCACGTTCTGCCCGATCAGCGTCAGCTCGCGCACGCCGGCATCAGCCAAGCGCATCGCCTCGTCGAGGATCTTGGCGACGGGGCGGGAGATCTCGGCGCCGCGGGTATAGGGCACCACGCAGAAGGTGCAGAACTTGTCGCAGCCTTCCTGGATGGTCAGGAAGGCGGACACGCCGCGGTTCCGGATGGCGGCCTTCGAGGGCTTGGGCAGGTGGTCGAACTTATCCTCGACCGGGAACTCCGTGTCGACGACGCGCTCCGAGCGCGGCTTCTTCAGCAGGCTCGGCAGGTTGTGATAGTTCTGCGGGCCCACCACCACGTCGACGGCAGGTGCCCGGCGCAGGATCTCCTTGCCTTCCGCCTGGGCGACGCAGCCGGCCACCACGACCTTGGTCTCGTGGCCGTGAGCCTGCCGCTCCTGCTTCAGCTCACGCACGCGGCCGAGTTCGGAATAGACCTTCTCGGCAGCCTTCTCGCGGATGTGGCAGGTGTTGAGGATGACGAGGTCCGCCTCCTCCATGGCTTTGGTTTCGCTGTAGCCCTCGGTGGCCAGCATGTCCGCCATGCGCTCGGCATCGTAGACGTTCATCTGGCAGCCATAGGATTTGACGAAGACTTTTTTCACGAGGTCGGCCTGTCTGCTGAAACGATCGGGCGGTCGAAGGTGAGCGCCCTTTTAAGCGGTTTGGGGCCTAAAGAGAATAGCGGCTGTTTGGCTCAAGGTTTTTCGTCTGCTCCCGTCGTTAGAAAGCCTTTCTCGTCATCCCCGGGCTTGCCCCGGGGATCCCCGTCTTTAGCAACGTCGTGGTTCTAACACGTGGATGGCCGGATCAAGTCCGGCCATGACGGGGATTCTCACTCTCGAAACGCACCCGCCACCGGCGCCGACAGTTCTGCATCGGCAGCAAGAATCTCAGAGACAATCCTCGCAAAAGCGAGGCGCATGCTGAGCCGCGCATACCAAGCCGCCAGATTGTCATGTCCCTTGAGCGAGGGCCCACCCAGGCGACGGGCCCAGAACACGGTCATGAACACGGCAATGTCGGCCGCCGAGAAGGCGCCGCAGAGATAATCCCTGCCGTGGAGCTCTCGGTCGAGTTCGGCAAAATGGCCGGCGATGACAGGCTCGGCCCCCCTCGCCTTCATCTCCTTCGCCTCCCAGCGCCCGAGATCCTCCGGCTTCGGCTCGGTCCGGTGCATGAGGAAGCGCAAGGGGGCCAGCATGATCTCGTCGGCGAAGAGGTCGAAAAGGCGGCAGCGGGCGCGCTCCCGGGGAGCCTTCGGGTAGAGCGCCGGCTCGGGATGAGCATCCTCCAGATATTCGAGGATCACCGTCGAGTCGTAGAGCGACAGATCCCCGTCGACGAGGACCGGCACCTGCCCCTTGGGGTTGAGGGCCAGCACGTCGGGGTGCTTGGGGGAGTAGCCCCGCGTCTGGCTGAACACGACCTCGATGCGCTCGAAGGCGAGCCCCTTTTCGTAAAGGGCTATCTCCACCTTACGCGAGAAGAGGCTGACGGGACCGGAATAGAGCTTCATCGGGGGCCTTTCGGGTTGAGATTACCGGCTGATCGACGGCGGCAGGTGATCCTGCCAGGAGGCCGCATTCAACCCCTCCACGTCGGCGCGCGACAACCCGATATCGGCGAGCGCGTGGTCGTCGAGTTCATACAGGATCTTGGAGGTCCTGCGCCGGTCAAGCCAGGCCTCATAACGCAGAAGCAGGTTCATAAGCGTGTTTCCAGGGTTGCGGTGGGTGGTGTGGAACCCAAGATTTGCTGTGGCATGTCCGATCGCCATGATGGTTCTCCTCCAGGCGCTTCACTGGAGATAAATGTGGTCCTATAGTAGGTTGTAAGCAAACGAGAACTTCTTAAGCTCTACCCAAGAAATACTTGGGCAAAGTACCTCAAGGGTCCGCCATGTCCCGCCGCCGATTGCCGCCGCTCAATGCCTTGCGTGCCTTCGAGGCCGCCGCGCGCCACCTCAGCTTCGAAAAGGCCGGCGACGAGATCGCCGTGACCGCAAGCGCCGTGGGCCAGCAGGTGAAATCCCTGGAGGCCTGGCTCGGTCGACCGCTCTTCGTTCGTCAGCCGAGCCGCGGCGTTGTGCTGACGCCCTTGGGGGAGCGCTATGCCACCTCCCTGTCCGACATTCTCGACCGGCTCGACGAGGCGACGGCGCAGGCCCTGCGGTCCGACCGATCCAACGTGATCACGGTGAGTTCCATGCCGAGTTTCGCCTCCGGCTGGCTGATCCCCCGGCTCGGATCCTTGAAGGAGCGGCATCCCGAATTGGAGGTGCGGGTCTCGGTCGACACGCGGCTGACGGACTTCGCCCGCGAGGATGTGGACGTGGTGATCCGCTTCGGACAGGGGAATTATCCGGGCCTGCGCGCGGACCTGCTCATGGAGGAGTTCTTCTTTGCCGTCTGCAGCGCATCGTTGCTGAACGATCCGAAGCGTCCCTTGAGGGAGCCTGCGGATCTGCGCCACCACACCCTGATCCATGAAACCGTCTACAGCATTCCGGATTACACCACCTGGGACCGCTGGCTGGCGGCCATCGGGGTCGAGGGCGTGGACACCTCCCGCGGCCCGAGTTTCCCGCACACCTATCTCTGCCTGCAGGCGGCGGCGGCCGGTCAAGGCGTGGCGCTCGCGACCAGCGTCCTGATCGGTGATTATCTCCAGGCGGGCCGTCTGGTTCAGCCCTTCCTGCATCAGGTGAAGGGAGCCTACCGCTATTATGTCGTCTGCCCCGAGGCGACAGCCGACCGGCCTGCCATCGCAGCTTTTCGGGCTTGGCTGCTGGACGAGGCGAGGCTTCAGGGGGTGGCGGAGGGGGCGCGGCAATAGCCGGGAAGGCTCACGCCGCCAGGGCCCGCCGCACCTCGGCCTCGGCAAAGGCGGTCGCCTGCTTGCGGCTGCCGTTGAACGGCATCGGCTCGCCCCAGGTCACCACCACGTCCAGGGGAACGCCCTGGATGAACAGCTTGAGATGGGGCCCGAGATCCATGTCGCCGTACCAGGCGACGAAGGGGCGGTCGCGGCGGGTCACGGGCAGCCCGTTGCGGTGGGTGTAGGAGATGGCGAGCGGTTGCAGGAGCACGCGCTCGACGCTGTCATGCATGAGCGCCGTCTGGGCCGCACCCACCAGCGATGAGCGGAAGGGCAGGAGCCGGTTGCCGTCGCTCGTGGTGCCTTCCGCGAACAGCACGATCACCTCGCCCTTCACCAGCCGGTGGGCGAGGGCATCGTTGACCTCCGCCGTGGCCTTGCGGCGCTGGCGGTCGATGAACACGGAGCGCTGAAGCCTTGCCATCGTTCCCACCACCGGCCAGCCCTCGATCTCCGACTTCGCGATGAAGGAGAGCGGATGCAGCGATCCGATCACCGGGATGTCGAGCCAGGACACGTGGTTCGAGACCACGATGGTGGGCGCCTTGCCCGGCGGCGTGCCCCGCTCGGTCACGCGCACGTTGAAGATCGCGACGAGCGCCCGGTGAAACCACATCGGCAGCACGTGAAGCAGGGATGACCAGCCGAAGCGCAGGGCCAGCATCTGCAACGGCACGAGCACGAGGCTGCACAGGCCGAGAAGCGCCAGCCTGAAGACGACGGCGATTTTGGTCACGCATCATCCTTGTCGAGGGGCACCGCGTAGAGTTCGAGCCGGTGGTAGACCACCTTGTAGCCCAGGCGCCTGGCGATCTGGTTCTGCAGCGCCTCGATCTCCTCCGAGCGGAACTCGATCACGTCGCCCGTCTCGAGGTTGATCAGATGGTCGTGGTGCTCGCGGGCCGCCTGCTCGTAGCGCGAGCGCCCGTCGCGGAAATCCAGCCGCTCGAGAATGCCTTCCGTCTCGAACAGCTTCACGGTGCGATAGACGGTGGATAGCGAGATGCGGTCGTCCACCTCCGCGGCCCGGCGATGCAGTTCCACCACGTCGGGATGATCCGCGGCAGAATCGAGCACCTGCGCGATGATCCGGCGCTGGCCCGTCATGCGCAGGCCCTTGTCGCGGCAGGCGCGCTCGATGGCGTCCGACCGGCGCGTTCTGGCGGATGTGCTGTTGCGTGTGGCCAAGGTTAAGCGACTCCTTGGGCAGCCTTATAAGCGAGGTGAGCGCAGCGGGCTATAGGTCCAGCGCCATGGTGAGGGCGGAAGCCTTGGTTCCATCGGCCTTCTGGTAATACCCCTCCCGCCGCCCGGTCTCGCGAAAACCTGCCCGACGGTAGAGGGCGATGGCCGGTCCATTCCCCTCCTCGACCTCCAGATGCACGCGGGCGACGCCGCGGCGGGAGAGGGCGTCCAGGTGGCGGGTGAGAAGGGCGCGCGCATGGCCCTTCCCGCGAGTGTCGGCCGCGATGGCGACCGTGATGATCTCCGCCTCGTCCAGCACGATCCGCGACAGGACGAAGCCTGAAGGTTTCGTGGTGCGGCCCAGGAAGAGCCCGTCGGCCATGACACCGCGTTCGCCGAGCAGACGCTCGAAGTCGAGGGTGCTCCAGGGCCGCGGGAAGGCGGAGGCGTGGATCGCCGCGAGCCGCGCGGCGGCCTCGGTGCCCACGGGCTCGACATGGGGCGAGGGCGGCTGGATGAACCGGTCGAGAATTCTCATTGCAAGAATTCTCACTGTCTGGCGATTCGCGCCCCGTCCTGCGGCTTGGCGTCGGGATCGCGCAGGTAGAGCGGCTTCGGCAGGGCCTGGGCCGGATCGGCGAGCGCCCCGAGGCGGGCCACCCAGGCGATGTCGGGGAAGGCCGACACGTCGCAGATCTGGGCCTCGACCCCCTGCGCCCTCGCCTCGGCGGCCAGCATGGCCGCCGCCGATCCGGCCACGATGATAGGGCCGGAGCCGAGGAGCCGGATGGCGTCGCGATAGGTCATCAGCCCCGGTGGGATGATGCTGCGCCCACCCGGGGCGACGGCCTGGATGTAGAGGTGGCCGTGCTTGGCATCGATGGCGGCGGTGTAGAGCCCACGCCTGTCGCCGACCATGAGCGGGGCGAGAAAGGCCGAGAGCGTCGCCACCCCGACCACCGGGATGCCGGCGGCAAGGCCGATGCCGCGGGCGGCGCTGATGCCGACCCTCAGGCCCGTATAGCTGCCGGGCCCTACCGTGACGGCGACCCGGTCGAGGCTTTCGAAGCTGCCGTCGACCTGCGCGGAGAGCCGGTCGAGGAGCGGCATCAGCGCCTCCGCATGGCCGCGCTCCATGGGGATGGTGTCGGCCGCCAGCGGCACGGTCTCGCCCGCCTGGACGATGCAGGCCGAGCAGGCGCCGAGGGCGGTATCGATGGCTAGGACGCGCAAGGGTCGTCTCCGTGGGATCGTGGGGTTTCTTTAGAGCATGACCGGGATGGGTGGAAACCGGTTTGTTGCTCCTTCGGCATTCCGGTGCTGCCCGCCTCGGATCACGGCTACGGAGGAAGCCAAACAAAAAGCGCGGCTCTCTCAAGCCGCGCTCTGGATAATGAGACTGAGGTCCTGAAGCAAACGGCCCTTAGACCGCCTGCACCTCGCGCACGTCAGGCAGGAAGTGGCGCAGCAGGTTCTGGATGCCGTGGCGCAGGGTGGCGGTCGAGGACGGGCAGCCCGAGCAGGCGCCCTTCATGACGAGGTAGACGGTACCGTCCTTGAAGCCGCGGAAGGTGATGTCGCCGCCGTCGCCCGCCACCGCCGGCCGGATCCGGGTCTCGAGCAGCTCCTTGATGGTCTCGACGGTTGCTGCATCCGCATCGTCGAAGAATTCCTCGCCGTCCTCTTGGCTAGCCCCGTAGCCGTTGGCGAAGAGCGGCGCGCCGGTCATGAAATGCTCCATGATCGCGCCCAGGATCGCCGGCTTCAGGTGCTGCCACTCGCCGTCCGCCTTGGTGACGGTGACGAAGTCGTAGCCGAAGAACACGCCGGTCACGCCCGGCACGGCGAAAAGGCGCTCGGCCAACGGCGAGACTTCGCCCTGTTCGGGAGTCTTGGCCTCGAAGGTGCCCTCCGGCATGACCACGCGGCCAGGCAGGAATTTCAAGGTGGCGGGATTGGGAGTGGCTTCTGTCTGGATAAACATTGTCGTTTCGTCCTCTGCGCCGGTTCAAGGCCGGCCGAGCGGTGGATTTAGAATGGTTCTAACAGGATCCTCTCCCAATGTGGAGCGAATCGGGGCGGATTCCAAGGGGAGGCCTTGAGCCGGTCCGTCAGCCTGCCAGCGCGTCGATCTCCTCGTCCGTCAAGCCGCCCGGAACGATCACGATGGGCACCGGGAAGGACGCGGCGGCGCGGCCGCCCAGCGTCGAGACCAAGGGGCCGGGGCCTTCCTTGCTGCTGCCGGCGCCGAGCACCAGAAAGGAGATGTCCTCGTCCTCCTGGATCAGCTTCATGATCTCGTCCGCCCGGGTACCGACGCGGATCACCTGCTCGGGTTCGACGCCCGCCGCGTTGCGGGCCTCACGGGCGGCGGCATCGAGGAGCTTCTGAGCTTCCTCGCTCGCCTCCTCAATCATGGCCTCGCCCACGCCGATCCACTCGAAATTGTCGGGCGGATCGACGACCGCGAGCATCACCATGCTGGCGCCGGTGCGAACGACGCGGCGCGAGGCGAAGTGCACCGCCCGCGCGCATTCCGGGGTCTTGTCCACCACCACCATGAATTTCGGGCGATGGCCCGATTCGTAGGATCGGCGCTTGTCGCTCACGGAACGCTCTCCTGCCTGAATCCGATGCTGCCTTGCCTTTGGGGGAAGGGCAAGCCGGTCCGCTGCCGCTCTTTTAAGCAGCGCATCGTCCGCGGCGGAGAACCGGATTCACGTTCAAATCCCGACGTGCCTAACGGGACCGCAAGAATCCGACGATGTCCTTGACCGCATTCATGGTGACGGACGCGATGGCGCGGGCGCGGGCCGAGCCGTCCGCCAGCACCGCATCGATATGGCCGGGATCGGCCATGAGACGGCGCATCTCGTCGGCGACCGGCGAGAGCTTCGTCACCGCCACGTCGACCAGCGCCGCCTTGAAGCCGGAGAACTGCGCGCCGCCATGCTGGCGCAGCACCTCTTCCGGAGTGGTGTCCATGAGCGCCGCATAGATCGCCACGAGGTTCTCGGCTTCGGGGCGGGTCTTCAGACCCTCGACCTCGGAGGGCAGCGGCTCGGGATCGGTCTTCGCCTTGCGCACCTTCTGGGCGATGGTGTCGGCGTCGTCCGTCAGGTTGATGCGCGAATAATCGGACGGGTCCGACTTCGACATCTTCTTCGAGCCGTCGCGCAGCGACATGACGCGGGTGGCCGGACCCTGGATCATCGGCTCCGTGAGCGGGAAGAAGGCATCGCCGAAGCCGTGCGCCGCGATCGACTCGGACCAGTCGTTGTTGAACTTCTGGGCGATGTCGCGGGTCAGCTCAAGGTGCTGCTTCTGGTCCTCGCCCACCGGCACGTGGGTGGCGCGGTAGACCAGGATGTCGGCGGCCATCAGGTTCGGATAGGCATAGAGGCCGACCGAGGCGTTCTCCCGGTCCTTGCCGGCCTTGTCCTTGAACTGGGTCATGCGGTTGAGCCAGCCGAGGCGCGCGACGCAGTTGAACACCCAGGCGAGCTCCGCGTGCTGGGGCACCTGGGACTGGTTGAAGACGATGTGGCGCTTCGGATCGATGCCGGCTGCGAGGAACGCGGCGGTCACTTCCCGGATCTGCCGGGTCAGGTCGGTCGGGTTCTGCGGCAGGGTGATCGCATGCATGTCCACGACGCAGTAGATGCAGTCGTAGTTCTCCTGCATGGCCACGAAGCGCTTGATGGCGCCGAGATAATTCCCGAGATGAAGGTTTCCGGTGGGCTGAACGCCCGAGAACACCAGCTCCTTGAACTGCGCCATCGCCTTGAACTCCCACGCAGGGTGCATCGCGCGGACTTCGATGAGCCGCAGACCGCCCCAGACCCTTTTCCAAATGCATCGCCCGCAGCCGGCTTAATAAGCTCGCCTCGCGGGAAAACGCTACTCTGCGGCGGGGTTACGACAGGCCTGCGCCACCATGCAAGGGTTCTCACGATTTTTTCGTCAGAGCGGCCCAATCGTCGCGGGTGACGGCACCGGTCATCCATGCGGCAAGCGCATAAAGGGCAATGCCACAGAGGCAGAGAGCGGCCAAGGCGGGGGCTTGGACCTGTGGGAGTATGCGACCGGCCCCGAGGAGCCCTGAACTCATGGCGAGAACCGCCGCCGCAATCCGCAGGAGGCGGGCCTGAATCTGCCGGTCCGGCGCCCAGAGGCCGAATCGCTGCAGGCCCAGGATCACGGCTCCCGCATGGCCGAGGCATCCGAGGCTTAACCCCAGCGCGATGCCGGCCGGCCCGAGGGGCCAGGCGAGCAGGAGAGAGCCGGTCACCGTCACTGCAAGGCCGAAGCCGGCGGCGGCGAGCGCGGCCCTCAAGGAACCGCAGGCAAAAAGGGTCTGGCTCAGAACCTTCGCCACCGTCGCGAAAGGAAGACCCAGGCTCAGCGTCATGAGCACCAGGGCCGTGCCCTCCGCATCGGAGGATTCGAAGGCGCCGCGCTCGAACAGAACGGCACTGATCGGCCGGGCGAGGATGAGCAGGGCGGCGCTCGCCGGCAAGGTCAGCAGCAGCGCCACCTCCAAAGCCCGGTTCTGCGCCGACACGAGGGCCTGCCTATCGCCGGCCCAGTGACGCCGGGCGAGCTCGGGCAGGAGCAGGCCGGAGCTCAAGCCCGCCATCAGGCCCAGCGGCAGCTGCATCACCCGCTCGGCATAGTAGAGCCAGGAGACACCCGACGGCCAGAAGGACGCGATCTGGGTGGCTGCGAGAAAGAAGATCTGCACCGCGCCGCCGGCCGCCAGCACGGGAAGCCCGGCAACGAGCAGCCTCTTCAGCAGGGGCGACCAGCGGGGCCTGCGCAAGAGGACGAGGCCCGAGCCGCCTTGCAGGAGCGCTGCAGCCACGATGATGAGCTGGCTCAGGCCGGCGAGGCTCGACGCGGCGGCAAGCCATGCGGCCTTCTGCGCGAGGGCATGGCTGAACCCGAATTCGAGGACGACCAGCGCCAGGATCAATCCGCCGTTGACCGCCAGGGGCGCCAGGGCCGTCGCGGTGAAGCGCCCGCGCAGGTTCAGGATGGCGCCGCCGATGGAGGCAAGCGTCACGCACAGCACGACCGGGAAGGAGAGGCGGGTATAGAGCGCCACCAGCGCCAGCGTCTCCCCGTCGCCGTGAAGGCCCGGCGCGAGCAGCAGGGCGAGCAGACCCGCCCCGATCTCCACGAGGCCCGTGAGCGCCAAGAGCGCGAGGCCGAAGGCGCCGAGCACGTCGCCAGCCACGTCCGCCGCCTCATGGGGCTCCAGACGGCTCAGAGCGGGCACGAGCGCCGGGTTGAGCCCGCCCTCGGCGACGATCCGGCGCACGAGGTTCGGCAGGCGGAAGGCGGCGAGGAACGCATCCGCTACGGGACCCGCCCCCAGGGCCTGCGCGAACAGCACGTCGCGCGCGAAGCCGAGGATGCGCGAGGCGACGGAGCCGAGGCCGACCACAAGGGAGGAGCGGATGAGCGACATGCGCTTTGGGGCTTAGCGGGTCGCCATGAATGCCGCAACTTTTCGTACTCATTTGCGAGAAGAAGTGCCGCACCGTGTCATCCCCGGCGCACGAAGTGCGGGAAGGGGATCCACACACACGTTCAGTGCTCTGGATTCCCTTCCCCTTCGCTGCGCTCCGGCCGGGAATGACACCCAGGGCGTGATGCGGAAAGGTTGATCAGCCTCTCGCCTCGGCAATGGCCTCGCGCTTCTGGGCGAGATTCATGCCGCCGACATAGGATTGCGTGGCGACCAGGAAGGACGGCGTGGCGACGAAGCCCAGGGAATTGCCGAGGGTGAAGGCGTCCTTCATCCATTGCGTCGTGCGCTCGGCATCGGCGGCCTCTTCCAGGCGCCTGCGGTCGCCGCCGAGGCGCTGCGCCTCCGCCAGCACCCGCTCCCCGTCCACCGCGCCGCGGAGGCGGAAGAGGGCGAGGTGCAGGTCGAGATAGCGCTCGGGGCCTTGGAGCTGAAGATAGGCGAGCGCCGCCTTGTGGGCCGTCACGGAAGCGATGCCGAGCACCGCGAAATTCACCAGCACGTAGGAGAGATCGGGCTCGGCCTTCAGCAGGGCGGGCAGGTCCTGGGCCGAGCGTTTGCACCAGGGGCAATTGTAGTCGAAATACTCGATCATGATCACGTCGCCATGCGGGTGGCCGAGCCGCACGGCGGACGGCAGGGCGAGCGTGTCCTCCACCAATTCGATGGGGACGAGCTGCGGCTCCGGCGCGGATTGCGCGAAGGCGGGAAGACCGGTGCTCGAGACGGCAAGACCGGCGAGAAGGGTGCGGCGGGACAGGATCATGACAAGGCAACTCGACTGACGGGAAGCCTCTCGTGCCGTCCGATCGTGGCGACGGCAAGGCCAAGCTCGTGAGTGTCATAGCTTCGTGAAATCAAGTTTGGAAAAAGCGATGGTGTCAGGTCGCGCTACACCCCCTGCCATGATGCGATGAGGGACGGCACGTCGCCGGCCGGCATCGGGCGTCCGAAATGGTAGCCCTGCACCAGGTCGCAGCTCATGCGCTGCAGGAGAGAGGCCTGGAAGGCCGTCTCGACGCCCTCGGCCACGACCTCGATCCCGAGATTGTGCCCGAGGCCCAGCACGGCTTTCACGATAGCCGCATCACCTGCATCGGATTCCAGGCCGCTCACGAATGTTCGGTCGATCTTGATCGTATTCACCGGAAACCGCTTGAGATGGGACAGGGAGGCATAGCCCGTGCCGAAATCGTCCAGCGCGATGGTTATGCCCTCGGTGCTCAGGGTTCGCAGGGCCCGTTCCACGAGCTGGGTGCTGGATCCGAGGAAGACGCTCTCGGTCACCTCCACCTCGAGGCACCGGGCCGGCACGCCGGCGCGCCTCAGCTCCTCGAGCACGCGCTCCGCATAATCGCCGCGCCGGAACTCGGCGGCCGATGCATTGATGGCGACGCGCCCGATGGCCAGGCCCGCATCGAGCCAGCGGTGCATGTCGTTCATGACGCAGGAGCGCATGCGCTCGCCGATGGCGGTGCCGAGTTCCGTGTCGTTGAAGGCCGCGGCAATCTTTTCCGGCGACTGGATGCCGCCGCGGGGGTGCTGCCAGCGCAGGAGGGCCTCGAAGCCGCCGAGGGCGCCGGAGGCCAGCACCACCTTGGGCTGGTAGAACGGCATGATCCAGTCGGACGCGATCGCCTTGGCCGCCACCTCCAGGGCCGAGGCCGTCTTCTGGGCTTCCTGACGCAGGGCCGGGACGAACATCCTGAACGCGCCGCGACCGGACGACTTGCTGTGGTACAGGGCGAGATCCGCCTGCTTTTGAAGCTCCTCGGGGCTCGTCTCAGATCCGAGAGCGACCGCGCCCCCGATGCTGGTACGGCAGTCCAGCGTCTTGCCGCTGCGCTTCAGCGGTTCCTGCATCCGGCACAGGATGGCTCGGGCGGTTGCGGCAATGTCCTCCTCCCCGGTCACGCCGGGCAGGATCACGGCGAACTCGTCGCCCCCTAAGCGGGCCACGACGTCGGTGGGCCTCACCACGTCGCGCAGGCGCTGGGCGAACTCCCTCAGAAGATCGTCTCCGGCGTCGTGGCCGAACCGGTCGTTGATCTGCTTGAGGTGGTCGAGGTCCATGACCAGGAGGCCGATGGCGCACGAGGCGTCCAAAGCCTCGTCCAGAATTTGCTTGAGGCGTTCGCGAAAGAACCTCCGGTTGGCGAGGCCGGTCAGGTCGTCATGATAGGCCGCCCGATGCAGCTGCTCCTCGGCGAGCTTCCGGTCATGGATGTCCTCGACCGTCCCGTACCAGCGCATCACCGTGCCGTCCTCGGCGAAACGCGGAATCGCCCGGCTCCGGAACCAGCGGCAGGTTCCATCCGCAAGATACCCGCGGCATTCCACATCGAGCGGTTCGCGCGTGCGGACCGCCTCGATCCATTTCTGTCGAACCAGGGGCAGATCATCAGGGTGCACGACCTGAGCCCAGCCGGAGCCCACGGTATCGTCAGGCGGGATCCCTATCAGCTGATTCCAGCGTGTGGAGGTGCTGAGGATGTTGCCCTGACTGTCCGCCGTCCAGGGAATCTGAGGATTCAGCTCGACCGAATGGCGGTAATGCTCCTCGCTCTCGCGCAGGGCCGCCTCGGTCCGCTGGCGCTCAATGGCCAGAGCGGCCAGATGCGGCACGGCGTCGATACTGTCCATCTCGGCCTGCGTGGGGATTCGCGGCTCGGCATAGTAGAAGCCGAAGGTGCCGAGCACGTCGCCGGACCGCGATAGGATCGGCTTCGACCAGCAGGCCCGCAAGCCGTGCTGCAGGGCGAGGGCGCGCTTCGAAATCCAGAGCGGATCGTTTGCGATGTCCGATACAATCACGCTGCTGCGGCGATAGGCGGCCGTGCCGCATGACACGGCCGCCGGCCCGATCGGGAGGTCATCGATGGCCGCGTTGTAGGCGGGAGGAAGGTTGGGTGCCGCTCCGTGCCGGAGCAGCTGGCGCGATGGATCGAAGAGGAGGATCGAACAGCGCGCCCCGGTGAGCTGGTCCTCGGTCAGATGGCAGAGAGCCGTCAGGACCTCGTCGAGAGGGCGTCCGGCGGCGACCATTTCAAGTACCCGCGTATGGCCCTCATGGGTTAGTTCGGCGAGCTTGCGGTCATGGATGTCCTGGGTGGTGCCGTACCAGAGGATGACGGTGCCGCTCCCGTTGCGGCGTGCTCCGGCGCTGGAGCGGAACCAGCGGTAGTGGCCGTCGGCCGTCCTGATCCGGTATTCGCACTCGTAGGATGCGCCGGAGGCGAGGGTCTCCCGGCGGGCCTGCTTCAGGCGGGCGGCGTCGTCCGGATGCACGAACTGCATCCAGCCATATCCCAGCAGGTCTTCGAGAGGATGCCCGATCATCTCCGCCCAGCCGGGCCCGATATAGAGGATGTTGCCTTCCGTATCGGACACCCAGGGGATCTGGTGGCTCAGCTCGATGGCGTAACGGTATAGATTCTCTTTTTCAGAAAAAGCGCCGCCGAAAGCATCGAACGCCTTCTCGCGATAAGGTCTACCTCCCGGAAAAGGAGCTATGGGTTCTCTGCTCTGCATGTAACGGGCTGAAAAATTACCATCGAAGGAAGCGCAAAATCTTGGCTGACGCTGACCCTTCTGTCCATTGGGCCGAAAGATCTATCGGCTTTCAGAGCTGAGCTGAGTGGGGATTTGCCCCTTCCGTTACGGCTCGAAGAGAGCAGTTCGAGCCGGCATCGACGTCTCTCTGCATAGGGAGCCCCCTGTGCTTCAGGGGCTGAGGGAGAGGTCGTTAAGGATGTTCGCAGAATGGCCGGGCAGAGCCTGCGCGCCGCCGAATACAAAAAGGCTGGCCGCTGGTGCCGACTGGCCTTGAGGGTGCGCCCGTAGAGGTGAGGTCCTCGTGCTGGTCGTCCTCGCCTGTGAGGCCTGCGGTATCCTAGGCCTTTTGATAGGTGAACATGAGCTACGCATCGGCGATGTGCCGGCGCACATCCCTGCAAATGTTACGAAATATAATAAGGTGGTATCCTTAAGCTCTCAAGAGGAGGCTTCCTTGGGCAAAGCGGCAATTCTCCGGAATTTACTTTTCGCTTTTACTCTGATCGGCGCATCAAGGCTCGCATCGGCTGAGTCTCTCTCGCTCCTATCACAAGCAAAACCTGTATTTGAGCGGGCTGCGAAGTCAGCGATCGCAGAGATCAGGAAGAGCGGGATTGCCGGCCTCAATGCAGTCCTTCAAGACTGTTACGACCGTTCAATGATCAAGCAGGATTTAAGGGGCGTTCAGTATTGCTTCGCGATGCACATCGCGGCCATTCAATATGATATGGCCGTGATTGAATCATTGGGAGGTAAGGGATCATCCGAAGGAATGGATCTGGCCGATGCGTTTAACATGGCAGCTCCAACCCTTAGGCGTGCAGGATATGAGAGTGCTGGCGCAATCCAGTCCGTTCTTCAGGCTTGGATCGATTCCTTCATAAAGGAGTAAATCCGCCAATCAGGCGAGATCTAACTATTGCCTTGGACGGAGTTTCTAGCCTTCTTCCCCCGTCACGCCCGCGGCATCCTGGGCCTTGAGCACCTCGGGGCGCGGCATGGAGATGATGTTGTAGCCGGAATCCACGTAGTGGATCTCGCCGGTCACCCCGCTCGAGAGGTCAGAGAGCAGGTAGAGGGCCGAGCCGCCCACATCCTCGATGGTGATGTTGTGGCGCAGAGGCGAATGGGCCTTCTGGTAGGTGAACATGAGGCGCGCATCGGCGATGCCAGCGCCCGCAAGCGTCCGCACGGGGCCGGCCGAGATGGCGTTGCAGCGGATGCCGGCCGGGCCGAGATCGTTGGCGATGTAGCGCACGCTCGCCTCGAGCGCCGCCTTCGCCACGCCCATCACGTTGTAGTTCGGCATGACCCGGGTGGAGCCGCCATAGGTGAGCGTCAGGAGCGAGCCGCCCTTGCGCATGCGCTTGGCGGCGCGCTGGGCGATCTCCGTGAAGGAGAAGCAGGAGATCACCATGGTGCGGGAGAAATTCTCGCGGGTGGTGACGTCCACGTAAGGGCCCTTGAGCTGCGACTTGTCGGAGAAGCCGATGGCGTGGACCACGAAGTCCAGGCCGTCCCAGGTTCTGTCGAGGGTGTCGAACACCGCATCCAGCGAGGCGAGATCCTCCACGTCGCAGGGGATGACGAGGCTGGAGCCGAGCGACTGTGCCAAAGGCGTCACGCGCTTGCCGAGCGCCTCGCCCTGATAGGTGAAGGCGAGTTCCGCCCCATGCTGGGCCAGCGCCTTGGCGATTCCCCACGCGATGGAGTGGTCATTGGCGACGCCCATGATGAGGCCGCGCTTTCCTTGCATCAGACCGGTCACGTGGATCCCCCTCTGCATCGACTCCAAGGTGCGATGCCAATTGTTATGAAAGTGTGCATCGCGAGCCGGAATTATGGTGTGGTTAAGCCTGTCCGTGCGAAGCCCTCTGGAAAAACGGGGCATCGTACGGACCTGTCTCAGGTTAATGACGTCAGTCTTATCCGTTGTAGCGGCTGAAGACGAGTGTGGCATTCGTGCCGCCGAAGCCGAAGGAGTTCGACAGGACGGTGTCCATCCTGGCGTCGTCGATCCGCTTGCGCACGATGTTCATGTCGGCGAATTCCGGATCGAGCTCCTCGATATGGGCGCTCTCGCAGATGAAGCCGTTGTTCATCATCAGCAGCGAATAGATCGCCTCCTGCACGCCGGTCGCGCCGAGCGAGTGGCCGGTGAGGGATTTCGTCGCAGAGATCGGCGGGCACTTGTCGCCTGAGCCGAAGACCGTGCGGATCGCCTCGATCTCCTTCTGGTCGCCCACCGGGGTCGAGGTGGCGTGGGGATTGATGTAATCGACCGGATTGTGCACGTCCTTGAGGGCCATGCGCATGCAGCGGATGGCGCCCTCGCCCGAGGGGGCCACCATGTCGTAGCCGTCCGAGGTCATGCCGTAGCCGACGATCTCGCCGTAAATGCGCGCGCCGCGGGCTTTTGCATGCTCCAGCTCCTCCAGCACCAGCACGCCCGCGCCGCCGGCGATGACGAAGCCGTCGCGGTTGACGTCATAGGCGCGGGAGGCGCGTGCCGGGGTGTCGTTGTACTTGGTGGACATGGCGCCCATGGCGTCGAAGAGGTTGGACATGGTCCAGTCCAGATCCTCGCAGCCGCCGGCGAACATCACGTCCTGCTTGCCGTACTGGATCATCTCGTAGGCATTGCCGACGCAGTGATTCGAGGTCGCGCAGGCCGACGAGATGGAATAGTTCACGCCCTTGATCTTGAACCAGGTGGCGAGCGTCGCGGAAGCCGTGGAGGACATGGCCTTGGGCACCGCGAAGGGGCCGATGCGCTTGGGCCCCTTCTCGCGGGTGATGTCGGCCGCTTCCATGATGATGCGGGTCGAGGGACCGCCCGAGCCCATGATGATGCCCGTGCGCTCGTTGGAGACGTCGCTCTCCTCGAGGCCGGCATCCCGGATCGCCTGGTCCATGGCCACGTGGTTCCAGGCCGTTCCCCGGGCGTGGAAGCGCATGGCGCGCCGGTCGACGATCTCCTCCGGGTTCAGGCTCGGGGCGCCGTGCACCTGGCAGCGGAAGCCGTATTTCGCGTAATCCTCGGCCTTGCTGATGCCGGATCTCGCTTCACGCAAAGAGGCCAGCACCTCCTGCGTGTTGTTGCCGATGGACGACACGATGCCCATTCCGGTGACGACGACGCGCCTCATAGCCTACCTCTTCAAAGGACCTTCACTGCCGGCCTGTCCCGGAGACGTAAGGCCGACCCTGCTCAATCTCAACCGTGAGCCCGCGATTGATTGACGGCACGATGCGAAAACCCGAGGCTCCTGCTGCCGAGCAGTGAGGCCGGTTTTCCGAAAAGATCGCGCTTTGTCAACATGATGTGGGTACAGTGTCAGTTAGGACCGGCACTGTGCCGAATTCTAGCCGCCGACCGGAGCGTCGGCCTGGAACAGCCCGACCCGCATGTCCTTGGCCTCGTAGATCCGGCGCCCGTCGGCCTCGAGCCAGCCGTCCGCGATGCCGAGCACCAGCTTCGAGCGGAAGACACGCTTGAGATCGACGCCGTAGACCACCTTCTTGACGTTGGGCAGCACTTGGTCGGAGAATTTCACCTCGCCGACGCCGAGCGCCCGGCCGCGGCCCGGGGAACCGCCCCAGCCGAGGAAGAAGCCCGTCATCTGCCAGAGCGCGTCGAGCCCGAGGCAGCCCGGCATCACCGGATCGCCCTTGAAGTGGCAGGGGAAGAACCAGAGGTCCGGCCGCACGTCGAGCTCGGCCACCACATGGCCCTTGCCGTAGGCGCCGCCATCCTCGCCGATGGAGGTGATGCGGTCGAACATCAGCATGGGCGGCAGCGGCAACTGGGCGTTGCCGGGGCCGAACAATTCTCCGCGCCCGCAGGCAAGGAGCTCTTCATAATTAAAGCTGGACTGGCGGGCCATGCCGGATGCCGATCCTTTCCCTAGGGTCTCAAATGGGCCTCAAGAAAGCCTCGGGGCCATGGTGCGGCTCTGGTAGCACAGGCTTGGCCGTCCATCAAAGGGACCTGAGCCGGGATTCTTCGATCCCTGAGGATCCTTAAGAACCCTGTCGTTCCAAAAGCCGACCTTGGGCTAGCCTTGCGGCAACCCTCTCGCTTTCTTATTATCGTGATGTTAGAAGCGCGCATTCGTCCATTCAGTTCCGTGACATGACCGATCCTTTGTCCGCCTATATCGAGTCCACCGCCGCTCCGGCTCATCGGAAGGGCTGCCCCGTGTCCGAGCTGCGGGACAAGCTGCGCCGCGTGGGCCTGCGCCCGACTCGGCAGCGGGTGTCCTTAGGCTGGCTCCTGTTCGGCAAGGGTGACCGTCATATCACGGCCGAACTGCTCTTCGACGAGGCGACCCGCGCCCGCGTGCCGGTGTCTCTGGCAACCGTCTACAACACCCTGCACCAATTTACGGAAGCCGGCCTCCTGCGCCAGCTCGCGGTGGACGGGGCCAAGGCCTATTTCGACACCAACCCGACCGAGCACCACCATTTCTTCCTGGAGGAAGAGGGCGAACTCGTCGATATGCCCTCCTCAGGCCTGAGCGTCGCCGACCTGCCCCAGCCTCCCGAAGGCATGGAAGTGGCGGGTGTCGAGGTGATCGTGCGCCTGCGCCGCAAGGGCGCCTAAACCCATCCCTTCAAGCGGCATCCCGGTTTTTGATAGATGCCGCTCAGCCACAGCCTCTTTGCTCTTCTCGTCACGGCCATCTGGGGCCTGAGCTTCGTCGTCATCAAGCTCGGGGTCGGCACCACGCCACCCCTGCTGCTGGCCGCCCTGCGCTTTCTCTTCGCGGCGGTTCCGGCCGTCTTCTTCGTCCAGCGCCCGAAGACCGATTGGAAGAACGTCGTGGCCTACGGCCTCTTCCTCGGCGTCGCCCAGTTCGGGCTGCTTTTCGCCGCCGTCGCCATCGGCATGCCGGCAAGCCTCGCCTCCGTGGTCATGCAGGCGCAGGTGTTCTTCACGATCCTCTTCGCGGCGCTCTTCATGGGCGAGCGCCCCTGGCCGCATCAGATCGCCGGCGGCCTCGTCGCCGCTTTCGGCCTCGTCCTGATCGCCTGGCCGCGCATGACCGGCGGGGGAGCCGGGCCGTTCCTCATGACGGTGATCGCCGCAGCCTCCTGGGGCGTGGCGAACATCGTCTCCAAGCGGGCCGGCCGGGTCGACATGCTGGGCTTCATCGTCTGGTCGAGCCTAGTTGCGTCGCTGCCGCTGCTTGGCCTGTCCCTGTGGCTCGACGGTCCCGCCCAGGTGATTGCCGCCCTGACCCGGATCGATGGCGGGACTCTCGCGGCGGTGGCCTATCTCGCCTATCCGACCACGATCTTCGCCTTCGGGATCTGGGCCTATCTGCTCTCCCGCCACCCGGCGGCCACGGTGACGCCCTTCGCCCTCTTCGTGCCCGTCGCCGGCATCCTGGGCTCGGTCCTCATCCTCGGCGAAGCCGTGCACCCGATCGAGGCCGTCGGCGGTGCCGTGATCGTTCTCGGTCTCGCCTTCAACGTCTTCGGCCAGCGACTCATGGGGCACCGGGCGGCTTAGCACAGGCCGTGGTTCTCAGCGGATGAAGCCGTAGCCCACGAGGCCGTAGACGATTAGGAAGATCGCCACGAAAATGTTCAGAAAACGGGGAACGACCAGGGAGGCGACGCCCAGGGCGATGCCTAAGATCGGGAGCAGCTTGAAGCTCAAATTCAAGGACATGGGGAAGGCTTTTTGCGGAACGGGTTACGGTGTTGCCTTCTAACCCTGCAATTCTTGAGAAATCGGTAAAAGCCTACTCGACCGTCTCGTTGGGATAGACGCCCCACAGCTTCTCCTGCTGGATGTAGCCGTCCACGTCGCGGGCGCCGTCCATCGCGATCATCACCCGGCACCACTTGCCGTCGCAGCCTTTGACGTTCGTGATCACGCCCGGCTGGAGATGGGCCAGCACGCCGCCCTTCTCATCCGCTTTGTCGAGGAGGTTGATCGGGGGCTGCTTGCCCTTGGCCCAGGGCATGACCAGGGCCGTCCGACGTCCCGACAGAAGGGAATGGAGAACCCAGCCTTCGGTGCCCTCCGAATCGCGGATGCGGCGCCAGGTCTCGTATTCGGCGATGATCTCGACGGGAAGTCCCGCGCGCTGGAAGACCCAGGCCGTGCGATGATCCTTGGACGGGCCCTCGCGCAGGTTGACCCGGTCCGTCTTGAGGCTGACATAGCGCGGGACGGGCAAGCCGGTGCCAAGGCGTCCGCCGGGAAGCTGCTGGGCCTGGGCCGATCCGGCACTCAGGCCGACAACGGCAAGGGCAAGGACGATCTTGCGCATGGTTCCCCCGATCATGGCTTTGTCTTGGATGGCGGCTCTGGTAGAGAAGCTTGACGGATACCGCACTGTGGCGGGTCGTCACCTTTGATCGCCGAAGCAGGGTTAAGAGAGCGTGAAACTCTTTGCACTTCGCGGCTTTTTCTGTGCTGGGGACGTTTGAGCCGATGAAAAAGAGACCCGTGGTCGTTGTCACCCGCCGCCTGCCCGACGTGATCGAGACGCGCCTGCGCGAATTGTTCGACACGCGCCTCAACCTCGAGGACAGGCCTCTCTCCGCGGAGGAGCTCACCGAGGCGGTCAGGACGGCTGACGTTCTGGTTCCCACCATTACCGACGAGATCACCGCGGCGATCGTCGAGCAGGCCGGGCCCAACCTGAAGCTCATCGCCAATTTCGGCAACGGCGTCGACAACATCGACGTCTCGGCCGCAGTGGGGAAGGGCATTACCGTCACCAACACGCCCGGCGTCCTCACCGAGGACACGGCGGACATGACCATGGCGCTGATCCTGGCGGTGTCCCGCCGCCTCCCGGAGGGCGCGCGCGTGATCCCGGACGGGAATTGGACCGGCTGGTCGCCCACCTGGATGCTGGGGCGGCGCATCACGGGAAAACGCCTGGGCATCGTCGGCATGGGCCGCATCGGCCAGGCGCTCGCCCGGCGCGCCAAGGCCTTCGGCCTGTCGATTCACTACCACAACCGCCGCCACGTCCCGCCGAAGATCGAGGCGGAGCTCGAGGCGACCTACTGGGAATCCCTCGACCAGATGCTGGCGCGCATGGACATCGTCTCCGTGAACTGCCCGCACACGCCGGCGACCTATCACCTTTTGTCCGCGCGGCGGCTCAAGCTCATGAAGCCCGATGCGATCCTGGTGAACACCGCTCGCGGCGAGATCATCGACGAGGGCGCGCTGACCAAGCTCATCGAGGCCGGCGCCATTGCCGGCGCGGGCCTCGACGTGTTCGAGGAGGAGCCCGCCGTCAATCCGCGCCTCGTGCGGCTCGCCAAGCAGGGCAAGGTGGTGCTGCTGCCCCATATGGGCTCGGCCACCCATGAGGGGCGCGTCGCCATGGGCGAGAAGGTGATCGTCAACATCCGGGCCTTCGTGGATGGCCACAAACCCCCGGACCGCGTGCTGCCCAGCATGCTCTGAGCCGTCGATGACGGCGATGACTGTTCTGCGGATCCTGTTCCCGCAGCCTTGTCGGCCCTTGCCGTTGCGTCTTAATAACATATGTTAATCACAACGAATCGCGTGGGATCAACCCTGCTCAACCCTGTGTCGCGAGAAAGCTTGTTCGATGAACGGCCATTCCACGTCTCTGCGACCCGTCGTGCTCCTCGTCGAGGACGAGCTTTTTGTCCGCATGGCGACGGCCGATGCCCTCATGGATGCGGGCTTCGATGTGATCGAGACCGCCCATGCGGATGCTGCGCGGGAGATCCTCCTCCATCGCGCCGACATCCAGGTTCTGTTCACCGACGTAAAGATGCCCGGTTCCATGGACGGGCTTGAACTCGCAGCTTTCGTTCGCCGCCGATGGCCTCACATCCTGGTCGTGATCACGTCCGGCCACCTGGAGCCGGAGAGTCGCCATCTGCCCGAAAACACCGCATTCATCGCCAAGCCCTATCATGAAAAGGTCCCGGCAGCGGTGATCCAGTCCCTGCTGTCCTGACGCCGACACAGCGAGGCTTCGCTCCTTCAGGCCACGCCCGAACGATGGGATCGCAGCCTAGCATCCTCACCCGGCTGTGAAGATGTGGGCTGCGGCGTTGTGCAACCAAAATCCATCTTGAGCATAAACATATGTGAGTGCGGCTAAGAACGGAGTTTGGCCAGAACAGGGCTATTCCTACCCCAGCAATGACCCGTATGACCAACCCTCTGATCCTAAAGCTCGAACAGCGCGACCAGCTCTCCGATGCCGAGAAGAGAGCACTGGAAAATGCTGTTTCGCGCGTGAGGATCGTCGAAGCCGATGAGGATATCGTGCGGGAGGGCGACCGCCCGAGCGAGAGTTCACTGCTTCTGGACGGCTTTGCCGTCCGCTACAAGATCGTGTCGAACGGGCGGCGGCAGATCTCCGCCATTCATGTTCCCGGTGACTTCATCGACCTGCACAGTTTCCTGCTGAAAACGATGGATCACGGCGTTCTGGCGCTGACCACCTGCCGCATCGCTCTCGTTCCGCATACGACGTTGGAAAAGATCACCGACGAGTTCCCTCATCTCACCCGGATGCTCTGGCTCAACACGCTGATCGACGGCGCTATCCACCGGGAATGGCTCACCGCCATGGGGCGCCTCTCGGCAACCGCCCACATGGCGCATCTCATCTGCGAGCTGTATCTGCGCCTGAAAATGGTCGGTCGAGCCGAAGGCGATACGGTCCAGCTTCCCATCACCCAGGCCGAGCTCGGCGACACGCTCGGCCTTTCGACCGTTCACGTGAACCGGGTGCTGCAGGAACTGCGCAAGGAAGGCCTGATCCGGTTCCAGGGCGAGGCGTTGACCATTCTCGACTGGGAACGCCTGAAGAAGGTGGGTGAATTTACCTCCACCTATCTCAGCCTCCAGAACGAGGATCGGTGATCCCAGGATTCGTAACACGTCATGCGTGAGATCACCCTGCAACCCATTTCAGTGATGACCGACGGCGGCGGCTCCGATGGACACATGATCCTCGCCGACGGACTTCTGGTAGCCATTCTGTCCCGCGTCACGGAGGAGCAAACCCTCGGCGGGCAGGCGCAGGTCGAGGGATGGTTTCTGGAAGCGGGCTTCGGCCCCTGCGGGGTCCTGATGAGCGTCACCCCGCCTGTCTTCGCCGATGTCGACGAGGCCGTGGTCTGGGTGCGTGCGAGGCTGGAAGCCGGGTTTTCTCCATCCTGATCATCCCAGCCGCCCGATGATCTCCCCGGCGGCGCGCTCGCCCTCCTCCCAGGCGCCGCCTGCCGTGCCCCATTGCGCGCGCGACAGCGCCTCGCCCGCAAACCAGATCCGCTCGCCGACCGGAGCCTTCAGGATATCGCGGATGGTAGAGAGCCCCGGCGGCACCACCGCCCAGGATGCCCGCGACCAAGGGTCGTTGCGCCATGTGGTGCTGTGCATAGCGGTGAGATGGCGGATGGCCTTGTGGCCGAAATGCTCCGCCAGCACCGCGCGTGCGAAGCGGGAGGGCGCATGCTCATCCCGTCTGTCGAAGCCGGTGGCGGTGGGCTGGTCGAGCTCAAAGAAATGAAACGGGGTGCCGTCGATGCAGGTGAGGAGCCCCGGCGGCGAACGATGCGTGCCCGTGAGGCTTGCGAGCCGGTCCGCGCCGCGAAACGGCGAGTCCGGCCAATGCAGCACCACGTGCTCGTACACGCCCTGCGTAAAGCCGTGGATGGCCTCATGGACGGCGTTCGGCAAGGCGGGAGCGAAGCGGATCATGCCCTGCTGCAGCACGGCCATGGGCGTGGTCACGATGACGGCCTTCGCATGAAGCGTTCCGGCGGCGCTCTCGACCCACACGCCCTGGCCCGACCAGTCGATGGATTGGACGGCGGTGCCGAGCCGGATCGGCAGGTCTCTCGCCAAGCGGCTCACATAAGCGCCGAGGCCGCCGGCCATGAAAAGGTTGTCCGCATATTCCATGCTCGGGAAATCGTGCAGGCTCACCTCGTCGAGGGGGCGGCCCGAGACGAGCCCGTGGATGGCGGCGACCCGCTGTCCCTGAGGTCCCATGGGCGGCAGGACCCTGGCCGCCGGCTGGTCCTCATGGGCTTTCGCTCCTTGAGTCATCGCCCGGTCGGCCATGGCGAAGGCGCGGTCCAGCGCCGCCCTCTCGGCCCGGCTGCCCGGCCGGTCGCGCACGAAAAAATGTCCGTCGACGGGGGCACGGCGCAGGGGCTCACGCCGCTCACGACCCAGTTTCACCAGCGGGTTGATCGGACCCGCGTGCAGCCAGTGGGCGCCGAGATCGAGCGGATGCCCCCTGAAGCGCCGCGTGAGCGCCCGCCCGCCGATGCGATCCCGCGCCTCCAGCACGGCGACCGCCAGTCCCGCCGCCAGCAGACGCCGCGCCGCGGCGATCCCCGCGCTTCCCGCTCCGACGATCACCACATCGGGGTTCGCGCCAAGGCTGTTCGACGATCCGGCTTCCAACAACACAGGCTTCTCCACCCCTCGCTTTGCAGCAGCTTCGTTCATAAGTAAGCTTCGCACCTCACATCAAGCGTGGCCCTAGCGCATCGTGCGGACCTCCGGTTCCGCTCCACACGATGCGTACGGCACGAAGAGAAGGCTGGGGCTAAGCCCCTCAAGGAGACGAACGACAGATGCTGATCCAATCGGTTTTCGCGGCGGCCCGCGAGGTGTTCTCGCCCGCGCTGCGGCGCATCCTCTGGAAATCGATTGGGCTGACGCTGGCGCTGTTGTTCATTGTCGGTTTCGGTCTCGTTCGACTCGTGAAGTATTTTATTGAAAACCACTCCGTCAGCGCCGATTACCCGATCCTCGACAGCATTGCCCTGTTCCTGACGGGAGCCGGCATCATCTTCGGCCTCTTCTATCTTCTGCCTGCGGTCTCGGCCATCGTGGCAGGTTATTTCCTCGACGATGTCGCCGATGTGGTGGAGCGCCAGGACTATCCGGCCGATACCCGGGGGCAGGCTCTGCCTTTCGGCAGATCCATTCTCTACGGTCTTCGGTTTGCCGGTTTATCGCTTCTGGTCAATCTTGCCGCCCTGTTCCTGCTCTTCATCCCCGGAATCAATATCGGGGCGTTCTTCATCGCCAACGCCTATCTGCTCGGGCGCGAATATTTCGAACTTGCGGCGGGTCGTTTCTGGTCGGCGGAAGAGGTGGCGCGGCTGCGCACCGAGAATCGGGGCACGGTGCTCGCCGCCGGCGCCGTTCTGGCAGGTCTGGTTCTGGTGCCGGTGGTGAACCTCATCACACCGATCTTCGGCGCGGTAATGATGGTTCACCTGCACAAGAAGCTCACGCACGGTCCGGCGAAGTGGACGCCGGTTCGCCGAGAAGACAACGCGTCTATCGAGAAATATTGAGGGGTTGCTTTCCAACCCTTCAGTGGCTCGCCGATGGGCCGATGGCCGGGCCGGGGGCCCGCTCCGGGTGGAAGTCGGACGCAGGCCCTCCTGAGCGGGGCGCCAGCAGATCCGGATTCGTCTGCGTCGCGTTGCGCTTGAGGTCGAACTGGCCGGTTTTGCGGAAGCGCACCAGATAGCTCGGCACGATGGCCTCAATGGTGGTGGGCGTGATACCCAGACCCTCGATCGTGCGGCCTTCGCGGATGGCGTTCTCGGATACGACGTTGTCGCTCTCGAGCAGGATTGCCTGGTCGCGGGTGGTGACGAGCTCGTTCGGGATCAGGCCGAGCGTCAGCATGTCCAGGAAGCCCATGACACTGCCCATCGCCCGGGCCATGTTGTTCGGCATCGGAACGATGACGCGCTTGCGCTCCGTGACCTCGAAGACGAACTCCATCATCTGGCGGAGCGTACGAATCTCGGGGCCGCCGAGCTCGTAGACCCGTCCGGTCGGCACCTTGCCGTCCACCGCCGCCACAATGGCCGCGGCCACATCACCGGCATAGATCGGCTGGAAGCGGGTGTCGGCGCCCGGCAGAGGCTGCACGGGGAGCATGCGGGCGAGGGTTGCGAAGCGGTTGAAAGAACTGTCGCCCGGGCCGAACATGAGGGAAGGGCGTAGAATCACCGCGTCGGGCCGCACCTGCAGCAGGGCGGCCTCACCCTCGGCCTTGGAGCGGGCATAGGCCGATTCGGAATCGGGATCGGCGCCGATGGCCGAGACATGGGTGATGGAAACCGCCTTCTTGGCGGCTTCCGCGATCAGGGCGGGCGCCTTGGCCTGTATCGTATCGAAGCGCTGGCGGCTGCTCTCCTGCAGGATGCCGACCAGGTTGATCACATGATCGGCGCGGGCCACCGCATGGGCCACCGAGTCGGGATGGCGAAGGTTGGCGTGGATCGGGTGGATCTGCCCCACCTTCCCGAGAGGAAGGAAATTCGCCATGTTCGGCTGCCGGGTAGGCACGAGCACCCGGTAGCCGCGCTGGGCGAGAAGGCTCACCACATAGCGGCCCAGAAAGCCCGATCCGCCGAAGACGGTGACGATTTGCTGCTCAGGCGTGCGAAGGGCACCGATCATGAAACTCTCCTGCCCGGATAAGGACTTGGTCCAGAGCTTGGGTGTGAATTTTCGAATGTCTCTATAGCATCGGACCCGAAAGTGAAATCCACTTTCGGGCTCCATCTGATGCTCTCACTTGATGCGGCACATATCGTTCTTTAGGAAAGCCGGGGTCATCTTTTACTGGCGTAGCCCTTTCGGGTCCGCACGATGTGCCGGCCAAACGCCGCTCCCTGTGAAGAGGGGCAGGCCGAAGAAAGCGCATCGGTCGCATTTTCGGCGATTGACGTCCCGCCCGAAGCACCGT
Organism: Microvirga arvi; assembly: GCF_016892765.1. Taxonomy (GTDB): domain Bacteria; phylum Pseudomonadota; class Alphaproteobacteria; order Rhizobiales; family Beijerinckiaceae; genus Microvirga; species Microvirga arvi. Next base: position 99,044 of record NZ_JAFEMD010000013.1, read on the forward strand.
AAACGAAGCCTCGCCGAACAGGCAGGCCCAGGTGGCGGAATTGGTAGACGCACTGCTTTCAGGTAGCAGCGGGTAACACCGTGGAGGTTCGAGTCCTCTCCTGGGCACCAACATCTCGCTAAGGTGTTGATCCGCAAAGAAATCCCATAAAATCATATGGCTTATCGTTTGCCGACTGGTACGGGCGGGGGGTACATATGGTTCTTGCGATGAGTCGCCCCTGGAAGCATCCTGAGACAGGTCCCTACCATTTCCGGAAGTCGGTTCCTGACGATCTGCGCTTGGAAAGCGGGAAGAGAAGCGTTCCCTTCGGACCGAGAATCCTGCGATCGTTAAGCAGCGCCACGCCGATAAGCAGCGCCACGCCGAGGCGGCAGCCGAGATTGAACGAGCCTGGAGAATCCATCGCGCTAAACCTGAGCCTCTAACTCAACTTGAGATCATCGCATTGGCCGGCTTAATCCATGACGAGTGGGTGAGCGGAAAGCTAAGAGAAGAGCCCGGCACTCCAAGTTCATGGGAGCAGGTGCTTCGGCTTAACCGGCAGGCTCGGGAGGCAGGCAAACTGGAGCAGTGAGGGGGTCCCGTCGTGGATGAGCTTCTTGTCAGGCGGGTCTTCGGACCGATGCCCATAGCCGTGACCGCTTGATTGATGCCCTTGAGAAGGCCTTTACCCAAACGGTGGAGCAGCTGAAACGCAATGCGGAAGGCGACTATAGTCCGGATCCGAGAGCTACGGAGCCTACGGACGCTACATCCTGGTCGAGGAGACTACGGATACCTTCGATAGGGTCTCCGCTGAGAGCAAGCGGCCGCGCGACGTGCGGTGAGGTTGTGCTGTCCGGCAGGATTCCAGAATGGCTTTCAGAGCCAGCGAATGTCGGTTCTTGAGCGCTGAAGCAGACCACGCGCATACTTCTCGGAAATGACAGAGGGTGACGCTTAGGATCCGGCATGGTGACCAGTTGCGGAGAATCCTGTCCATGCTTGTCCGTTTGATGCTTGGGCGCTCGACTGTTAGCCTGCGGATTGCTCCACTCGTGGACGGTCCTGATATCGATGCCGACCAGAGATTGCACCATCTTGCCGGCGATGCAGGACGAGCTTGAGCCGAACCCGAAGGTGAGAAGCGTTAGTGAAGCCGCCGCAGCGTTGCGGCAATGTCCGCCTCCATCGCTTGTGCGATGGGCTGCCGGTAGTGGATCTTGTCGAAGAACCATGCGGGATTCCTGATCTCAGGACGGTCGGTCCGCCAATCGACCAGCGCTGTGCGGGCATGGCCCCTTTGCGCCGCCCCCGCGATCGCAACCTTGCAGGCCTGCAGGCGAAAGGCCTGCTCTGTCCCCTCGGGCGGCAGCCAATTCTTGTACAATGGGGGCACGACCAGAATAAGAGCTGCATCCTCCGGGAGAGAGGCGGCGACAATTCCGATCCGATCGGCGGCGGGGAAGTTCCGCATCCCCGCCAGAGGATCCCGGTCGTGACGCGGGGCATTCGCATAGGGCTTGGCCGCAAGCTCCTGGCGGTGGGCTGCAGCCATCTTGTCACCCCGCTGCGTGTATTCGGCATCGTAATCCCAGTAGCCGTCTGGTCGGGAGCGCTCGGCATTCATCCCCAGCAGATAGGCCAAGCGCGGAGGTACCTCCTCCAGAACCTCCCAGCGCAACAGCCCGCGGGCATACGCGAGCGGGCTGGCCTCATAGAGCCAGAAGGGAAAGGGCCTCTCGTTCGCCAAAGCGGGATCGGATGTGCACCACGTCTCATCGATGCTCACCAGCAGCGCCTTCGCTGGCTCCCTCCGATGGCTCAGGAACCAGTCGATCAGGGCGAGTTGCTCCTTGGGGCCCGAGCCCGGAACCGACATCTGGACGAAATCCAAACCGGTCGCTTTCTTCAGCCGCTCGGGCGAGATGAGCTGGATTCTGGAATTTCCCACGATCATGGCCTTGAAGGCGGGATCCCGTCCGCGGCTGGCATTTCCCGTCGCCGGGGCCAAGGCACGCACGCCTGCATGGGAGAAGAAGGGCGACCGGCCGGTGTCATAGGGCTCGATCAGATAGATGCCCGCCAGCATAATAGCGAGAACGATCACTGCTGCTGCCACGAGCATGACCGCGAAACGCCGCCAGAGCGCGTCGTCTTGCCGGGCGGCGGCCTCAGAACTGGAAATAGATGAATTCATAATTCGCATCATCGCCGATCTTGAACAGCACAACCACGAGGAGGATCGCGAAGCCGATGGCGATCCAGCGGCGCGGCGGAAGCCGGTGCACGAAGGTCCAGGCCGTGGGGCCGAGCACGGCGACCAGCGCCGCGATCAGGATCGTGCGCCACTTGATCGACGGATCCGCGCCACCGAGGCCGACCAAGCCCTCGTAAACCCGCAGCGCCGCCTCAAAGCTCGTGGCGCGGAAGAGCACCCAGGTGAGCATCACGAACAGCAGGGTCAGGGCCCAGCCCGCCGGGCGCGGCATGGAGAGCCCCGCCCGTCTCCAGAGGAGGCCGGCTCCGAGCACAAGACCGTGGGCGGCACCCCAGGCCACGAAAGTCAGCCCCGCGCCATGCCAAAGGCCGCCTAGGGTCATGGTGGCGAACAAGGCCCCCAGCTGGATCGCCAAGCCTTTCCGATTGCCGCCCATGGCGATGTAGAGGTAGTCGCGCAGGAAGCGCGACAGGGTCATGTGCCAGCGCCTCCAGAAATCCTGCAGCGACACCGAACGGTAAGGCGCATCGAAGTTCTGCGGCAGGACGATGCCGAAGAGCAATGCGAGGCCGAGCGCCATGTCCGTGTAGCCCGAGAAGTCGAAATAGATCTGGAAGGTGAAACCGAGCATCGCCTGCCAGGCCTCGCCCAACGCGATGGCTTTTCCTGCGGCAGCAGCCTGAAAGATCGGATTGACGTATTCGGAAAGGGGATCGCCGAGCAGGGCCTTCTTCGCCAGGCCGCAGACCAGCAGCATGAGACCCCGCGTGAAGCGCTCGACGGCGTCAGGCTTCCGATAAGGCCGCTCCTCGAACTGGTGCATGATCTCGCTCCAGCGCACGAGAGGCCCTGCGAGAACCTGCGGAAAGAAGGCGATGTAGAGGCCGTAGCGGACGGGATCGTAAAGGGGCGCTTTGCCCTTCTTCAGATCCGTCAGGTACATGATGTGATGAAACGTGAAGAACGAGATGCCGAGCGGCAGCGCAATCTCGAAGTGGCGCGTCGGCAACCCCGGGATGTAGGCAGCGAGATCGGCGAAGAAGTTGAAGTACTTGAAGATCGCGAGGACGAGCAGGTTGGCGGCGATTGACAGGGAGATCAGAATGGAGAGCCCCGAGCGCACGAAGGCGTTCGCGACGAGCCAGTTGAGTGCCATGGAGCCGACCAGCAGCGGCATGAACCGCCAGTCCCAATAGCCGTAGAAGATCAGCGACAGCCCCAAGAGCACAGCCAGCCGCCATTTGGGCCAAAACCGCTCCACGGCCCAATGGGCCAGCAGTGCGGCAGGCAGGAAGGCGAACAGGAAGATGAACGAGTTGAAGAGCATCCCTGCTGAAGCATCGTTGGATGGTGCGGAACGCTCTGTTCCGCACCTTGAGAGCGCGTCCTTGTGCGGGAATGCAGGCCCAGCGTCAACTTTCGATGATGGAAGTTACTGAGGGCTGACCGGATGCGTGTCACACCGCCGCGGCCTGTGCGCGGCTCATTCGAGCCTGCAGGATCAAAAACTTAGGCCTCAGAGATACCTGTCCTCTTCTGGGCACCAATCTTCTCTTAAGGGTTCAATGCTTGATATCCCGCCTATTCATAGGCTCGTAGATCCAGTCTGATACAGACGAGTCCATTGACGGCTTCTCGATTGGATCTCTTCCGCCGTCCTGTCCAGAGAGGGCATCAGCGCTCCAGAATGGGCCTGATCTCCTGAAAACTCTCGATCGTGTGCTCCAAGTGGCGGCGTAGCGCCTGCGAGGCCTCAGCGTTTTTTCCGCGTTCCAGGAGCTCGAGGATCTGCAGGTGTTCCTCGCATTGCCGGCGGTAGCGCTTGCGGTCGATCATCGAGCGGTACGAGAGCAGGCGGCGAACACGGTTGATACGCCGGACGGCATCGAGAAAGAACGGATTGCCGGACGCGCCGATGATCGCCTCATGAAACCGCACGCCGCGTTCATGGAGCGCATCGGCGCTGTCGGTCTCGATGGCGCCTCCGAGAAGCCGGAGCTCGGCCTCGCGACAGCGGGCGGCTACTTCGGGATTGAGATGGTATGTCGGCTCCAGCAGAGCGGCGGGTTCGAGGGCGAGGCGCACGCGATAGGTCTGCTCCAGGCATTCGGGCGTCGTGAGCATGGGTGAGAAGGACCAGCCGTAGCCGGGGCGGCGCTCGGCCCAGCCTTCCTGGGCGATCCGGCCCAGCACCGCGTTCAGCTGCGCCTTCGTGACGCGATAGGTTTCCTTGAGGTAGGCCTCGGAGGCCGGATCCGGGAGGCGCCCATGCAGATGGTCCTCGGCCATTCTGAAATAGATCTGGGAGGTCTCGTCCCGCCTGTCCAAGCCAAGGGCTTCCGCCGATGCCTGCCTGGCATCCGACACGAAGTAGCCCCTGTTGCGCTCATGGATGAGAACACCCTTCAGGGCGAGCAATTGCAGAGCCTGGCCGATGGGAAACCGGGAGACGCTGAACCGCTGCGCCAGTTCCTGCGCCGTTACATGCGTCCCGGCAGCCAGTCCGGATCCGCGGATGTGGTCGAGGATCTGCGCGGCCAGCCCTTCGGTCATTTCCCGTTTGCTGCCTATGGCGCGCTCACTGACTGAGGAACTCATTAAAACCCTGACCCTGTCCTTGGAAACCGCCCGTCTTCGCATCGGCGATTCCTGTCAGGTATAGCACCACATTCCTGGCTCCGCAGGAGCCCGGACGGAAGAGGGCGGATCCCTCTCCCGTCCGATCCTTGTCAGGACTTCACGAGGCCGACCGACTTCAGCACGTCGCCGACGCGCACCTGCTCTTCCTTGAGGAAGGCCGTGAAGGGCTCTCCGGCAAGATAGAAGTCCTCCCAGCCGCGCTGCTTCAGAAGCTCGGCCCATTCCTTGGACTTCACCAGCTTATCGACCGTCTCGGTCAGGGCTTTCTTCTGGTCGGCCGTGATGTCGGGGCCTGCCATGATGGCGCGCCAGTTCACGACCTCCACATCCATGCCCTGCTCCTTGAGGGTCGGAACGTCAGCATTGGCAAGCCGCTTGCCGGACGAGATGGCGAGTGCCCGCAGCTTGCCGGCCTTGATCTGGCTCTCGAACTCGCCGTAGCCGGAGATGCCGGCCGTCACGCGCCCGCCGAGCATGGCCGCCAGAGCCTCGCCGCCGCCCGAGAAGGCGATGTAGTTGACCTTCGATGGATCGGAGCCTGCCGCCTTGGCGAACAGGGCTGCCAGGATGTGATCCGCGCCGCCTGCCGAGCCGCCGGCCCAGGTCACCTTCGCCGGATCGGCCTTGACCGCGTCGGTCAATTCCTTGACCGATTTGATCGGCGAATTCGCCGGCACCACGATCACGAGCGGATCGCCGGTGAGGCGCGCAATTGGTGTCACCTGATCGAGAGTCACCGGCGCCTTGTTGGTGAGGATCGCGCCCACCATGGTGATGCCGTTGACCATGAGCTGGCTCGGGTCGCCCTTCGCCTGGTTGACGAACTGCGCCAAGCCCACGGTGCCGCCGGCGCCGGTGACGTTGATCACCTGGACGCTCTTGGCGAGCCCCGTCTGGGTGAGCACCTGCTGGATTGAGCGCGCAGCCGAGTCCCAGCCGCCGCCGGGCCCGGCTGGGGCCATGATCTTGAGTTCCTGCTGCGCGAAGGCCGACGACGCGACGAGCGTCATAGCGGCGACGGCGACGCCGCGGATTGTCTTGGTGAAGTGGCTCACGAGTTCCTCCCTTGGGTTGCGTGAGGTGTTGAACGCGAAGCGGACGTTGCCGCTCAGCGTCTGATGATCGGCGAAGCCTCTCGCCGATGGGTGTCACCGTTGCCGGTGATCTCGGGTGCAGACGTCTCGCGGCTTGTGGCCTCCGCGTTGGTGACGCGACGCAGGATGAGGGGAATGATGCCGCCGCCGCGCAGGATCTCAACCTCGAGGCCGGTCTCGATGGCGGCGGTGGCCGTGAATGTCTCGCTGCCTCCCGATGCGCGTCGGATCGTGACGGGCACGGCGCAGCGCGGGCTGATCTTCGCCGGATCGGCGTCGACGACGATCTGATCGCCGGGGCGCAGGTGCAGAATGCTCGGATGCCGTTCCGCTGGCAGGCGCAGGGGCAGGATACCCATGCCGATCAGGTTCGAGCGATGAATGCGCTCGAAGCTTGAGGCCAACACGGCGCGGGCACCGAGGAGGGCGATGCCTTTTGCGGCCCAGTCCCGGGACGAGCCCATGCCGTAGCGTTCGCCTGCAACGACTACGACGGAGGCGCCCTCGCTTGCGTAGCGTTCGGCGGCCTGGAACAGAGGCAGGTGCTCGCCCGAGCCGGCATGGATCGTGGAGCCGGGGGCGATCTGTGGATCGAGCAGGTTGCGCACGGACTTGTTGGTGAACAGGCCGCGCACCATCGCCTCCCAGTTGCCGCGCCGGGACGCGAAGACGTTCAGGTCGCGGCGTTTCTCGCCGCGTTCGACGAGATACTCGGCGGCCTCGCCCGTCTGCGGGATCTGCCCGGCGGGCGAAATATGGTCGGTGGTGATGTCATCGCCCAGCACGAGCAGAGGATGCGCCGCATAAGAGCCCAGCAACGTGCCCTTGCCGAAGCTCGCGAAGGGCGGACGGCGGATGTAGGTCGAACTTTCGTTCCATGGGAACAGGGGAGTGGCGGGTGCATTGAGCGCGTGCCAGGTCTCGCTCGCCTCGGCCTCGTCGTAGGAGGTGTCGAAGTCGGCAGCATCCATGGCGGCCATAGCCAGCGCTGCATCGATCTCGTCGCCGCTCGGCCAGAGATCGGCCAAATGGATCTCCTCGCCTGAGGGGGAGCGTGCAATCGGATCGGCAAGGATGTCGCGATTGACGTCGCCTGCGAGTGCGAAAGCGACAACGAGCGGCGGCGAGGCGAGAAATCCTGCCTCGAGCTGCGGATGCACGCGTCCCGGGAAGTTGCGGTTGCCCGACAGGACGGCCACGGGAAGAATTCCGCGCTCAGCCATGGCCTGCTCGACGATGGCGGGCAGCGGGCCGGAATTGCCGATGCAGGTGGTGCAGCCGTAGCCCACAATGCCGAAGCCTAGAGCCTCCAGGTCCTCCAGCAGTCCGGCGCGGCGCAGGTAGCGCTCGGCCGTCGGCGAGCCGGGCGCCAGCGACGTCTTCACCCAGGCGGGTGGGGCAAGGCCGAGGCGGCGCGCCTTGCGGGCGACAAGGCCGGCGGCGACCAGGAGCCTCGGATCGGACGTGTTGGTGCAGCTTGTGATGGCCGCGATCGCCACGGAACCGTTGCCGGGCTGCTCGGTCGACGCAATCGCAGGGCGCGCCGCCAGCATCGGCGCAAGGGCCTCGACGGTCCGTCCTGCCGGAATGCGGTCCTGCGGCCGGCGCGGACCGGCGAGACTGACCTCGACCTCATCGAGGTTGATCTCGACGACATCCGTGAACCGCGGAGCCGCTTTCGGGTCGAACCAAAGCCCCTGCCGCTTGGCATAGTCCTCGACGAGGCGGACTTGGCTCGCGGAGCGGCCCGTTTCGCGCAAGTAGCGCAGGGTCTGGTGATCGATCGGGAAGAAGCCGGAATTGGCGCCGAATTCCGGTGTCATGTTGGCGATGACGGCGCGGTCGCCGGCCGATAGAGACGAGACGCCGTCACCAAAGAACTCGACGAAGCGGTCGGCCAAGTCGATCCGGCGGAGACGCTCCGTGACCGTGAGCGCGAGGTCGGTGGCGAGCACGCCCTGCCTGAGGCGTCCCGTGAGGCGAACGCCGACGATATCCGGCACGCGGATCATCACGGGCATGCCGAAGAAGACGCTTTCCGCCTCAAGCCCGCCGACGCCCCAGCCGAGCACGCCGATGCCGTTGATCATGGGCGTGTGGCTGTCAGTGCCGATCAGCGTGTCGGGCATGGCCCATGACACACCGTCCCGCTCCATGATGGTGACGACACTCGCCAGCCGCTCCAGGTTGAGCGTGTGCATGATGCCGGTGCCGGGCGGATGGACGCGAAATCCGGCAAGCGCCCGCGTGGCCCATTTCATGAAGCTGTAGCGCTCGGCATTGCGTTCGAACTCGCGCTCCATGTTGCGCCGGAAGGCGTCTGGGGAGCCGAACACGTCTACGCCGAGGGAATGGTCGGTCGAGACATCGACGGGCAGGACGGGATTGAGGTGGCTCGGATCGTACCCCGCCGCGGCGAGGGAGGCGCGCATCCCGGCGATGTCCACCAGGGCAGGGCCGCAGGTGGTGTCATGCATCATGACGCGACCGGGCAGGAACGGGATCTCCTCCTCGCTGCGTCCGTTCTCAAGCCAGCGCAAAATCGCCACTACGGCGCGGGGAGCATCGTCGCCTGCGGTCCGCAGCACGTTCTCCAGCATGATCCGCAAGATATGCGGCAGCCGGTTGAGGGCGCCGCCTGCCGCCGCAGGAAGATCCACGATGCGATGCCGCTGCCCGTCAAGCGCAAGCGTTGTCTCGGCAGATCGCATTTCTGGACGAGTGACCATGCAGTCATTTTGCATAATGAATCTATCAAATGCAAATCATTTTGCATTTGATAGATTCATAAATGCTCTTTGGCCCAATGCTGCATTGGTCGAGCCGCGAGTTCTCACGGCGAGGGATGCTTAGCGGCTTAAGGGACAAGGGTGTATAAGCGTAGAACCGAGCGCTGGAGGAGGCACCATGGGAAAAGATCCATTCCTGCCTGTCGACGACGAAGCCCGCGCACTGGCGAAAAATCTCATGCGCACGGTGCGCTCCGGAGCTCTCGCCACCAACGACGGTGAGACAGGCATGCCGTTTGCGAGCCTCGTGCAGGTGGGAACGGATCTCGACGGCTCGCCGGTGATCCTCACCTCGCAGCTCTCGGTGCATACCCGTCTGCTCGACGCCGACCCGCGCTGCTCCCTGCTGCTCTCCGCTATCGGCAAGGGCGATCCGCTGGCCCATCCGCGCCTGACCCTGCTGGCGAAGGCCCACCGGCTCGAGCGGGAGAGCGACGAGGCGCGGAACATCCGTCGGCGCTACCTGCTGCAGCATCCCAAGGCCGAGCTCTACGTGGACTTTCCCGATTTCGCCTTCTGGCGCTTAGGTGTCGCATCGGGCAGCCTCAACGGCGGCTTCGGCCGGGCCTATCGCATGGGGAAGAAGGACCTGCTGGCGGACCTTTCCGAGCTGTTCGACTTTTACGATTTCGAGGCTCAGGCCATCGAGCACATGAACGACGATCATGCCGACGCGGTGGCGCTCTATGCCACGCAGCTCTGCGGCGCGCGCGAGGGCGCCTGGCGCCTGATCGGCATCGACCCGGAAGGCATCCAGATGGCGCTCGTTGACGAGATCCTGCGTCTGCCCTTCCCGAAGGCGCTCACCGGTCCGCACGAGGTGCGGCCGATGCTCATCCGCCTGGCGAACGAGGCGCGTAGTAGAATTTCCTAGAGACAGGTCTTCCTAGAGGAACGCCAGAGAACCTTGTGGCATCAGAGCCCGCATCGGCGGTTCGGCTCTAGCTTACGCCCTCGTCCTGCTTTCTCTCGCAATCCCGCTTCGGGGTCTGCTGCGGAGGCCGCTGCTCCTGGGCAATGACGGTGTCGGCGGTGGGCGCCTCGGTCGCAAAGGACGGAGTGGTAAAGATTGCGAGCAAGGCAAGGGAGAGGATGCGAAGCATATCGGTCGTTCCCTGGTCGAAGCAGCCTGATGCTAGGGCCTGATGGGCCTGATGGCCAGCCCGCTTCACAGGCAAGTGAACAGGCCTATTTCACCCTCTTGAAAACCATTAAAACCGCTCCTACAATCAGGATTGCCAAGGCCTTTCAAAGGCTTGGCCATGCGGGCGCCGGCGGGTGTCCGGCGCTCTCGGACCCATGTTGCTCAAAGGAGGATATGGTTATGAGATCAGCTTTCGACTTCTCTCCCCTGTACCGTTCGACGGTCGGCTTCGACCGGCTGTTCGACATGCTCGACCAGTCTGCCCAGCTCGAGCCCATGACCAACTGGCCGCCCTACAACATCGAGAAGATGGGCGAAGACCAGTATGTCATCACCATGGCCATCGCAGGCTTCTCGCCCGATGAGATCGACCTGGTGCAGAAGGAAAGCCAGCTTTTCGTCACGGGCCAGAAGAAGGGCTCGGAAGAGGGCAGGCAGTACCTGCACCGCGGCATCGCGACCCGCGCCTTCAAGCAGACTTTCAATCTTGCCGATCACGTGAAGGTCACGGGCGCAAACCTTGAAAACGGCCTGTTGACGGTCGAGCTCAAGCGCGAGGTGCCCGAGGCCCTGAAGCCGCGCCGCATCGAGATCAAGTCCGATGGCGGTGTGAAGAGCGTGGGCCAAAACAATCAGCCTACGCAGATCGAGCACGGCAAGGCCGCCTAACTCGCACCATTTCAACGGCACCGGCTCCATCGCCGGTGCCGACCCCCATCGTTGTGAAAGGAGGGTGGCATCATGAACATGCGCGATCTCATTCCATGGGGTCGCAATTGGCAGCGGACTCCGAGCCGCTACCGCGACGACGACGATCGACAGGCATAATGAATTGCGCCGGCCCCAGGCAAAAAAGGCCGGGTAGCGAGCCTTTTCCGTTTACGGCTCCGCGTGCATGAAGAGGGCGGCCTTGACGAGACGGTCGGGGCCAAGATCGTTGTCCGGATCGAATTTCAGCAGCTCCGCCAGACGGCTGCGGGCCCGGTTGATGCGGCTCTTGATGGTGCCGATGTTGGTGCCGCAGATCCGCGCCGTGTCTTCGTAGGACAGGCCTTCCGCGCTCACCAGGAGGAGCGCCTCGCGCTGGTCGACGGGGAGCTTGCTCAGCGCCTTCAGCATGTCGTCGAAGTCGAGGCGTGCGCCCTGGGCCGGCATGACGGCGACCTTTTCGGCCCAGGAGCCCTCCGGATCCTCGACCTCGCGCCTGCGCCTGCGGGCCTGGGTCAAGAAGTCGTTGCGCAGGATCGTGAAGAGCCAGGCCTGCATGCTGGTGCCGGGCTGGAACTTGTCGAGGTTGCTCAGGGCCTTGAGCAGGGCGCTCTGCACCAGATCGTCCGCTCTGTCGACGCTGCCGGAGAGGGAGATGGCGAAGGCCCGCAGATGCGGGATGGCAGAGAGCATCTCCTCCTTCGTGGAGTTCTCGATTGTCACTCAACCAACCCCTTCCGCTTCGGGTCTGTCAGGAAACCCTTCTCGGCGGCTGGCCGCATTAACCTATGCGAAGCCTGACAATACTTCGTGCAACGTTGGGTGGAGAACGGCTGAATTTGCAGGGAAAAATTTATTCCTTCGTTCTTGGAGGGCGCCATTTTCCAATCCGTCGAAGCCGATGCCGAGGCGTCTCCTGTAAGGCGGAGCATCAGATGGATCCCAAAAGTGGTTTCTACTTTCAGGTCCGATGCTCTACAGCCTGTTCCTGCGCATTTTCGGATTTCCCATGACAGTACGCTTCCATCGCGGCGACCTGCCCGCGGATTACCAGCCCGGCCCCGCAATTGCCATCGACACCGAGACCCTGGGCCTCAATCCTCACCGCGACAGGCTGTGCGTGGTGCAGATCTCGACCGGGGACGGCACGGCGGACGTGGTGCAGATCCTGAAGGACGGCCCCTTGCCGGAGAATCTGATCCGCATGCTGTCCGACGAGAGCGTGCTCAAGATCTTTCATTACGCGCGCTTCGACCTGGCCGTGCTCTTCCATACCTTCGGAATCATGCCGCGCCCCGTCTACTGCACCAAGGTCGCCTCCCGGCTCGTGCGCACCTATACCGACCGTCACGGCTTGAAGGAGCTGGTGCGCGAGCAGCTCGGGGTCGAGCTGTCGAAGCAGCAGCAATCCTCCGACTGGGGCGCCGACACGCTCACCCCCGCGCAGCTCGATTATGCGGCCTCCGACGTGCTGCATCTGCATGCTCTGAAAGGGAAGCTCGACGCGATGCTCGAGCGGGAGAACCGGCTCGGGATCGCTCATCAATGCTTCAGCTTCCTGCCGACCCGCGCCCAGCTGGACCTGCTCGGCTGGGCGGAGACGGATATTTTCGCCCATTCTTGACGCGCACTTAAACTTTCCCCCATAAAACCCATATCCGTCATAACATCGCCATGTGCGTGCGGCATGGCGCGATGCCGATCGAGAGGCGGAAGGGGTTGAAAGTGGCGGGAATCCAGGGCACCACGATGCGTGATGGCCCGGCCTTGAGGCCGGCCATACGGTCGGCGCGCGCCTTCAAAAAGGCCCGCCGCCATTCCCACTGGGTCCGTTTCGCCAAGATCATCATTCCTCTAGGTTCTCTCGTCGGCATGGGAGCCGTGGGCTTCGTGGCCTATTACGACCCGTTCCGGAAGATCGAGAACCTGAGCTTCGGCTCCATCGGTGTGAGCGGGACCAACGTCACCATGGCAAGCCCGAAGCTGACCGGGTTCAAGAACGACAACCGACCCTACGAGGTGACGGCCAGCGAGGCGACGCAGGACGTGCGCAAGCCCAATCTGGTGCAACTCAAGGATCTGAAGGCGCGCATCGTCACCGACGAACGCGGCAGCGTTGCGCGGCTTCAAGCCGCGAGCGGCGTTCTCGACACCAAGAAGGAGCAGATGAGGCTGCGCAACGACATCGTGGTCACCACGGATGCCGGCCACGAGGTCAGGCTCCGCTCGGCCTTCGTCCAATTCAAATCCGGCGCCGTGACATCCAACCAGCCCGTCACCGTCTCCTTCGGCAACGGCATCATCGAGGCCGAGGGGCTCAAGGTCACGGATAACGGCAAGATCATGAGCTTCGAGGGCCGGGTGCGCAGCGTCTTCGAACCGTCCCGCTCCACCCCATCGAAGGACGCCGCAGGCACCGGCTCCACCGTGCCCTCCCCGGCTCCCATGCCCCAACAGACAAGTACCCGTCCATGATGAGTTTCTCCCGCGCCGCCCTGACCATCGCGCTTCTTTCCTCTGTTCCTGTGCAGGCCGTCTGGGCCCAGGCCGGTAAGGAGCGTGCGGTCGGCTTCGGCAATTTCGGCTCCAGCAAGGAGCCGATCAAGATCGATGCCAACAAGCTCGACGTCTTCGACAAGGAGGGGCGCGCCGTCTTCTCCGGTGACGTGGTCGCGGTTCAGGGCGAAAGCACGATGAAGTGCACGATCATGACCGTGTTCTACGAGCAGCGGGATCGGAACGGCGGCCAGGCCACGCCCGCCGCGCAGGGGGCTGACGACAGCGCCATCAAGAAGATCGACTGCAAGGGGCCGGTCACCATCGTGTCGCGGACCCAGGTTGCCACGGGCGAGAACGCCACCTTCGACCGCGGCTCCAACAAGATCATGCTCGTCGGCAACGCCACCTTGAGCGACGGCCCGAACGTGACCAAGGGCGAGCGGGTGCTCTACGACATCAATACCGGCGTCGCCAATATCGAGACCACACCCGGCGGACGGGTGCGGGCGCTGTTCGTGCCCGGCAACGGCGGGCCGGCCCCGACCGGTGCCGGAAACGCTGCGCCTGCTGCCGGCAACGCCAAGCCGAAGCCGCAGCAGAAGCCGGCGACGAACTAGAACTGGGATCTCCCCGCTTCGATCATTCCAAGGACAGCGATCAGCCTGTGAAACCGCTTTTCAACCGTTCTCAACCCGGTTCCGCCAATGTGAGCCTTCTCGACGCTCATCCGGCCGGGACGGCTCCGCATGTCTTCTCCCGCGGTGAGAGCGAAGCCGTTTTCGGCGGCCCTGGCATCCTGGCCGTGAAGGGCCTGCAGAAGAGCTATCGCGGCCGCACCGTTGTGCAGGACGCGGGCCTCCAGGTGCGCGCGGGCGAAGCGGTCGGCCTGCTCGGCCCCAACGGCGCGGGCAAGACCACGATCTTCTACATGATCACGGGCCTCGTTGCTGCTGATCGCGGCGTCATCAGCCTCGACGGCCACGACGTGACGGGCCTGCCCATGTACCGCCGCGCCCGGCTCGGCATCGGTTATCTCCCCCAGGAGGCCTCGATCTTCCGCGGCCTGAACGTGGAGGACAACATCCGCGCGGTGCTCGAGATCGTCGAGCCCAGCCGCAAGGAGCGGGAGCGCAAGCTCGATGCGCTGCTCGACGAGTTCAACATCACGCGCCTGCGCAAATCGCCTTCGATCGCGCTCTCGGGCGGCGAGCGGCGGCGCTGCGAGATCGCCCGTGCGCTTGCGGGCGAGCCGACCTTCATGCTCCTCGACGAGCCCTTCGCCGGCATCGACCCCATCGCCGTGGGCGACATCCAGAACCTCGTGCGGCATCTGACCCGCCGCGGCATCGGCGTGCTGATCACCGATCACAACGTCCGCGAGACCCTGGGGCTGATCGACCGCGCCTACATCATCCATTCCGGCCGCGTTCTGACTGAAGGCACGCCTGATGCCATCGTGGCGAATGAAGAGGTGCGCCGCCTGTATCTGGGCGAGGATTTCCGCCTCTACTAGCGCATCGGAATCTTGCGCATTGTAGGGACCTCTGGATCCATCCGATGCGTAGGACCATCTCCCTTTTGACGTCAGGCTAAGGGTCACGGTAACCTGACGCATGCAAGAAGCATGCCCACAGGCTGACCGGATGGTGTCATGAGCGCGATGCAGCGGCTCGAGCTGCGCCAGGGCCAGTCCCTAACGATGACCCCTCAGCTGGTTCAATCGATCAAGCTGCTGCAGCTCTCCCACGCGGAGCTCGCGGCCTATGTGGAAGCGGAGCTCGAGCGCAATCCCCTCCTGCACGAAGGCGAGATCCGGGCCGATGCGCCCGCGCCGAGCCTGGCCGATTTCCTGCGCGCCAAGCAAAAGGCCCAGGCTGCAGGGGCCAGGATGGTTCCGGGCCCGGCGCCCGCACGCGCCCCGGCGTCCTCGGGCGCATCCGGGACGGCGGGTGCGGCTCACGGCGACATCGGGCCCGAGATGGAGGAGACGCTTGCCCGGGCGACGAGCCTGACCGAGCATCTGGAGGCGCAGCTCGACCTTGCCACGGCCGATCCGCGCCTGCGACGGATCGGCGAGCACCTGATCCACAATCTCGATGAAGCGGGCTATCTCACCGAGGATTTGACGGAGATCGCCGCCCGCCTGCAGGTCTCTCCTGAGGATGTCGAAGCGGCGCTGCGGCTGATCCAGACCTTAGAGCCGTCCGGTATCGGCGCGCGCAGCCTCGCCGAATGCCTGGGCATCCAGCTCAAGGAGCGCGACCGGCTCGATCCCGCCATGCAGGCCCTGCTCGCTCATCTGCATCTCGTCGCCCGGCAGGACTTTGCCGGCTTGAGAAAGGTCTGCGGCGTCGATCAGGAAGACCTCGCCGACATGCTGGCCGAGATCCGGCGCCTGGAGCCCAAGCCCGGCCTTGCCTTCACCCCCGTCGCGGTGGACGTGCTCGTGCCGGACGTGCTGATCCGGCTGGCTCCCGACGGGGGCCTTGCCGTCGAGCTCAACCCGGAGACCCTGCCGCGCATCCTCCTCAACCGCAGCTATTATGCCGAGGTGGCGAAGGTTTTGCGCAAGGACGAGGACAAGAGCTTCCTGTCGGAGTGCTTCCAGACCGCCAGCTGGCTCACCCGCAGCCTCGAACAACGGTCCAGGACCATCCTGAAGGTCGCTGCTGAAATCGCCCGGGAGCAGGAGGATTTCTTTCGCCAAGGTGTCTCCGGCTTGCGCCCGATGACCCTGAAGAGCGTGGCGGAAGCCATCGGGATGCACGAATCCACCATTTCCCGCGTGGCGGCGAACAAGGCCATCGGCACCGAGCGCGGCACCTATCCCATGAAGTTCTTCTTCGGCGCGGCCACGGGAGAGGGCGAGCATTCCGCGAAGGCCGTGCGCCACCGAATCAGGCAGCTGGTCGAGGCGGAGGGCCCGGACCATGTGCTCTCGGATCAGGCAATTGCCCAAACATTGCAGGCGGACGGCGTTCAGGTCGCCCGCCGCACGGTCGCCAAATACCGCGAGGCCCTGCGCATCCCCTCTTCGGCAGGCCGGCGCAGGAGGCGCAACCCCAAGGTTTGACCCGTCCGCGGTGGGATTTCAAGACTTGCATTAGCCTCTATTCGGATCATCATCGGCTCATAAGCGCACCCAAGACAGTCGCATTCAAGCGAAGGCGCCACATGAGGAGGACACGATGACATTGAGGGTGTCGGGGAAGAATCTCGATATCGGAGAAGCTCTCAGGTCTCAGGTCCAGGCCAGGATGGCGGGAGCGCTGTCGAAATATTTCGACGGCGGCTATTCCGGTCATGTGACCGTCACCCGCGACGGCGGGGGCTTTCGCACAGAATGCGTGCTGCACCTTACCTCGGGCATGACCCTGGAAGCCTCCGGCGCAGCCGGCGATGCTTATGCCAGCTTCGATCAGACTGCGGACCGGATCGAAAACCGCCTGCGCCGCTACAAGCAGCGCCTCAAGGACAAGTCCGGCGCGGGCGCGCGGGCGGGCGGCATCGAGGTGTCCTACGCGGTCCTCGAGGCGCCGAACGACAAGGCCATCGAGGAGGAAGACTATCACCCCATCGTCGTCGCCGAGACCACGAAGCCGCTGCACAGGCTCTCCGTCAGTGACGCCGTCATGCAACTCGACCTGACGGGGGCCTCAGCTCTTGTGTTCATCCACGCTAGCACCGGACGCATGAACGTCGTATATCGCCGCGGCGACGGGGCGATCGGTTGGGTCGATCCGCCGCTTGCACAGCCTTGAAGGGCACTACCCCTTTTGGCCCAGTTCTTGCGTGGAACGGTGAGAGGCCTTCCAGGCTTCACATCTAAATGCAGCGTGATCGATGCCTTTGCTGGATTTTCTAGACCCTCAGGCCGTCCTGCCCGCCTTGCGCGTCAACGGCAAGAAGCAGGCTCTTCAGGAACTGGCTTCCCATGCGGCCCGGCTCACGGGTCTTGCCGAGGCAGCCATCTATGAGGCTCTTCTGCAGCGTGAGCGCCTCGGCTCGACCGGGATCGGCGAGGGCATCGCCATTCCCCACGGCAAGCTGCCGGGCCTCACCCGAATCTACGGCCTCGTGGCGCGGCTCGACAAACCGATCAATTTCGAGGCCCTCGACAGCCAGCCGGTCGATGTTCTTTTCCTGCTGCTGGCGCCCGAGGGGGCCGGAGCCGATCACCTCAAGGCCCTGGCGCGTGTTGCCAGGGTGTTGCGCGAGCCCGGCCTCATCGAGCGGGTGCGCGCCACGCGCGATCCCTCCGCCCTCTATGCCATCATGACCGAGCTGCCGAAGGCGGCCTGATTGTCGGGATAGGCTTCTGACCTAACGTAAACATATCTTTAAGACGTCCCCCGCAATCTTGCCGCAACGTGAGAAAAAGGATTCGGGGGTAATGGCGTTTCTGTCTCGGTTGAAGCAGCCGTCGGTGCGGATGCGCGTCGCGACGTTGAGCGGCGTGATGGTGCTTGGCTTTGCGGTTATCGGCGCGGTGCTCCAGACGGGCCGTTCCGAGGTGGAGCAGGCGCTGGCGACGCAGCAGACCTACTCGGCCCTCGCCGACAAGGCCAATCGGTTCCGCGGCCGTGCCGACGGCCTGAAGGTCGCGGCCGGCGAATGGACGAAGAGCCGCCTCAGCCATCACGGCCAAGCCTTCATGGATCAGCACAAGGCGCTGGCGGCCCAGCTCGACGAGATGAGTGCCGCCTCGGGTGCCGTCCTGATCGAACCCGAGATCGCCGCGCTGAAGCAGCACGCGGCCGCCTTGCTCAGCCAAGGAAAGGCCCTCAACAACCTCTATGTCGGCATCGGCACCAAGCCCGACGAGGGGGCGCAGGGACGCCTCATCAAGGCCGAAGGCAATCTCGAAAAGCTGGTGCGGCCCCTGACGGCCAGCGGCGAGACCATCGCCTGGCGCCTGTGGGCCGCCATGCTCGGCATGTTCAATCAGGAAGCCCGCGCCCGGATCCTGCTCGAGGAGAGCATCCTGGGTGCCTTCGAGGTCGAGCAGGGACGGTTCACCCGCGCCCTGGCCCAGCTCTCCGGCGATCTCGCCAAGGAAAAGGCAGGCATCGAAAGCGCCAGCGTAACCTTCCAGGAAGCCTTCAACGCCTGGGGCGAGCTGGAGCGGGAAGTGGCCGGCCAGAGCGAGAAGCTGATGGGCCAGTTCGACTTGCTCGTTCCGGTTCTCGACCAGCTGCTCGCCAAGGTCCGCGCCGAGGCGCACCAGACCGATGAGCAGCTCACCGCCTCGCAGAATCGCACCTTCTCCCTGATCCTCTGGGCGATGGGCGCCACGCTCCTGTTCGGCCTGATCCTGAACTTCATCGTCGGGCGCTCGATCTCCCTGCCGCTCACCCGCCTCCAGCAGGCCATGCGGCGGCTCGCCGACGGCGATGCGTCCACGGACATCCCCTCGACCAAAGCCACCGACGAGATCGGCGCCATGGCCCGCACCGTCCTGGTCTTCCGCGACAATGCCCGCGAGCGCGAGCGGCTGACGCAGGAGCGCGAGGGCATGGCGGCTCTCGATGCCGAGCGGGCTCATGCGATCACCCATGCGATCGCAGCCTTCGACGCCTCCGTCGAGCAGATCCTGGCCGAGGTCCGCCAGGTCACGGGCGAGCTCGCGAAAGCCTCCGGCCAGCTCGAGGGATCGGCCAACCACGTGACCCAGCAGGCCCAGATCGCAGGCTCGGCCTCCTTACGAACGGCGCAGAACATGTCGGCGGTGGCGAGCGCCGCCGAAGAGCTCGATGCGTCGCTGGCCGAGGTCGCCGCCCAGACGAGCGCCTCGGCGAAAGCCTCCGAACGGGCCGTCGCCGAGGCCCGCGGCGCTTCCGGCAGCATGTCGATCCTCTCCTCCGCAACCTCCCAGATCGGCGAGGTGGCGGGTCTCATCCGCTCCATCGCGGCGCAGACCAACCTGCTCGCGCTGAACGCCACCATCGAGGCGGCCCGCGCGGGCGAAGCCGGCAAGGGCTTTGCGGTCGTCGCCAGCGAGGTGAAGGACCTGGCGGGCCAGACCGCCAAGGCCACCGAGGAGATTGCCCGTCAGATCGAGGCCGTGCAGGCCGCTTCACGGGAGACCCTGGTGGCGCTCGGCACGGTGCAGGCCTCCGTCGAGGATCTCGCAGGCGTCGTCTCCACCGTGGCCGGAACCGTCAGCCAGCAGACGGCGGCGGTGTCGGAGATCGCCCATTCCGTGGCCCAGGTCTCCTCGGAGGCGCAGGCAGGCACCTCCGCCATCGAGACCACGCAGGGAGTCGCGGTCCAGTCCCTGGAGGCTGCCCGCAACGTGGCGGATCTTTCGGTCGCCTTGGAGAGCCAAGCCCAGCGCCTCGGCGCCGAGATCGGCCAATTCCTGAACAGCGTCAGGGCGGCGTAGAAGCCATTTCCCCCTTGCGGCTAGGGTGGTATCGCTGGTGAGAAAGCAGACCAGCAGGCCGCAGGCTCACCTCTCCTTGTGGGAGAGGTCGCGCCAAAGGCGCGGGTGAGGGGTTACAGGTTTATCCGGATAGCACTCTCCCCCTCACCCTCGCTGCGCTCGACCTCTCCCCACCGTGGAGAGGTGACGCTGTATGAGCGTCGCGCCTTCCGGATAAAGCGCATCGCTCTGACTTTCCGATCCCCACCCTCGATCCCTCCCCGCAAGGGGGAGGGCACTGCTCCCGTCACGGCCGTCCGGCCATCTCCCAGACGAGCTGGACATTGGCCGTGTAGCGGATCGTCGCCGGCGGCACGATCGGCACCGACTCGGCGCCCTTGGCCATCGCCATGGACATGCGCATGTCGGGCTGCGGCTCGAATGGCTGGGCCGAGCCGTCCCGGATCTCCAGCAGGCGGCCGAGGGACACGCCTGCAGCGGCGGCATAGATCTCAGCCTGTCGGCGAGCATCGCGCACGGCGGCCTCACGGGCGCGGTCGCCGCCCTCCTCCTGCCGGTCGAGGCCGAAGGAAACCGACTGGAACGTCATGTCGCCGCTCGCCAGGATCTCGCCGGCCAGACGCCCGACCCCGTCGAGATCGCGGCTGGTGATCCGCAGCTGATGATGGGCGGAGAACTTCGGCGTCTTCACCTCCTTGCCGTCGGGGCCGACCTGCTGCGGCGTCTGGAAGACCTGGAAATTGGCGGTGCGGATGTCCTCCCGCTTGATGCCGAGGCCCTGAATGCGGGCGAGCACCCGTTCCGTTGCCGTGCTGTTGGCGGCGCTCGCCTGCGCGACCGTGTCGGCCCGTGCTTCCACCGTCACATGGATGCGCGCGAAGTCCGGCTTCAGCTCCGCCTCGCCGGTTCCCATCACGCTGATCGTGGGCTGGCGCGGCGCGGGGGCTTGTTGGCCGACCTGGGCCAGGGCCGGGGAGGCAAGGCTCAAGGCGAGAAGAGCGGCGAGGGCGAGGCGCATGATGAAACGTCCTTCTTGTAAAGACAAAAGCTCCGCCCGAGTGGGCGGAGCTTGGCGGGCGCGTGAGACGATGCGCGAACGAGTCTGAGCGCCGGATTAACGGCCGGTCTTCACGCGGGTCCAGAGCCGGGTGACGGTGCGCTGGGAGCGCTCGTCATAGGCCGTGTTGGTGAAAAGCCGCTTCATGGTGGCCTCGTCCGGATAGATGCCGGGATTGTCGAGGATCGCCTTGTCGATGTGTTGTTTGGCGGCCAAATTGCCGGAGGCATAGGACACGAAGTTCGTGTTCATGGCGGCGATCTCGGGACGGAGCATGAAGTTGATGAATTCATGCGCCTCGGTCACGTTCTTGGCGTCCGCCGGGATCACGAAGCTGTCGAACCACATCAGCGCGCCTTCGCGCGGGATGACATAGCCGACCTCGACGCCGTTCTTGGCCTCCTCGGCCCGGCTCTTGGCCTGAATCATGTCGCCGGAATAGCCCACCGCCACGCAGATGTCGCCGTTGGCGAGCGCATTGATGTATTCGGAGGAGTGGAACTTCTGGATGTTGCCGCGGACGCGGAACAGAGCATCGCCCGCCCTGTTCAGATCCTCGACCCGCTTGGAATCGGGATTGAGGCCCAGATAGGCCAGCACGCCGGGGAAGAGGTCTTCGGGTGAGTCCAGCATGTAGATGCCGCAGGCCTTCAGCTTGGAGGAGATCTCCGGCTTCAGCACCAGGTCCCAGGTGTTGAGCGGCACGTCGCCGAGGATCTCCTTCACCTTCTTGACGTTGATGCCGATGCCCGTGGTGCCCCACATGTAGTTGACGGCGTATTGATTGCCCGGGTCGAAGACGGCCAGGCGCTGCGTCACCTCCGGCCACTGGTTGGCGAGGTTCGGCAGCTTCGCCTTGTCGAGCTTCTGGAACACCTTGGCGCCGATCAGGCGCTGCACGAAGGGGCCCGAGGGCACGACGATGTCGTAGCCCGACTTGCCGGCGAGAAGCTTGGTCTCGACGATCTCGTTGTTGTCGTAGGTATCGTAGACCACCTTGATGCCGGTCTGCTTCGTGAACTCGTCCAGCGCCTTCGTATCCACGTAGTCGGACCAGTTGTAGACGTTGACCACACGCTCCTGGGCGGCGGCGGCGCTGACAAGGCCGAGACCCAGAGCGACCGAAGCGAGAAGACGAACCATTTTGGGGCGGAACTCCTGCGAAGTGAGTGACGACGGGGGCAGGCTAGGAAATTCTGGCACAAGAAACAATGTCCAAGTTGCTGGCTAGAGCATCGGACCCAAAAGTGGATTTGCACTTTTGGGATTGATCCGATGCTCAATCCTTTAAGCAGCGCATCGTTTTGTGCGGAAAACCGGATCCACTTTTCGCTGGCGCGGCCCGCTGGGTCCGCATGATGCGCTAAGCAGCCCTCTTGATGGCCCTCGCCAGCCGCTCCAGACCGGCGTCGAGGGTAGAATCCTTCTTGGCGAAGCAGAAGCGCACCACGTTTTTCACGGCGCCTTCCGCATAGAAGGCCGATACCGGAATCGCCGCGACGCCGTGCTCCGTGACGAGGCGGCGACAGAAGGCGACGTCGTCGGACTCACCTAAGGGCGCGATGTCGACATTGACGAAGTAGGTGCCCTGGCTCGGGATCACGTCGAAACCGAGCGTCTGCAAGCCGTCCGTGAAGCGGTCGCGGCTGCGGGCGAAGTTTTTGCGCATGCTCTCGAAATAGGCGTCGTCCTTGGCGAGACCGTAGGCCACGGCGTGCTGCAGGTTCGGCGCCGTTGTGAAGGTGAGGAACTGGTGCGACTTCGCCAGCACCTTCATGATGGGGGGTGCTGCGCAGACGAAGCCGACCTTCCAGCCCGTGAGGCTGAAGATTTTTCCCGCCGACCCGATCTTCACCGAGCGCTCGCGCATGCCGTCGAGCGCCAGGATCGGCCGGTGCCGCCGGCCGTCGAACACCACATGCTCCCAAACCTCGTCGGAGATCGCGATAGCGTCGAAGCGGCGGCAGAAGTCAGCCAGCAGGTTCAGGTCCTCGTCGGAGAACGTTGTCGCCGTCGGGTTGAGCGGATTGTTGAACACCACCGCCTTGGTCTTGGGCGAGAAGGCCTGTGCCAGCGCCTCCTCGGTCAGACGGAAATGCGGGGGCTGCAGGGTGACGAATTTCGGCACGCCGCCGGCAAGCCGCACGAGGGGCAGATAGGCGTCGTACATGGGCTCGAACAGCACCACCTCGTCGCCCGGCTCCACGATGCCGAGAATCGCACCCGCAAGCGCCTCCGTCGCACCAGACGTGACCATCACCTCGGTGTTCGCATCGAGATCGACGCCCTGCCAGTGTTTGTAGTGGGCGGCAATCGCGGAGCGCAGTTCCGGAATGCCCATCATCGAGGGATACTGGTTATAGCCGTTGAGCACCGCGTCCGCCGCGACCCGCCGCACGTCCTCCGGTCCCGGATCGTCCGGGAAGCCCTGGCCGAGATTGATGGCGCCGGTCTCCCTGGCGAGACTCGACATCACTTCGAAGACGGTGGTGGGCAGGTTGGCGAACAGATTGTTCATGCCGCTTTCTCACGTTGTTTCCTGGGACTCTGAACTGCTTGGTATCATGGAGTCGCGGCCAATCGAACCGGGATTGTCAAAACTCCAGCGCCTTGGGGCCCGCAGCCTGAGCTGCGAGCCTTGCGGGGAGATCGAGGGTGGCGCGTCAGGCAGCCCGGCTCGATGATGGATGGTGAAGGTTAAGAGCCGGACTGCTCGTCACGCGCGGTTTGTTTCAGCGGACCTGGATCAAGCCAGGATCGGCCACCCGCGATCACAGGTTTGCGAGACCTGCGGCGGGACCGCTCCCTGCCCCACTCTTGCGACGCCTCGCGAGCGCGCCCCTCGAGGGCGGGGATAGGGAATGATATAGCCGAGCTTAGGACGATTGTCAAGAACAAAATGAGAACACGCCACCTGCCCTCTCCCCTGTGCGGGAGAGGGTGGCCCTCGCGTCAGCGAGGGTCGGGAGAGGGGCGGTGCGAGACCGATGACGTCCCCTCTCCCGGCTCACTCCGTTCGCCACCCTCCCCCGCAAAGGGGGGAGGGAGAGACCCGCGCCCTGTCCTGCACGCGATCCCGGATCGGCTGCGCCATCCGGGATGACCAGGGTGGTGACGACAAACGAGAAGACAGAGGCGCTTTGTCCTCGCAATGTTTCATGCTCTATCGACGGGAACAACGAAACCGTCCTGCATGCTCCTCACCCGCTCTCCCCTCATCCCCGGCCTGCTTGCCCTCCTCGTCGCGCTGAGCCTCGCCTCCCTCGTCATCGGCCCGGCACCGATCTCGATCCCCATGGCGCTCAAGGCTCTCGTCTCCTATCAGGGGGCGGCGAGCATCGTCGTGCGGGAGCTGCGCCTGCCGCGCACCCTGCTCGCCCTTCTCATCGGCTGGATCTCGGGTCTGGCAGGCGCGGGGCTGCAGGGGCTGCTGCGCAATCCGCTTGCCGACACGGCAGTGTTCGGGGCGCCGCAGGCGGCGGCCTTCGGGGCGGTGCTGGTGATCTATTCCGGTCTCGTCGGCACCCTGTCCTGGGCCCTGCCTTTTGCTGCGATCGCAGGGGCGCTGCTCTCCATCGCCCTCGTGGTGGCGGTGGCAGGGCGAAGCGCCACCATCGTGGTGCTCGTTCTCGCCGGCCTTGCGGTCGGAAGCCTCGCCGGAGCGGGCACGTCGCTCGCCATCAGCCTCTCGCCCAATCCCTTCGCGGTGACGGAGATCGTGTTCTGGCTCCTCGGCTCCTTCGAGGACCGCTCGATGGTCCACGTGATGCTAGCAAGCCCCTTCATCCTCCTGGCCACGCTCCTGATCCTGCCGGCCGCATCGGGCCTGCGCGCCCTGGCCCTGGGGGAGGAGACGGCGCGCAGCCTCGGGATCAACGTGGCGCTGCTCAGGGGACGGATCGTTGCCGGTGCCGCCATCGGCACGGGCGCCGCCGTGGCCGTGGCCGGGTCGATCGGCTTCATCGGCCTCGTGGCACCCCATCTCGTACGTCCCTTCCTGGGCTACGACCCGGCGCGCACGCTCGTTCCCGCGGGCTTGGCCGGCGCCGCCCTGCTGCTGGCCGCCGATTGTGCCGTGCGGCTCATTCCCTCCGGAGCCGAGGTCAAGGTCGGCGTGCTGACAGCCCTGCTCGGCGTCCCGTTCTTCCTGTGGGTCATCGCGCGCCGGAAGGCGGAGCTGGTGGAGGCCCCCGCATGATGCGCCTCGAGATCCGCTCCCTCACGGTCGATCTTGGGAAGCGCCGCGCGCTCGAAGGCATCAGCCTGTCCCCGGCGCCCGGGCGCCTGACGGCGCTCATCGGCCCCAACGGCGCCGGAAAGACGACCCTGCTGCGGGCCATGGCCGGGCTGTCGAGGCCCAGCGCGGGCGAGGTCGTCCTGAACGCGGCTTCCCTTGCCCGGATGCGGGCGTCCGAGCGGGCGCGGGCCATCGCCTACCTGCCACAGGGCGGCGGGGTGGCCTGGCCCCTGCCGGTCGCAAGCGTCGTCGCCCTCGGCCGCCTGCCACACGGGGAGGAGCCGGACAACCTGCCGCCGTCGGGGCGGGAGGCGGTCGCGACGGCGCTCCGGTCGGTGGGACTTCAGGGCTTCGAAGGCAGGCCCGCCACCTCCTTGTCCGGCGGGGAGCGCGCCCGGATGCTGCTCGCCCGCGCTCTCGCGACGCAGGCGCCGGTGCTCCTGGCCGACGAGCCCATCGCCGCCCTCGATCCGCGCCATCAGCTCATCGTGCTCAAGGTGCTCAGAGCTCATGCCCGAACCGGCGCGACGGTCGTGGTGATCCTGCACGACCTGACCCTGGCGGCCCGCTTCGCCGACGACATCGTCCTGCTGGAACAGGGAAAAATCGTGGTCTGCGGCCCTCCGGAAACCGTCCTGACCGAAGCCCGGCTCGCCTCCGGCTTCGGCATCCGGGCGCGGGTCGTGCGGGATGCGGATGGCCTGTCGGTGGTGGCGCAGAGCCCTCTGCCTGAGGCTTGACGGGGATGCACCAGGGGCATCGGCAAAGCGACAGGGTTACATTGACAAAGACGTAGGCCCATCCGATACCGCGAGGCAGAATACGGCAAGGTCATGAATCGCCAGGATTTCAAGAAGACACTCATTGTCGCGCATGATCTCGTGATGACAGGCGTGGCCGTCGTCGCGACATTCTTCGTGCGCTTCGAGGGACCGCTTCTGAACGAGCGTCTCGTTCATCTGCCGCTTTTCCTTCCGCCCTTCATCGCCTTCGCGGGCGTGGTCTACTGGTTCTCCCAGCTCTACCGCTCCAAGTGGCGCTTTGCCTCCCTGCCGGATCTCTTCAACATTTTCCAGGCGTCGGGCGTCCTGGCGATGACCCTGCTGGTGGTCGACTACGTTCTCGTGTCGCCGCAGCTCCTGGGCACCTTCTTCTTCGGCAAGATCACGATCGCCCTGTACTGGCTGATCCAGATGTTTCTGCTGGGCGGCCCGCGGCTCGCCTTCCGCTATATGAAGTACGCCCGCTCCCGGCACAGTCTGCAGCGCGATTCCAGCACGCCGACCCTGCTGCTCGGGCGCGTCAGCGACGTGGAGGTCATCCTGCGGGCCATCGAGGCCGGCACGGTCAAGAAGATCCAGCCCAAGGGCATCATCTCCTACCGTACGGACGATCTCGGCCAGTCCATGCGCGGCGTTCCGGTGCTGGGGACGTTCGGCGACCTCGATCAGGTCGTCCAGGACTTCCAGGAGCGGGGCGTTCCCATCCGCCGGCTGCTGGCGACCCCGAGCGCACTGACGCCGGAAGCGAACCCGGACATGCTGCTCGCCCGCGCCCGGCGCTTGGGATTGCCGCTCGTGCGGGTGACGAGCCTCGGCGAGGGCATGCGCAATGCCGAATTCGCGCCGCTCGAGATCGAGGACCTGCTCCTGCGGCCGACCGTGCAGATCGACCGGCAAAGGCTTGAAAACTTCATCCGCGGCAAGCGCGTGCTCGTCACCGGCGGCGGCGGCTCCATCGGCTCCGAGATCTGCAACCGGATCGTCGCCTTCGGGGCGAGCGACCTCATGATCCTGGAAAGCTCGGAGCCGTCCCTGCATCACATCCTGGAAAACCCGACGCTCCTCTCCAGCGACACCAACGTGGACGGCGTCATCGCCGACGTGCGCGACCGCGAGCGGGTGCGCGAGGTGATGAGCGAGTTCCGGCCCGAAGTCGTCTTCCATGCGGCCGCCCTCAAGCATGTTCCCTATCTCGAGAAGAACTGGACGGAAGGCATCAAGACGAATGTCTTCGGCTCGGTGAACGTGGCCGATGCGGCGGTCGAGGCGGGGGCCGACACCATCGTCATGATCTCCACCGACAAGGCCATCGATCCGGTCTCGATGCTGGGCGCCACCAAGCGCTTCGCCGAGATGTACGGGCAGGCTCTCGATGCCGAGTTCATGGGCCGCAACGGCGCCACCCGCACCATCGCGGTGCGCTTCGGCAACGTGCTGGGCTCCGTGGGCTCCGTGGTGCCGAAGTTCAAGGCGCAGATCGCCCGGGGCGGACCCGTCACGGTCACCCACCCGGACATGGTGCGCTACTTCATGACCACCCGCGAGGCGGCGGACCTGGTGCTCACCTCCGCCTCCCATGCGGAGGAAAGCCGCGCGCTGACGGAGCGCTCCAACGGCGACGAACGCGCCTCGGTCTATGTGCTCAAGATGGGCCAGCCCGTGCGCATCTACGAGTTGGCCGAGCGCATGATCCGGCTGGCCGGCTACGAGCCGGGCGAGGATATCGAGATCGCCGTCACCGGCGCGCGCGCCGGCGAGCGGCTGCACGAGATCCTTTTCGCTCGGGAGGAGCCGCGCACGGAGATCGGCATCGACGGCGTCATGGCCGCCAAGCCCGTCTTCGCCGATCGCGGACGGGTCGATCAGTGGCTCAAGATTCTGGTCCGCGCCATTGCGGAGGGCGACCGCGCCCTGGCCGAGCGGGTGTTCGAGGAAGCGATCCCGGAATTCAAGCGCCGGACGCCGACCCCCCTGCCTGCCGCGCCAGTTCCGCAAGCGCGTCTCGCGTCGAACTGACCGGCTGCCATCCCAGGTTCCTCAAGGCGTCAGGGCTTGCCACCAGGGAGCCTGCCAAGCGCTGATAGGCCTCGCCTCTTCCCGCGAGCGCCGCCGCTCCCTTCAGGACGAAGGACGGCACCGGGATCAGCCCCGGCCCGCGTCCCAGGCCCTTGCGCAGGGCGGTCACCATCGCGGGGATCGTCACCGGCTCCGGATCAGCCGCGATGAAGGGGCGCCTCAGCGACCCCTCGGCCTTCAGGACCGCGTCCACCGCCGCGGCCAGATTGTCGAGGGAGAGAAGCGAGCGCCTGGCCGTCAGGCCGCCGAGCGGCAGGGGCCAGGGCGATTGCGCCAGGGCCAGCAGGGCCGCCATGTTGCCCTTCACGCCGGCTCCGTAGACGAGGACGGGGCGGAGGGCCGCCCAGTCGAGGTCGAGGCCGGCCAGGCCCCGCTCGGCTTCGAGCTTCGAGCGGCCATAAGCGTCCGTGGGGTGGGGCTCCATCTCTTCGGTCAGCACGCCCTCGGACGAAGGTCCGCTCTGGGCCCGGATCGATGAGAGGAAGACGAAGCGCTTCACGCCGGCCCGCTCGGCGGATTGGGCAAGCTTGACCGTCGCCTCGGTGTTGATGGTGCGGTAATCGTCCTCCGGGCGGCCCGACATGGCATGGGCGAGGCCTGCGGAGTGGATCACCATGTCCACGTCGCGAAGCGCCGCCGCCATGTTGTAGGGCGAAGCGATGTCGCCGATCACGGCGCCCGAGGCGCCCGCCGGCACCTCGGAAGGACGGCGCAGCAGCACCCGGATCCGGTAGCCCCGCTTCGGCAGCTCGGCGAGGAGGTGACGCCCGATGAAGCCCGTCGAGCCGGTGAGGGCAATCAGCGGTGGATTCATCGGGAAACCTCCAGGGGGACTGCACGGGGGTGAGAAAAGCGCCTGAGGACCAGGCCGACGAGAACGACCCCCAGGACAAGGAGGGCGATCTGCACCGGCCCTGAAGGCCAGATCAGTGTCATAGCGGCGAGACCGGCGAGGACAAGGTTGAGCCCGAACACATGCGCGCTGACGGACAGCGCCGAGAAGCCGTTGTCGGTGGCCTTCTGGTAGAAATGGCTGCGATGCGCCTCCCATACTTTTTCACGCCGCGCGAGGCGGCGCAGCAATGTGATGGTGGCGTCCATCAGATAGTAGAGCGGCAGCAGGATCGCCGCGGCGAGCGCGCCGGTTCCGGCCAAGTGCAGCAGCATCCAGCCGACGAGAAGGCCGATGGGGAGGGAGCCGACGTCGCCGAGAAAGAGCCGGGCGACGGGTTTGTTGAAGGGGGCGAAGCCGAGGAGCGCTCCGCAGAGCGAGGCGGCAACGATTGCAGGTGCCGGAGGAAAACTCAGGAACCAGAGCATGGCGATGAAGGCCGTAATCGGCGCCATCTCGGCCACTGTGATCCAGTCGAGCCCGTCCATGAAGTTCACGAGGTTCACGAACCAGACGCCGCCGAGGATGAGAAACGCCTGCTCAATGCTCTGCGGTATCCAATCCGGAAAAATCCGGATGCCGCTCGTCATGACGACAACGGCGACAGCCGCAATCTGCAACAGAAGGCGTACATGCGCCGGCAAGGGGCGAATGTCGTCGACGGCTCCCACGAATGCGAGTGCGATGGCCGCAAGCGCAACCGTCAGAAAATTCGTCAGAGGCAGATCCATCGCGATCATGGCGATCGAGGCAACGGCCAGCGCAGCGCCGACGACCGCGATCCCGCCGCCTTGCGGTGTCGGGACCTTGTGGCTCGACCGGGCATTGGGACGCGCCAGTGCATAGCGGATCAGGATCGGCTTCAGAACAATGATGAGGAGGGCGGACAGAAGAGCCGCACTGATCAGAACAGGAAGCAGAATGAAACAGAGCGGGCCGATCATCTCAAGCCCCGTGATACCCACGATACCATTCAACGAACCGCCTGACGCCTTCCTCCAGGGATGTCGCGGGCGCAAAGCCCACGTCGCGACGCAGGTCGCTCACATCCGCGCGGGTCTCCAGCACGTCGCCGGGCGGCAGGGGCACGTCCACGCGGTTCGCCTTCCGGCCCAAGGCCTCCTCGATCAGGGTGATGAGGTGGTTCACCTCCTCGGGATGATCGTTGCCGATGTTGTAGACCCGGTGCGGCGCGAAGCTCGTCGCCGGATCGGGATTTTCCGCGTTCCAGGCCGGGTCGTTTAAAGGCGCGCGGTCGACCAGCCGCACGATGCCCTCCACAATGTCGTCGACGTAGGTAAAGTCGCGCCAGACGTGTCCCGCATGGGCCACCTGGATCTCATGCCCTTGAGCGATGGCGTGGGTGAATTTGTA
>NZ_JAFEMD010000140.1 GCF_016892765.1 Microvirga arvi
TGGTCCTTCTTCCAACAACGCACCAGTTGCCCATTTGGGCAGGTTATTGCCTGCCAAGCCCTTAGCATTACAGTTGCAGGTGCCGCTCATGGGCTCATAATCTCCTGATCTGACCCAGGAGGCTGCCATGACGGGTGTGGCCATCGAGCAGATGCTCGAGCTCTGGTGTGTGGAGTTGCGTCAGGTCAAAGCTGATCTCCAATCGCTGTTTGCTCATCCCAGCGTGGCTGCCTCGGCCGCCGCCTTCCTCGATGGGGTGCTCGGGCCGGAGCGGCGCAAGACCGGCTGGATGCGCGCTGAGGCCGCGGGCGACTCGGGGCCGTGGCGCCAGCAGGCGGTGCTCGGCCGCAGCCACTGGGATGCCGATGCGCTGCGGGACATGGTGCGCGAGTATGCGCTCGAGACGCTGGCCTCGCCCGGGGCCGTGCTGGTGATCGACGAGACCGGCTTTCTCAAGCAGGGTCAGCACTCGTGTGGCGTGGGGCGCCAGTACACCGGGTCGGCGGGCAAGATCACCAGCTGCCAGATCGGCGTGTTTGCGGCTTATGTGTCGGACAAGGGCTGCGCCTTCATCGACCGTCAGCTGTACCTGCCGCAGGACTGGACGAGCAAGCCCGAGCGCCTTGCCGCGGCTCAGGTGCCCGGCAGCATCCGCTTCGTCACCAAACCTGAGATCGCCGCACAGATGATCGAACGCGCGCTGGCCGCCGATGTCCCGTTCGACTGGGCGGCCACCGATACGGTCTATGGCGTGGGCCGGATCGAGATGCAGCTGCGACGGGCCGGCAAGGGCTACGTGCTCGGCGCGCATGCGACTGATCGGTTCTATTCCTGGATCGACAAGCCCGAAGTCGCCGGCACGGCCGAGCAGATCGCGAAGGCTCTGGCTCCCGCGGCATGGAAACGTCTGTCAGCGGGCGACGGCACCAAGGGGCCGCGCCTGTATGACTGGGCTTATCTCGAACTCGCCGATCTCGCGGCGGAGGAATACAACGAGCATCTCACCGGCTTGTGGACACGGGGGCTGCTGATCCGGCGCCGCCTCTCTGATGGGGATCTGGCGTTCTTCTCGACCTGGTGTCCGGCTGACACCCCGATCGACACCCTGGTGCGGGTGGAGGGACAGCGATGGGCGATCGAGGATGCCTTTGAGACCGCCAAGACGGAGTTGGGCCTCACCCACAACGAGACGCGCTCGTGGCATGGCTGGCACCGGCATGTGTCGCTGGTGATGCTGGCGTTTGCCATGATGGCAGTGGTGCGCCAGCGCGCCAACGCTCTCACCTCACCCCAAAAAAGAAGCGACGAAGCCAAGCCGCAGCGCTGGTACGCTGGTCTGTCCAGGAAATCCGCCGCGTGGCCACACGTCTTAAGCAGCGACGCATCGAGCCCGCCTTCGTGATTGCCTGGTCCGCCTGGCGTCGCGCGCATCAGGCGATGGCACAAACCTCACATCGCAAGCGGAGGGCGCAACTGTAATGTTAGAGCCTGTCCGAGTGAAAGTTGAATCCGAGCAGTGACTTGTGATTCACTGGTTGGCGCCGATTTGCGGAGGCGCCCATGTGGACCCAAGAGAACCGAGGTCTCTACGCTCGCACAGGTTTGCGCTACCCGAGCGACCTGACGGATGCCGAATGGGATCTGGTGCGACCGTTTCTGCACCGTCGCACGAGGTCCGGTCCAGCCCCGGAGCGCTTGCGCGAGATCCTCAATGCCGTTCTGTATGTCTTGAGCACAGGCTGCCAATGGCGGGCTTTGCCCAGAGACCTGCCGCCGCGCAGCACTGTGCACGGCTGGTTCGTGCGCTGGCATTGCGATGGCGTGCTCGACCGCCTGCACTTCGCGCTCTACCAGCAGGTCCGCGAACTTGAGGGACGCCACGCCAGTCCCACCGCCGCGATCGTCGACAGCCAGAGCGTCAAGAGCGCCGAAAAAGGGGGAGGTCTATCGATCCGATCGGCTATGACGCGGCCAAGAAAGTCAAGGGCAAGAAGCGTCACCTCATCGTCGACACGCTGGGCCTGATGCTTGGACTGAATGTGACACCGGCCGACGTGCAGGACCGGGATGGCTTTCTGCCGGTTCTGAAGAGTGTGCGGCGCGTGTTCGTGTTCCTGGAGCGCCTGTTTGCCGATGGCGCCTACAGCGGCGCAGCAACAGCCGCGGCCGCGAAACGGACCGGCAAGGTGGTTCTGGAGATTGTCAAACGTTCGGATGCCGCCAAAGGCTTCGTGGTGGTTGCGAAGCGGTGGATTGTCGAGAGAACCTTCGGGTGGCTCGGCCGCTGCCGCCGGCTGGTCAAGGATTTTGAGAACCTCACGCGCACGCAGCTGGCGTTCGTGCAACTCGCCATGATCCGGCTCATGACCCGCAGGATCGCAAGGCTTTGTCAAAGCTCATGAATCGCTCGGACCGACTCTTAGGAACGCGAGGGAGCGGCATCCAGCCCCGAACATTCTGATCGAAGTAGGTCGACGAGCCATCGGCCGAGAACACGCGCCAGACGCCTATTTCGAAGACGGTGTTCGTTTCCCAGAAGCCGACCGTCACCGGGAAATCCGGCGGAGCCTCATGGTCCTGGATCCAAAGGAGAATAGGAGATCCATTCCGCGGTGCGGCGCTCACGTCGAGCCATCGGCCCTTTGTCATTGATCCGCCTCCAAACCGGTCACGACTTTGGCTCCGCCCTGCCCTCGCCCGCCTCAGCCCCTGACGCCTCCAGCGCGTGAACACGAGCCTCGATCCGTCCGGTCATGGAGGTCACGAGTTCCATGGCGCAGGCTCTCAGCCCCTCATCCGCCTCATAGGTCATCAGGAAGGCTTGCCGCACCTTCTCAACTTCATCCTGGATGTAGGCGGAGCGGTGATCAGGCGGCACGCTGACGGCCCGCTCGGCAATCGCGGCAACGATCTTCTCGATCCGCGCTGCTTGCTGTTCTCGATTCATCTTCGCTCGTCCTGGTGCTGCCGGTCCTGCTAACCGCCTCCGGCTTTGCCGATAGCCCTTTTCAGGCTCTCCAATGCTGCCTCCAGTTTTGGGTCAGCACAAAGGCTTGAAGGCTCAGCCTTTGGACCACCCCATCCGGCCGCGGGGATGTTCCTCCGCAAACGCACGAACCGCGGACGTTGGAATGACCAGCCGGGATTGCCCTGTCGGACTCCCATAGTTTTTGCCGCTCTTCATGTAGAACGTTGTCCCGCCCCAGGATGCGGGCTTTTTCAGGTAAACGCGTCCCTGCTTCGGATTGACCGCCTCGATCGTAGTCAGAATGAACTTGAGCGAATGACCTTGGGTCTCGCGGATCGCTGCCGGATCACCGGGTGCGACGTTGCGGTAATAACGCTCAATCTCGGGCTGTGTCTGCGCCTCGCTGGGGTCCGAAAAGTCTTCGTGCATGTGCGCCTCCAGAATCTAGCTCTGCCCTGCCCTCATCCGCACCGCCCCTGCCGAATGCCTTGCTCGAGCCGCTTGCGCAGTTCCGGCACCATCAAGTGCCAGTGCAGGTGCAGGTCCTGCGCGATGCGCTTCTCCCGCTCGCTCCTGCGCAGGCTTGGATACCAGCCTGCCCGCTCGATCGTCTCGCGGAGAAGGGCTCGAGCTGTTGCCTCGATCTCATCGTCTGGGGTCATTGCCATGCTCCGCCCTACGAATCTTAATCTCCGCCGATCCTGCAAAACTCACCGGCTAGGCCGATAGCCCTTTTTGACTTCTCCAAGGTGTTTGGGATCTCGGTTCAGGCACAGAGGCGGATGGAGGAAGGCCGATTTCTCTCTCTCTTTTAGACTCTTTGCCCGTGGGGTTGGTTTTTTTCTAGGACGGCAAACCTGACTGTCTGGTAGATTGGAGTAGTGGGGGTCTTCTGTACCTGATGGGAGGTGCGGGATGACCAGACTCTCAGGGCGCCAGCCGCCGGAGCGCGAGCG
>NZ_JAFEMD010000141.1 GCF_016892765.1 Microvirga arvi
CACGCCATCCCCCATGTACTTGGCGACGAAGCCGTCGAACCGTGCAATCGTTGCGGTACAGGCGCTGTGATAGGCATTGAGGATGGCGCGGTATTCCTCGGGATCGAGAGCACTCGCCAAGACCGTCGAGCCGACTAGGTCACAGAACATCACCGTCAGTTGCCGCCGCTCTGCTCCTGAATGGACAAGTGCTGGCCGTGAGGCCGACCGCTCTACACTTCTCTCGACCCGTCCCAGTCTGTCCTTAACGGCAAGGCCGGAAGTGTCGTTCAAGTGGGCAATCGCATCCAGGAGCTTCCGGCGGTGGCCGACCGCAGTAACGCCGAGTTCCTTGAGATCGTCGGAGGTGAGCCGCGGCAGGGTATCGACATCCACGGCATTGTCGCGGAAGGCCTGCTCGTACTGCGCCAGTCCGAGGCTTCGTAGCCACTGTGCGACATCCACGTCCCGTCTCCTGCCGAGAGGCCGCGGCTTGCTACGAGGGTACACCTGGGACACTCATTTATCGAGCGGCATCTTGAGAGCACCATCCCGACTCACTGCGCCTCAAGCCTAGGCGACATCACCGCCTCTGCTGCCGAGATGGCCCCCACGCGCGACGAGGACGACCTGTCCCAGCTTCGGAAAAGGCTCCTGTGGCTATCATCCAATGAGAGCAAGGAAGGTCAGCATGGGGTCAAAGTGTAACGTTGGGCGAATCAAATGAAGGTCCGCTCGTCGCGCCTTTGCAGAAATTCGGCTTACTTCCGCCCCGTGCCATTTGAAGACGTTCCGAGTATATGGGGTCGCCGCCAACCACCAAAATCTGGTGTCTACGGCGACGGCCCCGAGGTGCGCCTCTGGCCTGTGCCACCGTCAACCGTTGGCAGGACCTCAGGTGGGAGAGGATTTCTCGGAAGCGTTGACACCGCCCGCGATGGATTTCCAGAAGGCTTCCGCTGTCGGGCCCTGCCGGCGCAAGGGTCGGATCAATCTGATCTCGACTTCAATCGAGTAATTGCCAGGCCCCGGATCAACGAGACGGCCCGCCGCGATGTCGTCGTGAGCGAGGGTTTGCGGGAGCCATGCAATCCCATCGCCTTGACGCGCCATGGTCAGCAGCGTCGCCGCCAACTGTGCCGTGAGTGTCTTCTGGAGTGAAAGCGTCGGCCAGTTCTTCTCCAGGACGGCGGTCACGATCCGACCGAGGCCGGACTGCGGCCTGTATGACAGCAGGCGAGACGGAGACAAAGGACCTCCAGGCAGCGGCCATTGCGGCGTGCCATCCTCTAGGGGAGCACAGAGCGGCAGCAGAACATCGCGGCCGACCACGACGCTCGTGAACTGGCTGGCCTCAAGGCGGGGCATGGCATCGCGATGGTAGTGGCACAGCATGAAATCGGCATCGCCCCTCGCCATGATCTGTTCGCACGCCTCCATCGTGTCCGAGATCAGGTTGAGGGGACCGAGAGTTCCGAACTGGGGATGGCTCCTGATCCAGTCGGGGAAGAAGACGAACGAAAGCGCATGCGTGGCGGCGATGGAAATGGCCGAGGCCTCCCGGCCCGCAACTTCGAGCGTCTCCTGACGCAACCGGTAGATGTTGCGGGTCAGATCCTCGGCATGGCTTCGCAGAAAGTCTCCGGCCGGCGTCAGCGTGGTCCCTTGCGGTGATCGCACGAACAGGCGCGTCCCCATCCAATCCTCAAGGGACTGGATGCGACGGCTGAAGGCTGGCTGCGTCACATGACGGGTCTCGGCGGCCCGGGCAAAGGTCTTGTGCTCGGCCAGCGCCAGAAAGTCTTCCAGCCAGTTCAGATCCATGGGCGATGCCGATCGTGCATGTCGATCCTCGGTCTTGGCATTGGGCGGCCGCTGACGGGATGTCTATAGGACGTACCCAACCTGGCTCGATCCAGCAACAGGAGACCAAGTCATGAAAATCGTCGAGATCCGCGAAGTCACCGCTCCGATCGCCTCATCGATTGCCAACGCCTACATCGATTTCTCCAAGATGACGCTGTCGCTCGTCGCCGTCGTCACCGACGTGGTCCGGGACGGCCGCCGGGTGGTGGGCTACGGGTTCAACTCGAATGGCCGCTATGGCCAGGGCGGCCTGATCCGCGAGCGCTTTGCGCCCCGCATCCTCGAGGCGGCTCCTGAGTCCCTCCTCGACGATACGGGCGAGAACCTCGATCCGGACCGCATCTGGGCGACCATGATGAAGAACGAGAAGCCCGGCGGTCACGGCGAACGCTCGGTCGCGGTCGGCACCATCGACATGGCGGTCTGGGACGCAGTGGCCAAGATCGCCGGCGAGCCTCTGTTCCGGCTCCTGGCCAGGCGGTACGGCCGTGAGGCCAATCCGCGGGTCTTCGTCTATGCCGCGGGTGGTTATTACTACCCAGGCAAAGGTCTCGACGAACTGCGAGCCGAGATGCGGAGCTATCTCGATCGTGGATACAACGTGGTCAAGATGAAGATCGGCAACAGCATCGCCGAGGACCAGCCCCGGATTGAGGCGGTGCTGAAGGAGCTGGACGGCAAGGCCCAGCTCGCGGTCGATGCGAATGGGCGGCTGACGCTCGAGCAGGGCATCGCTTACGCCAAGATGCTGCGCGAGTATCTGCTGTTCTGGTACGAGGAGGTTGGCGATCCCCTCGACTTCGCGCTGCAAGCGGCGCTGGCCGAGTTCTATCCGGGACCGATGGCCACCGGCGAGAACCTGTTCAGCCACCAGGACGCCCGCAACCTGCTGCGCTATGGCGGCATGCGCCCGGACCGCGATTGGCTCCAGTTCGACTGCGCCCTCTCCTACGGTCTCTGCGAGTACCTTCGGACGCTGGAGGTGCTGAAGGTCGCCGGGTGGTCGCCCAGCCGCTGCATCCCGCATGGCGGCCATCAGATGTCGTTGAACATCGCGGCCGGCCTGGGACTGGGCGGCAATGAAAGCTACCCGGACCTGTTCCAGCCCTACGGCGGCTTCCCGGACGGCGTTCGGGTCGAGGACGGCCACATCGTCATGCCGGACCTGCCCGGCATCGGCTTCGAGGGTAAGTCGGACCTGATCAAGGTGATGCGGGAACTGGCCGAGTAACCAGGCCCAACACAAGGCTCCCGGCCCGGCGCGATGTCCGCATCAGGAAATGCAGACATCGCACGAGACCAACAACAAAGACGGGATCCGGAGCAGGAGGCGCTGCCTCACGGGAGTGCAACCAAACTGGACGTCCACAGGAGGAAACTGATGAAGAAGGTAACGCTTGTTCTTGCCGCGCTCGTAGGTGTCGTCGCCACGGGCGCCCAGGCCCAGACCTATCCCACCCGCCCAGTCACGATGATCGTGCCCTTTGCGGCCGGCGGCCCGACCGATGTGATCGCCCGCATCGTGGGCGAGCACATGTCCCGCACGCTGGGTCAGCAGATCGTGGTCGAGAACGTGGCGGGAGCCGGCGGCACCACTGGCATCACCCGTGGCGCCCAGTCTACGCCGGACGGCTACACCATCATGATGGGCCACATGGGCACCCACGGAGCCGCCCCGGCCCTGTACCCGAAACTCAAGTACGATCCGACTAAGGATTTTGCCCCCATCGGCATGGCCGGTGGAACCCCGATCGTGATCGTGGCCAAGAAGGACTTCCCGGCCAATGACCTGAACACCTTGGTGGACCACGTGAAGGCCAGCGGCGAGAAGTGATCCGCCCCCATTGAACTGGTCCACCCTGAAGTATGTCTTGAGGCTCACAGGAGGACCACAATGCCCAAGAAGCG
>NZ_JAFEMD010000142.1 GCF_016892765.1 Microvirga arvi
CGCTTGAAGATCGACACCAGGATGGCTCCTCGATTAGCCATCCCTCGCTAAACGGCCAAGGTTAATGCAACGGTGCCCAATCAGCCAAGTCAGGGCTGACCGATGGCGCCAGGGAAGCTTGCTGGTCATGACCGTCCTTCGAGCCAAGTCCCCGGTCGGCGTAACCCGCCTTAGACATGGTTATCGCCGGACGCCGGCGGTAGTCAGGTCCGATCACCTGCCTTGGAGGAATCCGATGCGCCTGCTGTCCGTCCTGTTGATGTCCGTCGCGTTGTCAGCGTGCGTCTCGTCAGGCGAGCAGCAGGCCCGGCCAGTGCCGCCCGCGAACCTGGGGTCGACGCAATCGATGCCATCCGCCTCCCCGGCACCAACATCCGCACCCACGTACACGAGACGCGTGACCTACCGCGACGGCAGGTACACCCTGCCCGATGGTACGACGGTGGCTGCGGAGCCGGGTGGCGGTTTCACGCTGGCGAATGGGGAGGTTGTGCGGCCTGACGGGACGGGCGGGATCATCCTCCCGAACGGGGCACGGTGCGTCTCGGATGGCAACCGCGGCTATCTCTGTCCCTGACCATCCTTAAGCCCGCCCGGCCGGCTCGTTGGTCCCGCCGTTGCCCAGGATCGGATGTGCGCTCGGCGTCTTCGGGCGATCTCGACGCCGTTTGGCCATGCGGCGGGTACGGGTGCACAGGTGATCGACATCTCTGGGGATGGCGCCAACAACCAGGGCCGCCTCGTGACCGCGGCCTGGGACGAGGCGGTGGCGCAAGGCGTCACCATCAACAGGCTGCCACTCATGCTGAAGCGCCCTGACGGCTTGCGGGACATTGAGGACCTCGCTCTCTACTTCCGCGTCAGCGTCATCGGAGGACCAGGCGCCTTTATGATCCCGGTGCGGGAGAAGCATTAGTTCGCCGAAGCCATCCGGACGAAGGTCCTCCGTGGGATTGCGGAACAGCCGCGTCCAACTGAGCGGCTGAAACCGATCCGCTCGCGGCTCAGGCTGCCTGCTATCCGGCCGACCCGAGCGGAACCACGATGGTGCGGCACATGCCCTCGCGCTCGTACCGGATGTCGAGTTGATCGGCTTTGATGTCCGAAGGAGGTAATTGACAAGCTCTCGACCCGTTCCTCACTTGTTCGCATACGGGCTACAGCCTCGATACGCTCGGTGAGCCAGGGGCGTGGTGAAGTCCGCATATCTTTTCCAGATGAGGATGATACATTACAGGAACATACAGCTCTATTCGAATGACCATCGTCGTTGCCGAACAAACATGATCGGGACGTAGACGGTAAATCTGTCGATGAGTTTTGAGCTGGAGGTGTCAAATGACCCGGACCTGCCGCTGCCTCAACTGCATCCTTCCTCCACACCTTCTTCGTAAGCTGCTGGAGAGCGACAACAGACAGGTCCGCCAAGCCGCTCTCAACACTCTCCTGAATTCAGCCAGATTACGAGGCCAGCGGTCGTTGCGGGCCACTCTTGGGATCGGCCTCTCGGTGGCGCCCACCGATGGTCGCCGGAGCATCTTCGATTGCCAGAACAGCACGTGGCTTCCTGATGCCGTCCTGGTCCGGACAGAGCAAGGTGAAGCGTCCGCCGACATCTCTGTTAATCGCGCATTCGATGGTTTGGGAACCACCCGAGCCTTCTATCGCGAGGTGCTCGACCGGAATTCCATCGACGACCACGGGATGCGTCTCGACGGATACGTTCACTACGGCGCGAGCTATAACAACGCGTTCTGGGACGGTCAGCAGATGGTGTTCGGTGACGGCGACGGTGTCATGTTCACCGACT
Organism: Microvirga arvi; assembly: GCF_016892765.1. GTDB lineage: Bacteria > Pseudomonadota > Alphaproteobacteria > Rhizobiales > Beijerinckiaceae > Microvirga > Microvirga arvi. The sequence goes on from NZ_JAFEMD010000142.1 coordinate 1,811, forward strand.
TTACCAGCTCCCTTGATGTGATCGGCCATGAACTCACTCATGGGATGACCGAGCACGTGGCCGGACTGGAATACCGGAATCAGTCCGGAGCTCTCAACGAGTCGATGTCGGACGTGTTCGGGTCATTGGTGAAACAATGGTCGCTTGAACAAACGGCCGAAGCGGCAGACTGGCTGATCGGAGCCGAGGTGTTCACCCCCGGCATTGAAGCGGACGCCCTGCGATCCATGAAGGCGCCCGGCACAGCCTATGACAACGCGACCTTCGGCAAGGACCCCCAGCCGGACCACATGAGCAAGTTTGTCCATTTGCCCGACACTGAAGAAGGCGACAATGGCGGCGTCCATATCAATTCCGGCATTCCCAACAAGGCATTCTACCTTACGGCCACCGGAGTTGGGGGATTTGCCTGGGAAGCCCCCGCTCTGATCTGGTACGAGGCTTTGAAAGCCTCTGGTCCGACAACCGAGTTCCAGGAATTCGCCGACAAGACGTATCTCATGGCCGGTGAGTTGTACCGGACTGGCAGCGTGGAGCAGCAGGCAGTGCTGGCTGCATGGCGAGAGGTGGGGATCCGAATCAGCGGCGTGACGGCGGCACAACGTCGGGGGCGGCGCCGTGCGACGATCATTGGCGATGATAATAGCCACGAAGGAGACACCCTGGCCGTCCTGGCCCGGCAGATCGAGACGCTGTCCAGCCAGGTGACGGCCCTGACCAAGGAGGTCGGCACGCTGAAGGGAAAGAGGGTGGCAACAGGACCAGGGCTGCCAGCGTCATCGCGCCCGGGCAACTCCAGATCCGCCCGCTCCGAAAATTCCTGACATCGGCTTCGGAGCCTCTGATAGATGCGGGACCTGGGATGAAGATCAGTTTGGCAAAACATGGTGGGCAGGCGGCCGGGATGTTGCTTGGCCGCCCTCCCCGGGTCCTGGATACCGGCACTCTGTCGCCAACAGCCGCAGAGGAAATTTCCAGGCTAATCGAGGCTGCAAGGGCCGCATCTCAGGCCGAGGACAACGGCCCTGGGCGCGCCCGGGACGCCATGAGCTACACGATCACGGTGGAGGACGGTGACTGTGAAACCGTCCTCAAGTGTTCAGATGCCAACATGTTCCCTACTTTTGCGCACCTGCTGGGGTTACTCGAGCGACACCTGAAATGAAGTAAGTTCGTCAAGCTGGGCGGCAGGATTGCACACGAATGTCCGATCCGGACTCCGAACCGCCCGTTGATCCAGGCGCAGTCTCTCATCTGCCCCAGTAGGATCGCATACCGGACGTACTCCACAGCAAGAGTTCCATGCTTCGCGCAAGACCGACCCTGCACTGGCCTGCGGATATGGCCGAACGAATGCGGGCCTCTACTGGGACCTCGGAGAACGGCGCGATGCAGTGTGATCTGAGGCCTTCCAAAGGCTCGACGCGTACTGAGGAGAGTATGAAGAACGGTGAAGCACGCCAAGCGTGAGCCGCCACCCTATGCTTCCTTGATCATCCTTCTGAGTCCCAGCACTCAAACTCGTCGTCCAGCGTGTTGACGAGAACTCAAAGTCCGCTGTGGGTCAAACTAGGCCTTTGGGCTTGGCCTTATGAAGGTCGGCTTACCCTATGATTACGGAAATTCGGCTTTCGTCTGCCTCGTGCCAGGAGCCGACCTTCCGCCTTGATGCATTCTGGAATGCTCTGGCCCTTGGAACGAGGCGAAGAGATCTCGATTGGTGCACTCCAGACCTACCCGTATGGGAGATATTCAGTCGTAGCCCGCCAGTCCTTGCCGTGGTCCGGCG
>NZ_JAFEMD010000143.1 GCF_016892765.1 Microvirga arvi
ACGTGCTGGCCTACAATCTGAAGCGGATGATCAACATCCTGGGTGTCGGGCCTTTGCTGAAGGCTCTGGCAGCCTGACGCCACACGCCCGCCCATGCGCACCATCGCGGCACCCGCAAAACAGCGCCCATCATCCGCACGCCGGCAACAGCGTTTTCACAAGGCCTCGGTCAGACGTTCACATTTCGACCGCTCAACGAACGTCAGCTCTGACCAACCAAAGCTCACCAAGGTCTTACGTCGCAGCAGTGCCAACAGCAGGCGTTCGTTAGCGTTGCACACCCGCCGGCCTACTGCCGTGGTCGAGCGCCACTCGTAGTCATGGCCTGCGAGCTTGCCGACGGGGAGTCGGGTTGGGCTCGGTCTTGAACCCGGGCGGCTCACTCCCCATCTTGTTAGTACCGGGGTCCGGGCCCCTCTGGCAGTCTGCCCAAGGCTGTGATGTCGGACTCTCTCACCTGAGGAGCGCCTCGAAGCGCGCTCCGCATCTGGGAGACGACTGTGACATCTTACGCGTTCCCTCTTACCGACACCTCCCTTCGCGCCGGCGAGACTCGAGCCAGACTTGATAAGCTTGCCCGCTTTCTCGACAGCGCCATCCGCGTGCCGGAAACGAACGTGCGTTTCGGCGCAGACGCGCTTCTGAACCTGATCCCTGTTGTTGGAACGCTGACCTCCAAAGGCATGTCAGCCTATCTGATCTGGGAGGCGCACCGTCTCGGCGTGCCGATGCGGACGCTCCTGCGCATGGCTGGCAACGTCGGTGCCGACTTCGTGATCAGCGCGATTCCTGTGGTTGGCTGGGCCGGTGACGTCTTTTTCCGCTCAAACCTGCGCAACATGGCGCTGCTGCGCAGGCACCTCGACCAGGTCCATCCCGTGGCAAAGCCCTTCCAGGGCTGATGCTGTCCAGCATGCGGGCCCGGCTTGTCTCCGAGCCTTCTATCTCGATCAGGACACCGTCGTTCAGAAAGCACAGAGATGAACAACCCCAACACCGCGCCCAACTTCCGCAACATGGCGATTGTGGCTGCGGTCATGACCCTGCTGTCGGTGCTCTACCTCCAGAGCACGTCAGCACCTCAGTCTGAGCAGCTCCCCTACTCGGCGTTCATCACGGCGGTCGACCAGGGCGAGATCCGCTCCGTTACCATCCAGGGGCAGGAGGTTGTTGCCGAGCGTTCGACAGGTGCCCGCGTCACCACCTATATTCCGCAAGGCGCTGGCCTCATCACTCAGCTGCAGCAGAAGGGTGTGGTGATCAAGGCCGAGCCGCCGCCGCAACCTGGCCTGCTGAGCAGTCTGCTGCTGTCGCTGCTCCCTTTCGCATTAATGATCGGCTTAGTCGTCTGGATGTCCCACAGGGCCATGGGCCAGCAGGGTGGCGGAGGCCTGATGTCCATCGGCAAGTCCAAGGCCAAGCTGCTGCAGCCCGGAACTCCGGTCACGTTTGACGATGTCGCCGGCATCGACGAGGCCAAGGAGGACCTGCAGGAGGTCGTGGAGTTCCTGCGCGATCCCCAAAAATTCCAGCGCCTCGGCGGCCGCATTCCCCGCGGCGTGCTGCTCGTCGGCCCTCCCGGCACCGGCAAGACCCTGACCGCCCGTGCGGTGGCAGGCGAGGCCAATGTGCCCTTCTTCACCATCTCGGGCTCCGACTTCGTCGAGATGTTCGTGGGCGTCGGCGCCTCCCGTGTGCGCGATATGTTCGAGCAGGCGAAGAAGAACGCCCCCTGCATCATCTTCATCGACGAGATCGACGCGGTCGGCCGTCATCGCGGCGCCGGCCTCGGCGGCGGCAACGACGAGCGCGAGCAGACCCTCAACCAGCTGCTGGTCGAGATGGACGGCTTCGAGGCCAATGAAGGCGTGATCATCATCGCTGCCACCAACCGTCCCGACGTGCTCGATCCGGCGCTCCTGCGTCCGGGCCGCTTCGACCGCCAGATCGTGGTGCCCAACCCCGACGTGGTCGGCCGCGAGAAGATCCTGCGCGTCCATGTGCGGAAGGTTCCGCTGGCTCCCGACGTGGACCTGAAGGTCATCGCCCGCGGCACTCCCGGCTTCTCGGGCGCGGGCCTGATGAACCTCGTCAACGAGGCGGCGCTGCTCGCGGCGCGGCGCGGCAAGCGCATCGTGACGATGAAAGAGTTCGAGGACGCCAAGGACAAGGTGATGATGGGCGCCGAGCGCCGCACCCTGGTCATGACCGACGACGAGAAGCGCCTGACCGCCTATCACGAGGCCGGCCACGCGGTGGTGGCGCTCAACGTCCCGGCCACCGATCCGGTCCACAAGGCCACGATCATTCCGCGCGGCCGGGCGCTGGGCATGGTCATGCAGCTGCCGGAGCGGGACAAGCTGTCCATGTCCTATGAGCAGATGACGTCGCGCCTGGCGATCATGATGGGCGGGCGCATCGCCGAGGAGATGATCTTCGGCAAGGACAAGGTCACCTCCGGTGCCCAGTCGGACATCGAGCAGGCCACGCGCCTGGCCCGCATGATGGTCACCAAGTGGGGCTTCTCGCCCGAGCTCGGCACCGTGGCCTATGGCGACAACAATGACGAGGTGTTCCTCGGCATGCAGATGGGCCGGCAGCAGAACGTGTCCGAGGCGACCGCCCAGAAGATCGACTCCGAGGTCCGGCGCCTCGTGGAGGGCGGCCTCAACGACGCCCGCCGCATTCTCACCGAGAAGCAGCACGAGCTTGAGGCGCTGGCCCGAGGCCTTCTGGAATACGAGACCCTCACAGGCGAGGAGATCCGCAACCTCCTCGACGGCCAGCCGCCCGTGAGGGATTCGGGCGACACGGTCACCCCGAACCGCGGCTCGGCTGTCCCGACCACGCGCCCGGGCCGCCCTCGGGAAAGCGACGGGGGACTTGTCCCGCAGCCCCAAAACTGAGGGATCACCTCACCAAGGCGCGTGTGGCCCGGACACACGCGCCTTCACATCGTTTGACCCAGCATTCCACCGCTTTTCGGCAATGTGCCAAACGTCCGTGGATTAAGACCGTCTAAAGTCTCCCTGCCTTCAGGAACGTCCCGTGTTACGACCATAAACCGACATTCGGTCTACTTCCGGGGTGTACCAAAAGCAGGCGTTAGGGTACGAATCGTTGTTGATGTCAGCCGATGAGGTTAAAGAGCGTCCGCTCACTGAGCATTGACATGGCCGCGGTCAAACGGGCCTTTATGGAGAGGGATGGCAGGATCAGCGTCATCCGCAAGGATGGTAAGCCCTGCGATGCCCTCTGGACAGATCGCACCGTTGCCTGACCAGAAGGCGGGTTCACGGGTTGAAGGCATGGAGATGGATGGGGGCTCCAGCCGCGCAGGCTCATGGCTCCTAGTTGTCTGGATGCGAGACCTCCTTGGCGTGAGCGACGACCTGGAGGGCTTGAGGCAAAGCGTGTGGATCGGG
>NZ_JAFEMD010000144.1 GCF_016892765.1 Microvirga arvi
TGAAGGTTGAACGATGAAGTACCGGGTGTGTTCGGAGCCGGGAAGGCGAGTTAAGGTTCAGGTGTCAAGCTTTACAAGCTGGGTGAAGTCAAATTGTAAATTCTTTACAAACGATGAGGTTTCTTTGAGTTCTTCCAAGCTGTTGATATTCCTGGCAGACTGCCATCATGATGCTCCTGCGTTTCCTAATCTGTTGATCTTTATCCAAGATCGTTCATCCTAAAGGTGAAGTCCCCCTGAAGGGGTAAGGCGAATGCAGTTGCCCTAGAGCTGTGACAAGACGGATGTCACTGTCTTTACAACATGGTGCCTTGCAGGTGCCAGCCTGCACGAAATCTGCACTCTATAGGAGAATCCGATCTACGCTGATGTCCCCCCACAACCACATCACCGATGTCGCCTGTCGACCCCGCTGTAGTCGTATGCCGAGTTCGCCGCGAAGGGTCAGCGCCATTCCGCTGCTAGTTCCCTGGCGCGCCTGGGGAGCCATCGCCTCGTATCACGGGTACTCGCCTTCCAATGTAAAGCCGGCCTTGGGCACTACCTGGTAATGCTGGACTTCACCGTTCTCTACGTGCCCACGGGTTTGCACCACCTCAAACCAGCGCAGGTTGCGCAAGGTCTGGTCGGCACGCTTGATTGCCGTTTGGATCGCATCCTCAATGCTGCTCGTCGATGAGCCCAACAGTTCAACGACTTTGTAAACGTGCTTGGACAGCCTAACCCTCTCCGCTTCCTTCCAAAATCACAGGTAGGGCGGACGATCTCACCTGCGAGGCTGTCGTGCGCTCAACAGTCATGTGAAACGGCGATCAGGAACAGCGACGCTGCTGACGTAGGTCGGTCGTCGTACTATGCCTGTAGGTGTGAGGGAGCAGCCGCTCGAAGCTGCGGCGCACGGTGCCGTAGCACTCGCAAGAGGTCTGCTCCAGGCCGGCACGATTGGTGACCGTGATGACACCCCGGCCTTGCCGGATGAGACCCGCCTCCTGAAGAGCTCGCGTGATGCTGCTGACGGTGGAGCGCTGGACACCCAGCATGTCGGCAAGGAACTCATGCGTGAGCGGCACGGTGTCCCGATCCAGCCGGTCATGCATGCTGAGGATCCAGCGGCACGCGCGGGCTTCGACACTGTGAACCGCATTACAGGCCACGTTTTGCAGAACCCGGGCCATCATGGCCTCGGTGAAGCGCAGCACCAGCTGGCGCACCTTCGGGCACCGGCCGATCACCTCGTGCAGGCGCTCCAACTCAATGCGCGAGGCGGTGCCTTTGGCTTGCACGATGTAGCGCCCGAAGGAATGGACGGCCGTCACGGCACTCACCAGACCCAGGGCTCCCTCGCGGCCGTAGACCGCCATCTCGGCCGAGCGGCCGTCCTTCAACACGGCCACCAGCGACACCACCGTGTCATGGGGGAAGTAGGCATGGCGCAGAGGGTCCCCCGCCTCGTACAGCACCTGATCCTGCTGCAGGTTGACTTCATGCAGGTGCGGCTCCAGGGCCGCGAAGTCATCCGGCTCCAGTGCGGCCAGTAGCCGATTGGAGCGGTGATTAACCTTTGGAACCGGAGCGGCGTGGTGGTTATGAGGTTTCATACCCCAAGCTAAACCGGCGGTAAGCTCAAAGCAAAGGTCTAAATGTCAACCGATTTGGCCAAGGTTTGCTGGCAACTGGGGTGGCAAAGGCCTTGTTGACGGACAGGACCACCCCGCTGGCATGGGAGTCGCCACGACAACGACATGCCATTCCCAGATCGGGCCAACCGGCAAGATGTTAACTTGGTAGCAACAGGCACACTAAGGCCGGTAGAGCTGGACTGCCGTTCAGATCCTGCGGGAGGCGGCCTTCCGGCGAACAATGCCCCACGATTTTGCCAGATGCAGCGAGGACGAGATACCTACATCAAGCATGAATGGTCTGGCTCGTCCTGCCCTGGCCTGAGCTTTCGTCCGGCGCACCGGCGTACCGTGGCCCATGCCATCGATCAGGTACAGTTCAACGATCATGTCACCCTTTCTGTTTGACCATGCTCGTCGGCGGTGGCCTGCGACTGACGTTTGAGTAAACACCTCCTCGCTGACACCGTGCACATTGGTCCACTGGCTGAGCAACGCAGCTGCATTGGAGGCTGCAACCGTCCGATCCTCTGTGCCATGCCAGATCGACACCGTCGGCCGTGAGCCTGCATAGGACGAAGCGGCGCGGACGAGGTCGCCCCATTGCTCGCCGCTGCGCGTCTGCGGTCTCTTCATGGCGGACATGACCTGGCGCAGACCGGACACAGCGCCATAGGGAAGTCCGGCGATGATCCCGCCGCCGGCAAAGACCTCTGGGTAGGTGGCCAGCATCATCGACGTCATGGCGCCGCCGGCTGAGAGACCTGTGACAAAGATCCGCGCAGGATCAATGCTGTGGGTCCGCCGCATGCGAGACACCATCTGGCGGATCGACAAGGCCTCGCCGGAGCCCCGTCGGACATCGTGAGGCTGGAACCAGTTGAAACAGCGGTTCGGGTTGTTGACCTGGGACTGCTCGGCATACAAAAGAGCAAAGCCGTGCCGTCTTGCCAGCATCGACCAGCCGCTGCCCTCGTCGTAGTCGCGAGCGGTCTGCATGCAGCCATGCAGCACCACAACCAGGGGCGCGCTGTCGGGCAACTGCGGCGGCACGTAGGTCAGCATCCGGAGATTGCCGGGGTTGGATCCAAAAGAGCTGACCTCAGTCAGCTTGTCCTTCTTCGGTCGGGTCTTGCGCGGCCTGTTGAGGAGCTTACGCGAGGTCGCTGTGGCTTTGAGGAGGGTCTTCTCCCAGCGGTGCTGGGCTTTCAAAAGGCGAGCAATCGGAAGTTTCAATCGCATGCGCACCCAGTGAACAGGTTTTGAGACAGGAGCGTCTCACGCCAGGGAGCACACGAACTCGATGGAGCATCGAATGCAGAGGACCGCCCTGCGGGGTTGCCCAGTTCCTGATGTAGGGCTCCCGGCTCGCGAGCCGGGAGCGTATTCAAACCAGATCCTTAGCGAGCACGCCGACCGTGCTCGGGTTGTGCCGTGAGGGCCCGGGTGGCCTCTTGGGCTACTTGGGCGGTGAGCTGGGCCAAGCGCTGGCTGTTCTCGAGCACGCGCTCAGCATTGCCGCGGACCAGAGCACTTTGGAGGCTGATAAAGTGAAGTAGTTTGGACTTAATCTGACAGACGGTGTCGTTAAGCTGAGGCATGAGCCGAGGCCGGGCGCGGAGTG
>NZ_JAFEMD010000145.1 GCF_016892765.1 Microvirga arvi
TGGGCCTGGCTTAGGTGCGTCATGGCGCGACACCTCCGTGTCTAAGACAACGCACAAGGCCCGGCTGTAGTATTAGTTGCTAGGACTGATCTCTCAATTGCTTACCTGTATTCGGCAGGCGACTGCAGCCACTCAAGCTTCTTGGGAATGGCAATCCGCACGCTTTGTTAACCTTAACTTAGTAATTGATGGATTAAGGTTAATACATCGACCTGATCGAGCCAGGCGTTCGAGTGAAATGGTCAAACAGAACACGTTGGTAAGCCTTTTTTGAAGGCAAGGCATGATGCCCCGGCCAGCGTCTCGGCGAAAGTCCGGATGTCATATGAGCAGCGGATCGAGATTCTCTCGAGGCATGATGCCACTCCGCTGGGTCGGTTAGATCCCGACATTCCCTGAAAATCACATCATTTTAAGGAATGAAGCTCGTGTCTTCGATCAACACCAATCTCTCCGCCATGACCGCCCTGCAGTCGCTCAAGTCGACGCAGAGCAACCTCAGCAAGACGCAAAGCCAGATCTCCACCGGCCTGCGGGTCGGCGAGGCTTCGCACAACGCCTCCTACTGGTCCATCGCCACCCAGATGAAGTCCGACAACGGCGCGCTCAGCGCGGTCAAGGACTCGATCAAGCAGTCCAAGGCGACGATCAACACCTTCACCTCGGCGATCGACAAGACGCTGACCTACCTCAACAAGATGAAGGAAGGTCTGGTCGCCGCCGCCCAGCCGGGCGTCGATTTCGCCAAGATCCAGACCGAATTCGACGCTCACATCGCCGGCATGAAGAGCGCAGCGGCATCCGCTCAGTTCAACGGCCAGAACTGGCTCACCAAGGGCACGGATACTGATGTGGTTTCGCCCTACAACGGTTCCGGCAATGCGGTCGGCATGCTGACCATCAAAACAAGTGAGACGCAGCTGTTCGCAGACGCCGCTGCCGGCACTGGTGGTCTGCTTGGGGATGTTGCGGCCGTAAGACTCTTCTCGCCAGCCGGGTATGATCCTGACGGAGCTGGTCCAACTACTCCGCTTGCTGCTGACGACTCTGCAACCGCGGCAGAGATCGCAGGCTTCCTTGTGGACGTCGACACCGCCATCGCAGATGTGACCAAGGCTTCGTCGATGCTGGGCGCGAACAAGGCTCTGCTGGAGACGCAGGAGGAGTTCATCGCCGCTCTGTCCGACAACGTGACCGCCGGCGTCAGCGCCTTCGTGGATGCCGACATGAACGAGGCCTCGACCCGCAATCAGGCGCTGCAGACCCAGCAGCAACTCGGTGTGCAAGCTCTCTCCATGGCTAACCAGAACAGCCAGATGATCCTCAAACTCTTCCAGTAAGTCTTATCCCATGCGCCTCGGCTGAGGGTCCACCGACTCCCCTCAGCCGAGGCCATAGCGCTCTAAGCCGGAGGTCCCACCATGACCCCTCGGTTAGGGCGTTTTCTCCTGCACGAACTCGCCCCTGAATTTCGCATAAGGGCCGGTATGGAACCGCTCTGAAACAGCTACGGATTTTTTACCCTAGCCGTTCTAGAACGAGTGCGCCGGGTGCGTAGCGTATTCGCCCGATCAGTTCCATTGCCCCCAGGCATGGAAGACGCCCTGGCTGAGGTCCATGAACTTCCTTGGCCGGGGCGTTTTATTGTGGCCGCAGGCGAATGTCCGACAGGTCCCTACCGAGCCAAGCCTCACACCAGCATCACGGCCTAAAAGGGTCAGGTCGAACCACCGGGCCTTTGCATCTGCCACGCGAGGCCACAGGCGCGAGACTCCAACCTTCAGCCGCTGAACGCAGCGGCCTTTTTCTTGCCTTGCGCACGCGTGAATCCGCACCGCGAATTTCGCGTAAAGGGATGTATGGAACTCATCATTGGCAGCGGAGATGCTAAGACCGCCAGAGACGGCGGGGGACTATCTCCGGCGGTCCGACCGCCGATACGCCGGGGGCTACATTCGACGGTCATCCTCACGGTAGCATCCGGCAAAACGGTTGAAATCTGCCCTTAGTCCAGCGACCGGCTAGACCTTGGTCCGTGGTGTCCAGCCGCGGTCGCGAATTTCGCATAACACCCATTCTGAAAAGCCGCTCAGCCGTGGGCGTGAGCCGACAAGAGCCGGACGCGACCGGCTGAGCGCGCGAAGCAGGAGATCGACTACGGCCGGCGCGCCAAAGGCTATATCTTTGGTGCGTTTCGTCCCGCAATCGGTGAAGCCTTCACGCATCCGTATCCCGGACGGGGCGGAGCGCACTGGGTCGACTTCCTGGAACGGGTTGAGACCTGGATCCCGCGCACAACCGAACGGGTGTACGCGATCATGGATAACCTGAGTTCGCATCGCACGACGGACGTGCTGCTGTTCCTGCTGGCGCATCCACGCTGGAAGATGGTGTTCCAGCCCAAGTACGCGGCGTATCTCAACCTGATCGAGCCCTGGTGGAAGATCCTGCGCTCCCTCGCATTAGCGGGTCGGCGCTTCGAGACCTGGGAGGAGATCGCCGATGCGATCCACTGCTCGACGGTCTACTGGAATGCGCACCGTCATCCGTTTGTCTGGGGCAGGCGCCGCCGGCATCGGCCGCGCCGCTCGCCCGGCATCGCTCTCCTGCCCAAGGCAGCATGACTTACCGGATGCACCACTTAAACATATCAACAAAGTCTTATCGAGGTCCCGTTGAAGCAGAAGCTGTTCCTGTTAATTAGTTGTTCGTTACCGTGAATAGGGTAGTTGCGTATGTTTAGGGGGACATGATGTCGAGGGGGCAGAGACCCGTAGATCAGCGCGTGCACCCAGCTCTCTGGAGGGGAAAGTCTATCTCAGTGACGGCACTGCATTGTCGTGCAAGATCAGAGATCTCTCTGCCAGTGGCGCAAGAATTGAAGTTTAGGAAAACGCAAGGTTGCCGGACACGTTTGACCTCGTGATTTTCGAGATCAAATTCCGTGTTTGCCCGTCCAGACTGCGGTGGCGCAATGGTACCTAGATCCTCGACACAGTGATTTTGACGGGTTGGCCTGCCGTCTCTTGAGCCGACACTTCGACTCGGTGCGGGATCTGCGAGTGGATCGAGCCCCATCGGATAGGGCCCCGGGAGCGGGTGCGAGATCCGCCACGAGCTTGGCGGTGTCAAACGGTCATAATCACTGTGTCGAGGATCTAGAGGCTGTTATGGACCCGTCTTGAGGTCACCGCCGTTCTGGCAGAATGACCTCTGCTCGCAACCCTTACCC
>NZ_JAFEMD010000146.1 GCF_016892765.1 Microvirga arvi
CGCAGCATTTCTCCGGCTGCTTGCGCGGCCTCGAGGTCTTGGCGACCATAGTGGCGCAGGCCGAGGTCGAGCTGGTGTCGTTCGACGGATTTCCGGACGGCGTCGTTGTGCCGATCAAGCTGGTTGCGTATGGCCGTCCGGATGAAGTCGGTACAGTTGGAATAGAAGCCCTCTTGGACGAGGAGATCAATCTGGCCGAGGTCGACATAGCCCAGATTGATCGTGATCTTCTCGCTGTCTGCGGCCTTGGGCCGAAGCTCGTAGACATTGTTAGCCATGGCTACCATCCTTCTACCATCTCGCTGGATGGTAATTGGAGGGCAGAACTGGCGAGTTCAAGCCCCAGTCCTGATCATTCATTCAATTCGCTACGCCGTTTCGCGTCTAGATGTTTAGTCCCGGCATTTGGTGGAGCGGGTCGAGCCTGAAGCAGTGGGGCTCTGTTGTCCAGATTTTGCAGATGTACTCATAGGGCGTGAGCCCCCGCAGCGTTTTGAGTCTTCGGGCGAAGTTGTAGGCCGTCAGGAAGTCGCCAAGGTGACCCCGTAGCTGGTTATGAGTGTCGTAGTAGTAGCGCCTGACGGTCGCGTCTTTGAGGGTCCGGTTCATCCGCTCGACCTGTCCGTTCGTCCAGGGATGTCGTGGTTTGGTCAAGCGATGATCGATGTCGTTCTGGGCACAGGCGAGCTCGAACGAATGCGCCCGGAAGATCTCGCCTCTTACCATGGCTTCTTTGATCAAAGGGGCTGCCGAACTGATGTTGCCGAGACTGGTGAAGTGGGTGCCATTGTCGGTCAGCACAGTATGGATCTCGTACGGCACAGCCGCGATCAAGGCCCGCAGGAAGTCGCCCGCCACACTCCGGGTGGCTTTCTCATGCAGTTGGGCAAAGGCAAACTTGCTGGTGCGATCAATGGCCACCAGCAGATAGAGCCTCCCTTCCTCCGTGTGCACCTCAGCAATGTCGATGTGGAAGTAGCCGATGGGGTAGGCCTTGAACTTCTTCTTGGCCGGTTTGTCGCCGGTCACCTCCGGCAAGCGGCTGATGCCATGCCGCTGCAGGCAGCGGTGCAGCGAGGAGCGAGTCAGGTGCGGGATGGTCGGCTGAAGGGCGTAGAGGCAGTCGTCCAGGGGCAGCAGGGTGTGCTTTCGGAAGGCCACGATGATGGCCTCTTCGGCGGCCGACAGCACGGAGGACTTGGCGTCCTTGGGCCCGGTCGGCATGTCAGCCGCCGAGCTGCGCTTCTTCCACTTGGCAACCGTCTTCGGATTGATGCCATAGCGCTGGGCCAGGGCTCTCAAGCTCGCTTGACTATGCTGTATCGCTCGACGGACTGCCTCTGTCGTTGTGGCGCTGCCGTGGAGAACCTGGCCCATAGAGCATCCCTCCAGTCGAGAGACAAGAATGCACCATCAAACCCTGGGATCAAACAGGTGCATCACCTAAAGGTCTGCGTGATCTAATCGTGGCTTTGGACATCCTCCCCGGAAGTGAACATGGCGATTGGTCAAGCGGCTATTGCGCCCTGAGCCGGAACGCTCACGATGACCTCTCCAGTAATGACCTCCGGTTCACCCTCAAGGAAGTCGCTGATGTTTTTCCTGGTCCAATCCATGGCTCGTCGATGGGCTTCCCGTATGGCGTCCTGGGCGTCGAACAGGGTGATGGACACGACCATATCGTTTTCGCCCTTGACGATGTAGTAGCCTTGGAACCCTGGTGATTGCCGCAGGATTGGCGCAAGCCCGCTTTCGGCTCGGCGTGCGGCTTCGTCGATGGAACGCATCTTGTTGAATTTGCGGATGACGGCGTACATGAGAGCCTCCTGCTGAGATCACCCCACAGCCGCCAGCAGCATACCACGAGACCACAGGTTTATCTGTCTTACCGAATTGAATTTCTGATGCCTGCCTGTGAGTGCCTGTCTGCTAAGTAGTCTTCATCCCGTCATTTATTCTTGACACCATACCTCAACAGGCAGAGCCTTTTCGCGCTGCCCTGGTGCAGCGCACCGGCCTTGAGAAGAGCGGTGCATTCCTGCGGAAGGAGGTTCAGCATGCAACCACCTCCGAACTTGGCCGCGATGACCGCTGAGGCACGCGGACCGGCCTCAGCCTAGCGGACATCAAGGGACGGCAGACCGGGAGCGGCCTTAAGGAGCTACAGCATCAAGCAGCGTTCCGCTTGTGCCCCTCCCGGCCTTGTTGATCGCTCTTAAGCTGAGATGACTGTAACCATTCAGGGAGGTTTGCCATGCGCCCGCTCCTGCTCACGACAGTCCTACTTCTTGTCACCACGGGTAGCGTGCTGGCCCAGGATCTTAAAGCCGGTCACGCAATGCGCCCTGACCAACTCCAGTGGATGCCAGCGCCATCGGTCTTGCCAAAAGGAGCACAGGCTACCGTCTTGTCTGGTGACCCTTCCAAGGCCGGACCATTCACGATGAGGCTGAAAGCTCCTGCGGGTTACAAAATCCCGGCTCACAGCCATCCCACGGCGGAGCGGATCACCGTCATCTCAGGCGACTTCCATTTTGGCATGGGCGACAAGCTCGATCAGGCCAAGGCGGAAAAGCTCGGCAGTGGTGGCTTCGTCGATCTCCCGGCCAACATGAACCACTACGCCTTCATGGGCACCGACGCGGTGGTGCAGATCGACTCGATGGGGCCTTTTGCCATTACCTACGCCAATCCGGCAGATGACCCGAGCAAGTCGCAGTGAGACGGCTCGCCGATCTGTCGCGAGGCAATCGAGAGAGATAGAGGACACCATGTGCTACTATCGCGGAACATATGGATCGGAGGACAGAGCAAAGATTGATGCTGATCGTCAAAGGGAGCTTCAGGCTAAGCGCACCGAGGCTGTCGCTAGAGCATCGGACGGTTAAACGGACGCATATCCGGCAGCCCTGAGGAAGTTCCAACACTCCTGTGGCTCGAAGAGG
>NZ_JAFEMD010000147.1 GCF_016892765.1 Microvirga arvi
GGCATAAGTAGGTCGGGAAACGCGATATGGCTCCTCCTTTGAAGCGGAAGCTCAGGCTCTCGGACGCGGTTGTGAGAAAACTCCCCGTAGGCCGAAGTTGGGACACTGACATCGGCGGCTTCGGAGCCAAGGTCTACTCGACTGGGAAAGTGCAATTCATTCTGAGATACCGCTCTCGCGATAAGCGGCAACGTGAATTTCGAATCGGTCAGTTTGGGGTGATCGATACGGATGAGGCACGCCGGAAAGCACGGGTATTGCTCGGGCGCATCAGTGAAGGTCATGATCCAGCTTGGGAGCGGAAGATCGAACTGGCATCCGCAACTTTGTTTAACGAAGTCATCGACCGTTATCTTGTCTTCGCTCAGGGACATCATAAGGAAAGTTCGTTCAAGGAGGTCAGCCGGTTCTGTCGTCTCCATATACGTCACCATTTCGGGGACGTTTTGGTGTCAGACCTGACAAGGGGACAGGTGCAACAGGTCTACGACCGACTTCGGCAAGCGCCGCATGTGCGGGCAAAGATCATCCAATGGTCCCGAGCGATCTGGGCATGGGCGGAAAAACGAGACCTTGTTGGGGATAGTCGCAATCCATTTGTGATCGTAATCAACGTGAGGAAGCCGCGACGGGATCGCGTGCTATCCCCCGAGGAGTACCAGCGCCTCTGGGCAGCACTCGAACGGCATCGCTATCGGGGCGTGATTCCAAACGTTTCTCTCTGGGCCATCGAGTTCTTGATGTTATCTCCGTTGCGGAAGACCGAAGCATTCCGTCTCCGGTGGGAAAACGTGGACTTCGGGCAGCGGGTAATCCGGGTTATCGAGCACAAGACCGACCGGCACGATGGTGTTCTGGATGTCTTTATGAGCGATGCCCTCGAACAGCTACTCCGAACAATTCCCCGTTGTTGCGACTGGGTGTTTCCTCGACCTGACGCTCGTCATGGACACATCGCGAGCGTCGATAAGGGTTGGCTCGCTATCCGCAAGGAGGCGGGGCTGCACGAGGGTAGGGACCGCGTGACGCTTCACGATCTTCGTCGTAGCTGGAATAGTGTAGGGGCGAAGCTGGGTTATGGTCCCGAAGCCATGGGAAGAGTGCTGGGCAATTCAGCCCGAGTGAACGAGATGCACTACTGGCATCTCTCATCGGACTTAAAGCGAGAGATCACTGCGCGGGTCGCTGAGGCTGTAGCTGCGTTTCGAGATAAGAGTAGTACAACCCGATCTAATTGAGACAGCCCATTCCAAAATTTGTGATCTAAACGCAGACAGGTTCATTCGATCACCTCGTCGGCACGGACAAGGAGATCGGGCGGAATCTCGACCCCTAACGCGCGGGCTGTCTTCAGATTGATGACGAGTTGAAGTTTCGTCATTTGGTCGATGGGGAGTGTCTCGGGTCTCGCGCCCCGCAGGACGGCATCGATCTGGGGTGCCATGTGGCGCTGGACTTCATCGTTGTCCACCCCATAGCTCAGCAAGGCACCATCCTGGGCAAACTGCGGATGCTCAGAGAGCATGTGGATGCCGTACTTCAACGCAAGATCACTGATCAGTTTGCGATTGCCGAACGTGAATGGGGTCGCGATGAGATAGAGGAGCCTATATCCGTCCTGCTGCATGGCCCTAAAATGTTGCTCCAAGTCTTCGGGGCGGGATTGGTGGGGATATACGCGCCACTCGATGCCAAAGCGGTCCACGGCCCGGTTTAGCTGATCTTCTAGGCGTTTGTAGTACGTGGCATCTCCTCCCACCCGCTCAAGGACCGCAACTTTCGTCAACGCAGGAATCAACTCTCTGGCGAGTTCAATGCGCTTAACGGCAAGATCGAGGCCCAGGTCAGCCACCCCGGTGATATTGCCTCCCGGTCTCGCAAGAGACTGAACAAATCCATCGCCCACGGGATCGGGGGTGGACATGACAATCGGAATGGTGGTCTTCGTCGCCTTTAACGCGTGGATCGCTGGGCTACTCTGGGTCTCCAGCAACTCGGGCTGTCGGGCGACGAGTTCGGCGGCGAGTTTGTCAAGGTCCCAGAGCCGCCCGCCTGCGGAAACGCAATCCCATACGAAGTTCTGTCCTTGTTTCCACCCCCGCTCAGCCAGAGCCGTAGTGAGAGCGTCTTCGGCTTCGAAAAGGTTGTTGGGTGGGCAAGGATCAGCCATCAAGAGTCTGCCGATTCGGCGAGGCTGCTCCGCAGCGGCTTGGGCGACAGACATCAGGCCGAGGACAAGGCTGGAAATGGCGAGAATGCACGCGCTTCTGATACGAAATCCCAAACGGCATCGGCGCATGACTTCCTCCGAGCACGATTCCGGCGAGAGGCCGCTGGGTTCGGAGTTCGCTTCCACGGCACACGGCTGCGCGACCACGGCGAACGCTCTCACTCCGGACCTAATGAAGCCTCGGCTAATAGTGAAGCATCGTACTTCTATGAGGTATAATGGACAAACCGCATCAGGGGGTAATCAGTCCGGTCCAGTCTGCCCAAAACAGACCAGTAGGTTGCGGATCAGAGTTCCGGCTGTCCTCGGAATCTGTCCCCAGACAACGGGATCGATTGAGCTTTCATCGCATCGCCTGGGCATGCCTGAACGGCGTTCACGCTGACGAGGTGATTGAATAGCGTACACGATAACCAATGTGAGCGTTGGTTGAGGTTCCGCTTTAAGATTTCGTCCTCACACCGCAGGCATGATGTTT
>NZ_JAFEMD010000148.1 GCF_016892765.1 Microvirga arvi
TGCGCATTCCAGGGATGGTGATCGGTAGTTCCACGCGACCGTGATCACTCGTTCGGGTGATCGTGATCACCGTCAGCATTGACCTGGTGGTCTGCTGAGCGGGAGTGAAGCGGCCTATACCGCCGACAGTTGCAAGGTGGTCTGGAAACAGGCGTCAGGTCAAGCCCGGCGCCGCAGGCTGTCGCCCTTGAGTTCAATCCGATGCGCATTGTGAATGACGCGATCCAGGATCGCGTCGCCGAGGGTGGGATCGGCAATCACATCGTGCCAGTGTGACACGGGAACTTGACTGGTGATCAGCAGCGAGCCCTTGTCGTAGCGATCGTCGACGATCTCGAGAAGATCCCGGCGCTGCTCGGCGGTGAGCGGCTCCGGGCCCCAGTCGTCGATGATCAGCAGATCCGTGCGTTCCAGGGCACTCATCAGCCGCGCCAGACGGCCTTCGCCGCGGGCCTGGGCCAGATCGGCAAACAGGCGCGGCGCCCGGCGATACAGAACCGAGAAGCCGTCGCGGCAAGCCTTGTGGCCGAGCGCACAGGCGAGCCAGCTCTTCCCCGTTCCGGTCGGGCCGACGATCGCTAGGTGATTGTGATCGCGCACCCACTGGCTGGTGGCCAGCGCCTGGAACAGGGCCCGGTCGAGACCACGCGAGCTGCGGTAGTCGACATTCTCGATGGTGGCATTCTGGCGCAGTTTGGCCGCGCTCAGGCGGCGCGCCAGACGACGGTTGTCGCGGAACGTCGCTTCCCGATCGACCAGAAGACCAAGCCAGTCGGCATGGGGCATCGCGGCGGCCTCGGGGTTGGTCTGCAACTCGATCAATGTGTCGGCCATGGCACTCAGGCCAAGAGCGCGCAGGCGTTCGATGGTGGGATGAAGCAGCATGAGGATCTCCTGATCAGTGGTAGTAGCCGGGGCCACGGATGTTGGCGTGGACGAGAACCGGCGCGTCCTGCGCCGGCTGGGAAGCCTTGGACGTGCCGCTCTTCAGAATGGCGGCCACCGAGGTGTAGGACCGGGTGTTGATCGCCAGCGCCTGCGCGCAGGCCGCATCGACCCGCTCCGCTCCATAGCGCTTGACCAGCCCGAGAATACCGATCGCCGAGCGGAAGCCCTGCTCGGGATGCGGCCGGGAGCGCAGGATGACGTCGATCAGGGTGGCCGCGTCGGCCCCGACCTTGCCTGCCTCGCGGCGGATGCGCTCATGCGTCCAGTCGCGGTAGCGCCGATGCGAACTCGGCATGTGGTCGGCCACCGTGGTCGGCCGATGCGGACGATGGGAGCGCACATGTGAGGCCACGCGCTTGCCACGCCAGAAGACTTCGATGCTAGTGGCCGTGATCCGCGCCTCGACCTCCTGGCGCATGAGGCTGTGCGGCACGCTGTAGTAATGCTTGCCGATCTCGATGTGATAATCGAGACCGACGCGACAGCGCTTCCACTCGGCATATTCGTAAGGTTCGGCCGGCAGCGGCAGGAGCGCCGGGCGGTCGAGCGTCTCGAACAGCTCGCGTCGGCAGCGGCCCCAGCCGCGCAGGAGCCGCTCGTTCAAGTCATGCAGCAGATCGTGGATGGCCGCATTGAGGGCCGGCAGCGAGAAGAAGCGGCGGTTGCGCAGGCGGGCCAGGATCCAGCGCCCGACCACCTGAACGCCGACCTCGACCTTCGCCTTGTCGCGCGGCTTGTAGGGCCGGGCCGGCACGATGGCGGTGCCGTAGTGACGCGCTGCGTCGGCATAGGTGCGATTGACCATCGGCTCGTGGAAGCAGGCCTTGGTGATTCCGGCCTTGAGATTGTCGCTGACCGTCTGGCGGGTGGCGCCGCCCAGGAAGGCGAAGGTGCGCACATGCGAGCCGATCCAGTCCGGCAAGCTCTGGGTGAAGCTGGCCTCGGCATAGGTATAGTTGGAGGCCCCGAGCACGGCGACAAAGATCTGGACCGGGCGAACCTCGCCGGTCGGCCCGTCGATCACCTCCATGGTGTGGCCGGAATAGTCGACGAACAGCTTCTCGCCGGCGACGTGGACCTGGCGCAGAGTGGGTTTGAGCCGGCCCACCCAGTCCTTGTAGTGCTCGCAGAACCAGGAATAGCTGAAGGCCTCGGGCGTGCTGTCGCAGTATTCTTCCCACAGCAGCATGAGGGTGACGCCCGGCCGGCGCAGCTCGCGATGGACCAGGGTCCAATCGGGATGGCTGCGCTGCTCGGCGGGCAGATCGGAGGGCGGCGGGTAGAGCCGGTTCTCCAGCAGGACATCGTCATCGAACTCGGGCGGCAGCGGCCAGGTCAGGCCGGCGCGGCGGGCGCGGTTGATGTATTTGCTGATGGTGCCTTGGGCCAGGCCCAGGCTCGCCGCGGTGGCACGCTGGGAGAGCCCGACACCGTGGTGCAGGCGTAAGACTTCGCGGATGTGGCGCATCGACAGTCTCTCGGTGGGCATCTTGGTCCTCGGCTGGAAAGCAAAAGCCAAGATTACCGTGGGTTGCGGACTGCCGGCGGCAAGCACCTCTTCACGGTCTCAGAAGACTGATCACGATCGCTGGAACGAGCGATCACGACCCTCTGGAAACCATGATCACGCTGCCCTGGAATGGATGATCACGATTATCTGGAACCCGTGATCACGATCGCGTCGAACGCGCAGGC
>NZ_JAFEMD010000149.1 GCF_016892765.1 Microvirga arvi
CGGCCAGCACGGGCATGGCAGAAGACCCCTATTGTTGATCGACCCGTCTCTCATGTGACGATCATCGATCCCCATCACGCCCTGATCGGACAGCAGTTCGAGCTCGTGTCCGTGCACTCCGCACGGGGGCCAGCCTTTGTCGTGATCGCGCTGCCCGATGGACGTCGCCGCTCCGTTCGCCGGTCCATCACCGATTTGGCTGGGGCCACCAGCACCAACAGGTCAGACGGGGCTCTGCGGGTCAGCGTCCGCACTCTGCTCCCACTGGCGCAGCATTTGGCCACCATGATCACCGCGTCCGCACAGAAGGGAATCGGCCATGGCCAAACGCGTCCTTTCGCGCCGGGAGGCGGCTCCTCCGGCAACGCTGCACCTGAACCGCTCCAAGCCTATCCCGCCTCGACCGTGGCGGAGCCTTACGCCCGAGACCCAGACGCAGATGGCGCAGCTTCTGGCCGAACTTCTGCGGCGGATGCACCCGAGGCCGCCGATCCGGGAGAGCACTGATGGTGACCCCTCCAACCCTGTCTGACGACCACCTCACGGCCGCTCATCGGGCCAAGCTGGCCTATATCTACGTACGCCAGTCCTCGTTGACCCAGGTCAAGCAGCATCAGGAGAGTACCGAGCTGCAATACCGTCTGGTGGAGCGGGCTGAAGCCTGGGGCTGGCCGCGCGACCGGATCCACGTCATCGACGAGGATCTCGGCAAGTCCGGTGCCGGCACGGCCGAACGTTCGGGCTTCCAGAAGCTGATCACCGAGATCAGCCTCGGCCATGCCGGCCTGGTCATCAGCCTCGACGCCTCGCGCCTGGCGCGCAACAATCGCGACTGGCATCAGTTGCTGGAATTGTGCTCGCTGTTCGGCGTGCTGATCGCCGATGGCGAGCGGCTGTTTGACCCCTGTGCCTATCATGACCGTCTGCTGCTCGGCCTGTCCGGCATCATGAGCGAAGCTGAACTGCATCAGATCAAGCTTCGTCTGCACCAGGGTCAGCGACAGAAGGCGGCTCGCGGTGAGCTCAGCCTGCCGGTTCCGGCCGGCTTGGCCTACGATCCCGCCGGGGCCGTTACACTCAACCCGGACGAGGAGGTGCAAGCCCGCTTGGCCCTCGTGTTCACGACGTTCCGCGCGTGGCACAGTGCCCATGCGGTGATGCGCCATCTGCGGGCCAATGGTCTGCCGCTTCCGGTGCGGTCCTCCCGCGGGCCGGCCCCGCAGGACGTAATCTGGCGCGAGGCCACCAGTGCCCGGGTGCTCAGCATCCTTCACAATCCCGCCTATGCCGGCGCGTATGTTTATGGACGCCGGCATCAAGCCCCGGGCCAGACGCGAGCGGGATCCCGTCGGCCCGGCCGGACCGTGGTTCCCATCGCCGAGTGGGCAGTGTGCCGTCAGGCGGCTCATGCCGGCTACATCAGCTGGGAGGAGTTTATGGCCAACCAGCGCCAACTGGTCGACAACACCAATCATCCCGCGGCGGGTCATCCAGGAGCGCCTCGCAAGGGCCTGGCGCTCCTGCAGGGGATCGCGGTGTGCGGCCGGTGCGGCCGCCGCATGAGCGTGCACTACACCGGTCCGAACGGCGATTATCCGGGTTATGTCTGCCAAACCGACCGGGATCAAACGGGGGCTCCATCATGTCAGGTGGTGCGGGCCCTGGCGGTGGATGCCGGCGTGACGGAGATCCTGCTGGAGGCGCTCAAGCCGGACCAGATCGCGATCGCGTTGGCAGCCCTTGGGCAGTTGGACCGGGAGGCAAGACAGTTGGAGCGGCAGTGGGCGCTACGGCGCGAGCGCGCCCGCTATGAGGCCGAGCGAGCCCGGCGCCAGTACGATGCCGTCGAGCCCGAGAACCGGCTGGTGGCCCGCTCCCTGGAGCGGGTCTGGGAGGAGAAGTTGCGCGTCGTGGAGGGGATCGAGCAGGATTATGACCGTTGGCGCCGTGAGCAGCCCCTGGTGTTGAGTGACGACGATCGCGATGCCCTTTGGGCTCTCGGCCAGAACCTGCCGCAGGTGTGGCACGCCAGCAGTACGACGGCCGCCGACCGCAAGCGCATGCTGCGCTTCATCATCCGAGAGGTGATCCTCGACCAGACGAAGCTCAAAGGTCATGTCTGGCTCAAGATCCTCTGGCACACCGGCGCAACCAGCGAGCATACCGTGCAGCGCCGTGTTCACACCTACAACGACTATGCCGATCTCGATCAGCTGCGGCAGCGGATCACGCAGCTGAATGCCGCCGGCACGATGGACAAGGAGGTTGCGCAGGTTCTCAATCAGGAAGGCTTCACGGCGGCGTGCGGCTGTCGCTTCCAGGGTGAGACTGTGTGGCTATTACGCACCCGTTGGGGCATCGCCCCGGCGAAGATCAATGGCATTGCGGCCAATCCGCCGCGCTGGCCGGATGGGAGCTTCTCGGTTCAGGGTGCGGCCGCAGCCTTGGACGTGACGATGCAAACGGTCCTCACGTATCTGGCCGATGGGCTGCTGACCGGCCACCAGTTACGACGAGGACAGCCTTGGCAGATTGATCTGGCAGACGATCAGATCCGTGACCTGCGGGCTCGGCTGCAACGCACCAGACGATCAAAAAAGGAGGCATCATGAAAACACCTTCAG
>NZ_JAFEMD010000014.1 GCF_016892765.1 Microvirga arvi
AGCCGGTGGTACTTGGCTTGGTAGGCTGCGCCGATGGCGCACAGCCCCCCGACGATCCAGAGCAGAAGGAAGGCGGGATCGAAGGCTGTGCCGGGACGAGAGCCCGCCGCGAGACCTTGCCGATAAAGCGGCCAGAGCGCCGCAAGCACGGCGAACGCCACCAGCAGCCTTAGTTGCGGCTGAAGCCGCTGGGTGCCGAACACGCGCTCGAGCGTCCGGGCCCATCGCCACGACAGGGTGACGAGCACCCGTTCGAAGATGCGCTGGCCCTTGAGGTGACGCACCAGGGGAGGGCCATTGATGCCCTTCTTCAGGTATCCCTGCAACAACCAGTACAGGATGACGCCGCCGGTGAGCGCGATCATGCTCATGAGCAACGGCTCGGTGAAGCCGTGCCACACGGCCAGGCTGTAGTAAGGGGTGTCCGGCCCCAGCACCGCCCGAACGGCGGTTGCGAGGAAGGGCTTGATGGTCAGCGCCGGGAGGATGCCGACGAGCAGGCACGCCAGCACCAGGAACTCAATGGGGAAGCGCATCCAGTGCGGCGGCTCGTGCGGGATGCGCGGCAAGTCTTTCGCGGGCGGGCCGAAGAATACGCCGTGAATGAAGCGCAGCGAATAGGCCACGCTGAAGGCGCTGAACAGCATGGCGAAGTACGGGAGGGAGTGATCGAGCAGGGAGTCGACGTGGAAGGCGGCCGCCTCGGCAAAGAACATTTCCTTGGACAGGAAGCCGTTGAGCAGCGGCACGCCCGCCATGGCGGCCGCCGCGACCATCGCCAGGGTGGCGGTGATCGGCATGTATCGGAACAGGCCGCTCAGACGCCGGATGTCGCGGGTGCCGGACTCGTGGTCGATGATGCCGGCAGCCATGAACAGCGACGCCTTGAAGGTCGCGTGATTGATCGTGTGGAAGATGGCCGCCACGGCGGCGAGCGGGCTGCTGAGACCGAGCAGGAGCGTGATCAGGCCGAGATGGCTGATGGTGGAATAGGCCAGCAGACCCTTCAGGTCCTGCTGGAAGATGGCTGCGTAAGCCCCCAGGACCAGGGTGCAGAGGCCGGCCGTCACCACGATGTAGAACCACGCTTCCGTGCCTGACAGCACGGGCCAGAGCAGGGTGAGCAGGAACACGCCGGCCTTCACCATGGTGGCCGAGTGGAGATAGGCCGAGACCGGCGTCGGCGCGGCCATGGCGTGCGGGAGCCAGAAGTGGAATGGGAACTGCGCACTCTTGGTCAGGGCACCGAGCAGGACCAGGATCAGGGCCGGCATGTAGAGGCTGCTGCTGCGGACCTTGTCACCCGATGACAGCACCCGGTCCAGATCGTAGCTGCCAACGATGTGGCCGATCAGCAGGACGCCGACAAGCAGGCATAGTCCGCCCGTGGCCGTGACCGTCAGGGCCATGCGTGCGCCGTCGCGGGCGCTGGCGTTATGGTGCCAGTAACCGATGAGGAGGAAGGAGAAGAGGCTGGTCAGCTCCCAGAAGAAGACCAGCTGGATCAGGTTGCCTGAGAGCACGATGCCCAACATGGCGCCCATGAAGGCAAGCAGGAACGCGAAGAAGCGCGGCACAGGATCGGCGGGCGACATGTAATAGCGCGCATAGAGCGCCACTAGGAAGCCAATGCCTGTAACCAGCATGGCAAACAGCCAGGTGAACCCGTCCATGCGCAGGCCGAAGTTGAGGCCGAGGGTTGGCACCCACTCGATGTTTGTGCGCAGAACGCCGCCGCCGCGGTGAACGGTCGGATACTGGAGAGCCGTCAGGACGGTGGCGCAGAGGGCCACAGCTCCAGCGAGGAAAGCGGCGCCGTTCCTGGCGTCCTTGCGCAGGAAGGCGGCAACGAGACTCCCGATGAAAGGAAGGACGACGATGGCCAGGAGGGACATGCCACTGGACATGGATTGAGCTATCTCCTTCCGGGTGGGAGCGCGAGCAAAACTCCGAAATTGGGGCGATATCGCCCAATATGGTTGACATGAAGCCAGGCTGCAAGGTCATGGCGTCATAGTGGGGTAGTTCGCGCCAGGCTAGAGCCCGATACGGGCGGGAGTGCGGCCACCGGTCTCCGACCAAAACGCCAGCCGCAGAGGGACCTTTCCGCCGGAGTAATGCCACTCGATGCATCCGCCGATCAGAGATCGAGCTCGGCCCGCGTGCGCCCGGGCCTCGGCCGATAGCGCGGCAGAGACCAGTCCCACCGCAGCGCGGCAGCTCGGATTGCGAGGGCGGCCAGGAAGCCGCCGGCAAGCGCGAGTTCTCGCGTGATCCCGGCGAGCGCCAACGCAACAAAAATTGCTGCACCGCCGAGCGCCGCCGACACATAGATCTCGCGGCTGAGGATAACCGGACTTTCACCGCCCAGCACGTCTCTGACGATGCCGCCGAAGGTCGCCGTGATCACGCCCATCGCAACGGCAACGATGGGTCCGGCTTCTGCAAGCAGCGCCTTCTCGGCGCCGGTCACTGCGAACAAGGCCATGCCGACGGCATCGCACCACAGAAGGAGCTTGAGCCGGGATTGCGGAATGTGGGCGAGGAAGAACGCCATGCAGGAGACCAGCACGCAGGTGACCAGATAGGCGGGCTCCCGCACCCAGAAGACCGGAAGCGCGTCGATGAGCGTGTCCCTGATCGTTCCGCCGCCGATTCCGGTCGCCGTGCCGAGCAGCACGAAGCCGACCAGATCCATTTCTTTGCGCGAGGCGACCAGCGCCCCGGTTGTCGCGAAGACGACGATCCCGAACCAGTCGAGGAGGGCGGCAAACGTGTCGAACATCGGGTATAGTTCCATCATGAGCTTCATCAGAATAAGTAGGTGGGGCCGGGAGGGGCATAGGCCTCCCGGAGCGGGATATCGGCTGGCGCCTCGATGCCCGGCTTGAACGCCTCAAGGGTTGCACCTTCTCCGGGAGCGCTGCGCTCGCTTGTGTAGGCATCGATCGGGATCAGCTTTAAGCTAGCGGGGCCCGCTTGATGACGGCGGGAGGCAAATGAATTTGCTCGGCGCACGGCCGTACGCGATCAATCATGCTAAAAAGGAGCCGTGATTGCTCCGGCATCACGCGACGCACGAAGCGTCAGGTCATGAAGCGTGTCGCGGAGACAGTCGATTGCCCTGCGGGGACGGGTCGCAGCGCGTGTCAGCCGCTCAGGCGCGACCGAATCTGGCGCAAAAAATCATTCGCCCGCAGTTGTGGCGAAGGGGGCGCGTCATGGCTCGTATGTGTTCGGGCAAGGGCATTCGTCAGGCTCCGTCATGGTCCGCAGGCGATCCTGCGGAAGGAGCCCCCTCTGTCATTGGCCTGAGAGTTTCGTCGGGATGCGAGTGCAGCCGCGACTTTCACCATGGGCGGGAGCAGGATGCTCCACTTTTCAGAGTGTTGGGCAACGAAGCGGTCCTGGGTGCCTGAGAGTTTCCGGGGCAGTTGCTCCTTCGGCGGCCAGCGTGCTGGCTCTCTCCCGCTCATTGCTAAGGTCAATCTACCGTGGTTTGCGGCAGAATTGTGTTGTTCGGGTGTAGGGTAAAACTCCTTTGGACGATCCAGACGGCACCGTTCGGTCTTCGGCGTCGGCATCCAGCACCGTGACGCTCGTGCCGATTGGTATCCGGCGGTGCAAGTCGACAATATCCTGGTTGAACAGGCGGATGCATCCGCTGGAGATCGAGCGGCCGATGGTGTCGGGCTCGTTCGTGCCGTGGATGCGGTAGAGCGTATCACGGCCCTCGCGGTGGAGGTGAAGCGCCCGGGCGCCGAGCGGATTTTTGAGGCCGCCCTCCACTCCGCTCGCGTACGCGCCGTAGCGCTCCGGCTCGAACCTGATCCATGTTGGGCGTGTTTCAGCAGGGAAGCGATGCACAAGGCCGCGCCTCTTGTTACTTTCCCCATTGGAGGACGGCTGGGTTGAGGCGTGTGGCGATTTCGATGAGGCCCTGTCGCGTGGCCGGATGCAGCGGCTGCAGCGGATGGCGCACCGCCTCCGAGCCGATCACTCCGCCCTCCTTCATCAGCACCTTGGCCGCGTGCAGACCGCACTGCCGGTTCTCGTAGTTGATCAGCGGCAGCCAGCGCTCGTAGGCGGCCGCCGCCGCCGCGCGATCGCCGGCCACATACGGATCGAGGATCTGGCGGATGCCGTCGGGATAAGCCCCTCCCGTCATGGCGCCCGTGGCGCCCGCATCCAGATCCGCCATCAGCGTGATCGCCTCCTCGCCGTCCCACGGCCCCTCAATCGCCTCACCGCCCAGGGCGATCAGGTCGCGCAGCTTCGTTGCCGTGCCCGCCACCTCGATCTTGAAGTAGGCCACGTTGGCAATCTCCTTGGCCATGCGGGCCAGGAATGGCGCCGAGAGCGACGTGCCGGCCATGGGCGCATCCTGGATCATGATCGGGATGGTGATGGCCTCCGAGACCCGGCGGAAGAAGTCGTAGATCCCTGCCTCGGACACCCGCAGGGTCGCGCCGAAGAACGGCGGCATGATCATGACCATGGCCGCCCCGGCGGCTTCGGCCCGCTGGCTGCGTGCGGCGCAGATTTCGGTCGAGACATGGCTGGTGGTAACGATGACCGGCACGCGGCCGGCCACATGCTCGAGCACGGTGGTCATCACCGCCTCGCGCTCCTCGTCGGTGAGCAGGAACTGCTCGGAGAAGTTGGCCAGGATGCACAGGCCGTGGGAGCCGGCCTCGATCATGAAGTCGATGGCGCGCTTTTGCCCCTCCAGGTCGAGCCGGCCGTCATCCTGGAAGATAGTCGGCGCCACCGGGAACACACCGCGATAGGGGCGCGCAGAACTCGGGCCAGACAAAGACATGGCATCTCCTTTCAATATCTTTAAGTACCGTGATCAGTGATTGTCTCGCGGAACGGGCGAACCCGTGCGTCCGACGAGAAAGTCCAGATCGACACCTTTATCGGCTTGCATAACATGGTCGATATAGAGCTTTGCATAGCCGCGCGTCGCATGCGGTGCAGGTGGCACCCAGGCGGCGCGCCGGCGCTCCATCTCCTCGGCCTCCACGTGAAGATGCAGGCTGCGGGCTGTCACATCAAGGGTGATGAGGTCGCCGTTCTGCACAAGCGCCAGCGGCCCGCCGGCGGCCGCCTCGGGCGCCACGTGCAGCACCACGGTGCCGTAGGCGGTTCCGGACATGCGTGCGTCCGAGATGCGGATCATGTCGCGAACCCCCTTCTTGAGCAGCTTCTGCGGTAGGGGCATGTTGCCTACTTCCGCCATGCCCGGATAGCCCTTGGGACCGCAGTTTTTCAGCACCATGATGCAGGTCTCGTCGATATCGAGATCCTCGTCGTCGATGCTGTGGTGCAGATCCTCGATGGTCTCGAATACGACCGCCCGGCCGGTGTGCTGCATGAGTTCAGGCGAGGCAGCGGACGGCTTGATCACCGCGCCGTTCGGCGCAAGGTTTCCTTTGAGGATCGCGATGCCGGCCTCCGGCTTGAACGGCTCCTCGAACGTGGTGATCACCTCCCGGTTCCAGCACGGAGCATCCTTCACGTTCTCCCAGATCGGCTTGCCGTTGATCGTAAGCGCATCCTTGTGCAGCAATCCGCGTTCGCCGAGGGTGCGCAGCACGACAGGCAGGCCGCCGGCATAGTAGAAATCCTCCATCAGGAAGCGGCCGGAGGGCATGAGATCGACCAGGCAGTGGATGTCGCGCCCGAGCCTGTCGAAATCGTCGAGGGTCAGGTCGATCCCGCACCGTCCGGCGATGGCGAGGAGATGCACAACGGCATTGGTCGAGCCGCCGATGGCGGCGAGCGTGCGGATCGCGTTCTCGAAGGCCTGACGCGTCATGATCTTCGAGAGCACGAGGTCTTCATGAACCATGTCGACGATGCGCCGTCCGGCCATGCGGGCGAGATGGTTGCGCCGCGCGTCGCTTGCGGGAATCGCCGCGTTTTCCGGCAGGCCGACGCCGAGCGCCTCGACCATGGAGGCCATCGTGGAGCCGGTGCCCATGGTCATGCAGTGGCCGGCCGAGCGGTTCATGCCGCCTTCCGCCTCGTGGAATTCCTGCAGCGTCACCTCGCCAGCGCGCAGCTGCTCGCTCATGGAGATGATGTTGGTGCCTGACCCGATATATTTACCGCGATAGACGCCGCGCAGCTGCGGCCCGCCCGACACGCCGATCGTTGGCAGATCGGCCGAGGCCGCGCCCATGAGCAGGGCAGGGGTGGTCTTGTCGCAGCCCATCAGCAGCACGACGCCGTCGAGCGGATGGGCACGGATGGCTTCCTCCACGTCCATGGCAGCCAAGTTGCGAAACAGCATGGCGGTGGGGCGCATGGTCACCTCGCCGAGCGAGGAGACGGGAAACTCGAGCGGAAAGCCGCCGGCATCAAGCACGCCGTACTTCACGTGCTCGGCGATGGTGCGAAAATGGGCGTTGCAGGGGGTCAGCTCGGACCAAGTGTTGCAGATGCCGATGACCGGCCGGCCCTCGAACTGGTCCTGGGGGAAGCCGCTGTTCTTGAGAAACGAGCGGTAATAGAATCCCATCTTGTCCTGCCGACCAAACCAGGCTTGGCTGCGCAACCCACGCTTCTTGTCTTCGCTCATCTCTTCTCGCCTCTGAAATGGGGCGCTCGCCAAAAGGGCCTAAACCACGACTTTGGTTGAATATGCGCTCGCCTTGATTCATATAATAGTACTAATAGTCGGCTGTTAAGGCTGCTAAAGTCGAAGAGCAACGAAAATCTTAGGGAGAAAACGCATGAAGGCACGTCATCTTCTGACGACGATCGGCATGGCCGCACTGATGCTGTCCTCCGGTGCCGCCTACGCCCAGAACAAAATGACCATCGGCTTTTCTCAGGTCGGCTCGGAATCCGGCTGGCGCGCCGCCGAAACAAAGGTCTCCAAGATCGAAGCCGAGAAGCGGGGAGTGGATTTGAAGATCTCCGATGCTCAGCAGAAGCAGGAGAACCAGATCCGCGCCGTCAGGTCCTTCATCGCGCAGGGCGTCGACGCCATCTTCATTGCGCCGGTCGTGTCCACCGGCTGGGATTCCGTTCTCAAGGAAGCAAAGGACGCCAAGATCCCGGTCGTCCTGCTCGACCGCTCCATCGAGACGAAGGATGATTCGCTCTATCTCACGGCTGTGACCTCCGACACTGTTTACGAGGGCAAGGTTGCCGGCGAGTGGCTGGCAAAGGAAACCGGCGGCAAGTGCAATGTGGTCGAGCTGCAGGGAACCGTCGGCTCCAGCCCGGCGATCAACCGCAAGAAGGGCTTCGATCAGGTCGTTGCCGCCAATCCCGGCATGAAGATCGTGCGCACGCAATCCGGCGACTTCACCCGCACCAAGGGCAAGGAAGTCATGGAAAGCTTCATCAAGGCCGAGGGTGGCGGCAAGAACATCTGCGCCGTCTATGCACATAACGATGACATGGCAATCGGCGCTATCCAAGCCATCAAGGAAGCAGGTCTGAAGCCCGGAAAGGACATCAAGATCGTCTCCATCGATGCCGTGCCTGATATCTTCAAGGCCATGGCGGATGGCGAGGCCAATGTGACGGTCGAGCTGACTCCCAACATGGCAGGTCCTGCACTGGATGCTCTCGCCGCCTTCAAGAAGGACGGCAAGCAGCCTCCGAAATGGATCCAGACGGAGTCCAAGGTTTATACCCCCGAGACCGCGAAGGCTGAGTACGATAAGCGCAAGGATCTCTACTGAGACCGTAGAGCTGAAAAGGGCAGCAGGCGGGTTCCGCCTGCTGCCTCTGATAACCCGCTGGGATCCGGCGGTTTTGCGCATGGGCCGGCGAGGGCAGGATGCAGCCATCGAGAGAACAGCCTCAGCTTCTTGAAATCAGAGGACTGACGAAAGGCTTCCCTGGCGTGCAGGCGCTCGCTCATGTGGATTTCACCTTGCATGCGGGCGAGATTCACGGCCTGCTGGGAGAGAATGGTGCCGGCAAGTCGACTTTGATCAAGGTGCTGACGGGCGTGTTTCGGCGTGATGCCGGTACGATCCGCCTTGATGGCGAAGAAATCTCAGCACGTGATCCGGCCGATGCGCTCTCGCTTGGGATTGGCACCGTGTACCAGGAGGTGAACCTGCTGCCTAACCTGTCGGTGGCGGAAAATCTCTTCATCGGCCGTCAACCCCATCACTTTGGTTTCGTGCGCACGGGGGAGATGCGCCGCCAGGCCACGGAACTTCTGGCGGGCTACGGCCTCGACATCGACGTCGCCAATCCCTTGGGCACCTATTCGGTTGCGGTTCAGCAGATCGTCGCGATCGCGCGTGCCGTCGACCTCTCGGCCAAGGTGCTCATTCTCGACGAGCCGACCGCCAGTCTCGACGCGCAAGAGGTCGAGACGCTTTTCGGCATCCTGAAAAGCCTCAAGAGCCGCGGTATCGGTATCGTCTTCGTCACCCATTTCCTCGATCAGGTCTATGCCGTCTGCGACAGGATCACCGTCCTGCGCAACGGGCGCCTCGTCGGATCTCGACCGATCTCCAAGCTGCCGCGCATCGAGCTCGTCTCGATGATGCTCGGGCGCGAGCTGGCGGCCGAAGCGCTTCACCGCAACCAGCGTCCTACTGTGACGGGAGAGCCCCTCGTGGCTTTCGAGAACTATGGCAAGCGCCGGCTCCTGGAGCCGTTCGATCTAGCCGTGCGCCCTGGCGAGGTAGTAGGCCTTGCAGGCCTCCTCGGCTCCGGCCGAACGGAAACGGCCAAACTGGTCTTCGGCATAGAGCGCGCCGACAGCGGACAGGCCTTCGTCGACGGCAGGCCCGTACGCATCGCCACGCCGCGCGACGCGGCCCGCCTGCGGTTCGGCTTCACCCCCGAGGATCGCAAGACGGAGGGCATCGTCGCGGAACTCTCGGTACGCGAGAACATCATCCTGGCGCTGCAGGCGCAGCGCGGGTGGCTGCGTCTGCTCCCGAAGCGCAGGCAGGACGAGATCGCCGACCACTTCATCAAGCTCCTCGACATCCGCACGCCGGATGCGGAAAAACCCATCGGCCTTCTCTCAGGAGGCAATCAGCAGAAGGCGCTCCTCGCGCGCTGGCTCGCCACCGAGCCGCGCTTCCTCATCCTCGACGAGCCGACCCGCGGCATCGACGTGGGCGCCCATGCCGAGATCATCCGCCTGATCGAGCGCCTGTGCGAGGAGGGGCTTGCCCTTCTCGTCATCTCGTCGGAGCTCGAGGAGGTCGCCTCCTACAGCGACCGGGTCGTCGTGCTGCGCGACCGGCGGCATGTGCGCGAGCTGTCAGGCGCCGAGGTGAGTGCCGATACCATCATGACAACCATCGCAGGCCATTGAATGAGCGGCATGATCCAGGCCAATCTTCCGCGCACGCTTCCCAAGGGACTTCCGCAGGTCGCGGCGCTCCTGATTGTCTTTCTCGTCAACTGGCTCGTCTTCCGCGACTTCTTCGCTCTGCGCCTGCAGGACGGGCGACTCTTCGGCAGCCTCATCGACGTGCTGAACCGCGGCGCCCCCGTCGCGATCCTCGCTCTGGGAATGACGCTCGTCATCGCCACCCGCGGCATCGATCTGTCCGTCGGCGCCGTCATGGCGATTGCAGGCGCGATGGCGGCGACCTTGACGGCGCAGGGCTATCCGCTGCCCGTTGCGCTCGCCGCTGCCGTAGGCATCGGCCTCGCCTGCGGCCTGTGGAACGGTTTTCTCGTCGCCGTCCTCGAAATCCAGCCCTTCGTGGCAACCCTGATCCTGATGGTGGCGGGCCGTGGCTTCGCGCAGCTGATCACGGAAGGACAGATCATCACCTTCGTGAGCGAGGGCTTCGCCGCCATCGGCGGCGGTTCCTTCCTGATGCTGCCGATGGCGGTGGTGATCGCCATCGGCATGCTGATCATCACCCACTTCATCGTGCGATATACGGCGTTGGGTCTCTTTATCGAATCCATCGGCGCCAATGTCCGCTCCAGCGCTTATGCCGGCATCGGCACCAAGGTCGTGACCGTCGCGGTTTATATGTGGTGCGGCCTGTGCGCGGCGATCGCCGGCCTGATCGTGACGGCCGACATCCGCGGCGCCGATGCCAACAATGCGGGGCTCTGGCTCGAGCTCGATGCGATTCTGGCCGTGGTGATCGGCGGCACGTCGCTCTTCGGCGGCCGCTTCAGCCTCGGCCTCTCGGTCGTCGGCGCCCTGATCATCCAAGCCATGAACACCGGCATCCTGCTGAGCGGCTATCCGCCGGAGTACAACCTCATCGTGAAAGCCATCGTGGTGCTCGCCGTGCTCCTTGCCCAATCGCCCGTTCTGTCGGCCGTCCGTTCGGTCTGGAGGGCTTGAGTATGATCCGGCGCCATCTTCCGGTCCTCGTCACGCTCGCCGTCTTCATCGTCGGCTACCTGATCTGCCTCGCACAGTTTCCGAGCTTCGCCTCGACCCGGGTGATCGGCAATCTCCTGACCGACAACGCCTTTCTCGGCATCGTTGCGGTCGGCATGACCTTTGTGATCCTGTCCGGCGGCATCGACCTTTCCGTCGGCTCGGTGATCGCTTTCACGGGCGTATTCCTGGCCGTTGCCATCGAGAAATACGGCCTCAATCCCTATCTGGCCTTTATCCTCATTCTCGGCATTGCGGCATTGTTCGGGGCGGGCATGGGCCTTTTGATCCACACCTTTCAGATCCCGGCCTTCATCGTGACGCTCGCCGGCATGTTCCTGGCCCGGGGCCTCTGCTTCGTACTGACCACGGATTCGATCCCAATCAATGCTGCGGCTTATGGTCAGATCACGGATATCGCCTTTCAACTGCCCGGCGGCGGCAGGCTGAGCTTCATCGCCATCGTCATGCTGGTAACCTTTGTCCTTGGCATTGTCCTTGCTCATTTCACCCGGTTCGGCGCCAATGTTTATGCCCTTGGCGGCAACAGGACCTCGGCCGAGCTGATGGGGGTTCCCGTAGGGAAAACGACGATCCGGATCTACATGTTGTCGAGCTTCCTCGCCGCCCTCGCCGGGATTGTCTTTTCCTTCTACACGTCTGCCGGGTATTCCCTGGCCGCAACCGGTGTCGAGCTCGACACCATCGCGGCGGTGGTCATTGGCGGCACGCTGCTGACAGGAGGGTACGGGACGATCATCGGCACGCTTGTCGGCGTGCTGATCCAGGGGCTGATCCAGACCTATATTACCTTCGAGGGAACGCTGAGTTCCTGGTGGACGAAAATTGCCATCGGTGGTCTGCTGTTCGCATTCATCGTTTTGCAACGGGGACTGTCGGCGGCATCCCTCCGGTCGCGATAGAAGTGAGAGAACAGGAGCATGTCGTTGGCGAACGGCTTCCAGAGGCCATCCAGAGCGCGATCGGCCCATGATCTCGTTGCCCATGGGATCGGCCAGAACATCATGCAAGGACACTTCCCTATCGGAAGTATCCTGCCGGGTGACGCGGAGCTGATGGAGTTGTACGGAGTTTCCCGGACAGCTCTTCGAGAGGCGCTGAAGACCTTGGCGGCAAAGGGCTTGATCGAGTCCAAGACGAAGGTCGGCACCAAGGTTCTGGATCGCAACAACTGGAACATGTTCGATGCCGACATTCTCGGGTGGCATCTGGAGATGGGCGTCGATGCTCACTTCCTCGGATGGCTTTTCGAGATCAGGCAGACGCTCGAGCCGCTCGCCTGCGCCACGGCTGCCCTGCGGCGGACACCGGAGCAGCTTGAGGACATGCGCAAGGCCCTTTCGGCGATGTACGCATGCGAGAGCAACAGGCAGGGTTTCACGAAGGCCGATCTCGCCTTCCATCAGGCCATCCTGGAAGCTTCCGGCAACCCCTTCCTGCAGTCGATTGGTTCTGTGATCGGAGCCGCACTGGCAACATCCTTCACGATCAGCTCTCCAGTCTCGAGTGATGATCGCTTCAAGGAAGTGATGCGGCAGCATCAAGCCGTATTCGACGCCATAAAGCAGCGTCATCCATCTGCGGCAAGCGATGCTATGGCTGCGCTGATCCTACAGGCAGCGGAGCGAGTTCTGATCAAGCATGCGGAGAGCGCCTTAGCGAGAATCCAGATTCACGCGTTTTCTGGTGTCGACTAGCGGGAGGGTCGAGCAGTTTGTCCGGCCAACTCTGTGGTCTGCCGAGTTGCCAGCGAATAGATCATGTGCATTAGTATTATAGTAGTATTTATAGAGAATCTGGCTAGCTCAAGCGCTCCAGACGCCTATATGGAGTTAGAGCTGCCTCAACGAGAGCCTCTGCCTTTATAATAAGATCAGGCAGCCGCGACCGGCCTGTTCCGGAAGCCGTAAGCTGACCCAGAGTCCTTGACTGAAGAATGCTGCAGATGCGCCAGGCCAAGTGATGAAAGCCCGGGCATGGACAAGAGGGAGAACGACCTTGAAGACGTTTACGACCACAATGGCGGCCGTGGCTCTGGGAGCCTTCGGCCTTCTCGGTGCCGCTCAGGCGCAGGATAAAGGCACTGTCGGCGTGGCCATGCCCACGAAGTCGTCCGCGCGTTGGATCGACGACGGCAACAACATGGTCAAGGTACTCAAAGAGAAGGGATATAACGTCGATCTGCAATATGCTGAAGACGATATTCCCAACCAGCTCTCGCAAATCGAGAACATGATCACCAAAGGCGCCAAGGTGCTCGTGATAGCAGCCATCGATGGCACGACACTGTCTGACGCGCTGCAGCAGGCTGCCGACAAGGGCATCAAGGTGATCGCCTATGACCGGCTGATCCGCAATTCCAAGAATGTCGATTATTACGCCACCTTCGACAACTTCCAGGTCGGCGTGCTCCAGGGCGGCTACATCGAGAAGGCGCTTGGCCTGAAGGAGGGCAAGGGTCCGTTCAACATCGAGCTGTTCGGCGGCTCGCCGGACGACAACAATGCCTTCTTCTTTTACAACGGCGCCATGTCCGTGCTCGATCCGTACATCAAGAGCGGCAAGCTCAAGGTCGCCAGCGGTCAGACCGGCATGGACAAGGTCTCCACCCTGCGCTGGGACGGTGCAGTGGCCCAGGCCCGCATGGATAACCTGCTCAGCGCCTACTACACCGACAAGCGTGTGGATGCGGTTCTCTCGCCGTATGACGGCCTGAGCATCGGCATCATCTCGTCGCTCAAGGGCGTTGGTTACGGCACCCCGAAGCAGCCCATGCCCGTGATCACCGGACAGGATGCGGAGGTCCCCTCGATCAAGTCGATCCTTGCCAAAGAGCAGACTCAGACGGTGTTCAAGGACACCCGCGAACTGGCAAAGGTCACGGTCAACATGGTCGACGCCACGCTGTCGGGAAAGACGCCCGAGGTGAACGACACCAAGACCTATGAGAACGGCGTGAAAGTGGTCCCGTCCTACCTCCTGAAGCCGGTCAACGTCGATGCGTCGAACTGGAAGGAAATCCTGGTCGGCAGCGGCTACTACAAGGAAGACCAGTTCAAGTGATCGATTCTTGATCGTGGACCCTGGGCAGGTGCCCAGGGTCCACGCTCTTTTGATAGAAGGCTCTTGCGTCCATCTCCGGAGCTGCCTGAGGTCATGCGATGAATACGATCCTTGAAATGCAGGGGATCACCAAAACGTTTCCGGGCGTGAAGGCCCTGGACGACGTCAACATCACCGTAAAAGCCGGTGAGATCCATGCTCTGGTCGGGGAGAACGGCGCCGGAAAATCAACACTGATGAAGGTTCTGAGCGGGGTCTATCCGCATGGGTCCTATTCCGGCTCGATCATCTATGAGGGAGAGGAGCGCCGCTTCAAGGGAATTGCCGACAGCGAGTCGCTGGGCATCATCATCATCCACCAGGAGCTGGCGCTGGTGCCTCTCCTGTCGATCGCGGAAAACATCTTCCTCGGCAATGAGCAGGCGCAATACGGGATCATCGACTGGTCGCTGGCATTCGCGCGCACAAAGGAGCTGCTCAAGGTCGTCGGCCTCAACGAATCGCCTGAGACCCTGGTCACCAATCTTGGCGTCGGGAAGCAGCAACTCGTCGAGATCGCCAAGGCGCTCTCGAAAAAGGTGAAGCTTCTGATCCTCGACGAGCCAACCGCCAGCCTGAACGAGAAGGACAGCGACGCGCTCCTCAACCTTCTGCTTCAGTTCAAGGCGCAAGGCATTTCCTCCATTCTGATCTCGCACAAGCTCAATGAGATCTCGAAGGTAGCCGATGCCATCACGGTTCTTCGCGACGGCGGCACGGTCGAAACCCTCGATTGCCATGCGGAGACGGTCAGTGAGGACCGCATCATCCGCGGCATGGTTGGCCGCACCATGGAAGACCGGTACCCAAAGCGCGAGCCGAAGGTCGGCGAGGTCATCTTCCAGGTCGAGAACTGGTCCGCCCATCATCAGCTCCACGCCAATGTGCAGGTCGTGAAGAACATCAACTTGAACATCCGGCGTGGTGAGATCGTCGGCATCGCCGGATTGATGGGGGCGGGGCGGACCGAATTCGCCATGAGCCTGTTCGGTCGCAGCTATGGCCAGAACATCTCCGGCCGGGTAACGCTGCACGGCAGGGAAATCGACGTAAGCACGGTCGAGAAGGCCGTCGCGAGCGGAATCGCTTATGCTACCGAGGACCGCAAGACCTATGGTCTGGTTCTGGCCGAGGACATCCGGAAGAATGTGACGCTCGCGAACCTTGAGGGCGTCTCCAGGAACCTTGTCATTGACGACATCCAGGAACTGGCGGTCGCCAACGACTACCGGGCCAAGATGCGCATCCGCAGCCCCAGCGTCTTCCAGGAGACGGTCAACCTCTCAGGCGGCAACCAGCAGAAAGTCGTCTTGAGCAAATGGCTCTTCTCCGATCCAGAGATTCTCATTCTCGATGAGCCGACCCGGGGGATCGATGTCGGTGCGAAATATGAAATCTACACCATCATCAACAGGTTGGCCGATGCAGGGAAGGGTGTCCTTATGATATCCTCGGAGATGCCGGAACTGCTTGGTATGTGTGACCGGATCTATGTGATGAACGAAGGCGCCCTGATTGCCGAACTCGACATTGCCGAGGCATCCCAGGAAAGAATCATGCACGCCATCGTCAAATCAGGGAGACGCTGAGATGGACACGAGAACCGCTGACGAGCTTCACGTTCCCCAGCATAAGACGTCGTGGATGGAGTTCATCAAGGCCCATTTCCGCGACTACGGCATGCTGCTGTCCCTCTTGGTCATCATGCTGTTCTTCCAGGTGGTGACCAACGGCACGCTTTTGCGCCCGCTCAACCTCACCAATCTGGTGCTGCAGAACAGCTACATCGTGATCATGGCGCTAGGGATGCTGCTTGTCATCGTGGCCGGGCATATCGACCTGTCGGTCGGCTCCATCGTCGGCTTCGTGGGCGGCCTGGCGGCTGTGATGATGGTCAGGTTCGGCATCGACCCCGTGACGACCACCATCGCCTGCCTGATCGTGGGCGGCCTCATCGGCGCGGCTCAGGGTTATTGGGTGGCCTATTTCAAGGTGCCATCCTTCATCGTGACGTTGGCCGGCATGCTCGTCTTCAAGGGGCTCACCCTGGCGCTGCTCGGCGGCATGTCGGTCGGTCCCTTCCCGGTGGTGTTCCAGCGGCTGAGCTCGGGCTTCATCCCGGACGTCTTCGGCGGCGAGGGCTTCAATTACACCGCTCTCTTCCTGGGTGTCGCGAGCGTGGCGGTGCTCATCTATTTCAGCTTCCGCAGCCGCGCCAACCAGCTCAAGCATGCGGTCGAGACGGCGCCCTTCGGGCTCTTCGCCTTCAAGAACGGCCTGCTTGCTCTCCTCGTGGTCGCGTTCTGCTACCTGATGGCGACCTATCGTGGCCTGCCGAACGTTCTCGTCATCATGGCGGTTCTGATCGCGCTCTACGCCTTCGTGACCAACCGGACCACGATCGGCCGACGCATCTATGCGCTCGGCGGCAACGAGAAAGCGGCCAAGCTGTCCGGCATCAAAACCGAACGTCTCACCTTCCTGACCTTCGTCAACATGGGAGTGCTGGCGGGGCTCGCCGGTCTGATCTTCGCCGCGCGCCTGAACACGGCTACCCCGAAGGCAGGTCTTGGCTTCGAGCTCGACGTGATCGCAGCCGTGTTCATCGGCGGCGCCTCCGCCACGGGGGGCGTTGGCAAGGTGACGGGAGCCGTCATCGGCGCCTTTGTCATGGGCGTCATGAACAATGGCATGTCGATCCTCGGCATCGGCATTGACTACCAGCAAGTCATCAAAGGCCTTGTGCTGCTCGCAGCGGTCTCCCTCGACGTGTACAACAGGAAGAAGTGAGGAGATCCGTGAGGCCCCAGGTGACTCTGCGCACGATATGGACCGTGACGTAACTCGTAGCTGCATGCGCTTTTACTGACCTAACAGACCAGCAGCCGTGAAGCCGCCATCGACACAGATCGTCTGCCCGGTTATGAAGCCCGAATGCACGTGATCGAGAAGAAAAAGCGCCGCACTGGCAATCTCGGACGGTTTTCCGTAGCGGCGCTGGGGAACCCTGGCGAGCCATTCGGCTCGAATTTGATCGGTATGCACCTCACGGACAAGGGGAGTCTCAATAGGGCCGGGAGCGATTGCATTGACCCGGACGCCTAGAGAAGCAAGCTCGACGGCCATGACTTGAGTCATCGTGATCATACCGCCTTTTGAGGCGCCATAGGCAACGCGCCCCACATTGCCGCGGATGCCGGAGACCGACGCGATGTTGACGATGGAGCCGATGTGGCGCTCGCACATCCGCTTGGCAATCTCTCGGGAAATCACGAAGCTTCCGATAACGTTGACATCGAGAATTCTGCGGAAAAGGTCGGCACTGGTCTCGAGGGATGGCACGTCCCGCGCGATCCCGGCGGAGTTGATGAGTCCGGTGATCGGGCCGAACTCTGCCTCGCAGCGTTCAACGGCCTGCACGACTGCGGCTTCATCTGCGATATCCAGCTGCATGAAGTGAGCTTGAGCGCCGAATTGCTCGAGTGCTGCCCGGCTTTGAAGGAGACTTCGTTCATCCCGGTCCACGACGACGGCGCGCCAGCCTTTTTCGAGAACCGCCTCAACGATCGCGAGCCCTATCCCTGAGGCCCCGCCTGTGACGAATACCGTTTCCTGAATGGACATCGTGCTTCCTAGCTATAGGCTCGCCCCATCTGATAGTCCTTCGGACGCGCTTGGCTCCGTCCGTGAAAGCTTGCTCGGCAGCAGTTATACCGAGGCTCCAACTGGTTTGTCTGACGGAAGGCATCCCTTCGCCTCCAACTCCTCACGGATGATCTTTTTCGTGATCTTGCCGTAAGCGGATTTCGGCAGGGAATCCCAGAAGAACACGCGTTTCGGAAGCTTGTAGCGAGCGACTTTGCCATCGAGCCAGGAGTGGAGTTCGAGTTCGTCGAGAGTCGAGCCGGAGCGCAGGACGCACACGGCAATGCCAACCTCGCCCCAGGTTCTGTCAGGCACTCCCAAGACCGCAACCTCGGCGATGTCTGGGTGTGTGAGGATCTTTTCCTCGATCTCACGTGGATAGACGTTCGAGCCGCCCGAGATGTACATGTCCGAGGCGCGACCGGTGATGTAGAGAAAGCCTTCTTCGTCCACATGGCCGAGATCGCCAGTCCTGAACCAGCCATCCCGGAATGCCTTCGCATTGGCGTCAGGGTTGTTGTAGTAGCCCGCGAAGACCGCCGGGCCGCAGACGCAGATCTCGCCTGTCACATCGGGCGGCACTTCGCGTCCTTGATCGTCTTGGATCGAGACCTGCATGCCGGTGCGCTCGTAGCCACAGGTGCCCACCTTCACACCGGGTCCGTCCTCAGGCTCGTGGAGCGCGGGAGGAAGCACGGTGATGTTGCCGGTAACCTCGCCGAGGCCGAAATACTGCACCAGCACCTTGCCGAGCTTCTTGAGAGCATGCTTCTGATCTTCCCGGTACATGGGCGCGCCGGCATAAATCACATAGCGAAGAGATGAGTGATCGTGCGCGTCGACCGAAGGATGCTCCGTCAGCAGCTTCACGATGGTCGGCACGGTAAACAGGTTCGTGATGCGCCACTTCTCCACCAGGGTCCAAGCCTCGTCGACGTCAAAGCGCTCGCCGGACAACAGGACCGTCTTGGCAGCCCTCGCGACCTGCACGAGCTGATGTACGCCTGCGCCATGGGAGAGCGGCGCGACCACCAGAGAGGCATCCGCGCTGGTCGTGCCCGGCATGAGATCGCAGAGATGATTCGTGATCACGAAGGCCATCTGGCCATGGGTCAGGACTGCCGCTTTGGGGCGACCTGTCGTGCCAGACGTGAAGAAGAACCAGCATGGATCGTCATGGACCACGGCAGCGGTCAGAGCCGACCGCCCTGTATGAAGTTCGACGAGCTCGTCGTAGTCCTCTCCGAAATCGGAACGGCCGATCGAGATCACGAAGCGGATGTCGGGCGCTGCCTCGCGCATGCTTTTGGCATGCTCGGGAAAGTCGCTGTGGCAGATCATGCCTAAGGCGCCGCTGGCTTGGGCCAGATAGGCGACTTCGCCTGGAGTCTGGCGGAAGTTCGTCGGCACCCAGACGGCGCCAAGCCGGAAGCAGGCGAACATCGATTCGAACATCTGGTTGCAGTTCTTGGACTGCACCAGCACGCGATCTCCCTTTCGGATCCCCTTGGCTGCAAGCGCCGCCGCCATCGCATCGACGCGCCGGTCGAGATCCGACCACGTCCATGTGCGCTCGCCCCATACAAACCCGATTTCCTGGCCGTGCCGTCGTGCCGCCTGGCGGAGGAAATGGGACAGGTTCATGACCCGCTTCGATTCGGCTAT
Source organism: Microvirga arvi (assembly GCF_016892765.1). Lineage (GTDB taxonomy): Bacteria > Pseudomonadota > Alphaproteobacteria > Rhizobiales > Beijerinckiaceae > Microvirga > Microvirga arvi. The sequence goes on from NZ_JAFEMD010000014.1 coordinate 18,785, forward strand.
GACGCCGCTATGGGGAAGGGGAGGGCTGCTCATGGGGTTGCCTCCCAAAATGCATGGCAATGAATGTCTGGGATCATGGCGTCGTCCCGACGGGGTGGAACATTCTGCGCAGCTTGCCTTCGACGCGCTCGACCTCAGTCCTCAGGTAGCGGACAAGTTCCGGTTGCCGCTCGGCACTCATGCGGCTGTCGATGGCGGCAATGCTGAGAGCGCCCGCGATACGTCCATCCGGGAACCTGATTGCAGCTCCGAGGCCCCATGAGCCGGCGACGATACGGCCGGGGTTGAGGGCGTAGCCCTGCAGGCGCGTCATGGCGACATCCTCCCGGATCCGCTCCGCCGAATAGTAGGCATATTGAGTATCGAGAGCTTTTGTGTTCGCGGCAAGCACGCGCTCCACCTCATCGTCACTCAGAGCTGCGAGCATGGCGAGCGAGCCGGCGCCAATGCCGAGCGGATGCTGATTTCCGGCCTGCAGGGCGTGCGTGCGCACCGGATAGGTACCTTCCTCCCGATGGAGGCACACGGCGTAGTTTCCCCGCTTCACAGAGAGGAAGCTCGTATCCATGGTCTTATCGGAGAGGTTACGCAGGCTTTCCAGAGACAACTCAAGCAGGCCGTGCCGGCGAGACGCGAGGGTTCCAAGGACATACGCCTCCTCACCCAGATAGTACCGACGTGTCCGCGCCTCCTGCTCAACGAGACCTGCACGCATCAGCGCGAGGAGCAACCGCCTTGCAGTCGGCTTGTTGAGGCCGCTTTCCTCCACGATGTCGCTCAACTGTGCGCCGCGCTCGGCCTCTCGCCCGACAAGCGCCAGCAGGCGCAGGGCCCGATCCACACTTTGGGAGCCTGACAGATCGACGGTTGAAAAAGGGGCATCGTCCATGGTGTTGTTCAACCAGAGGTCCATATTATGGACCAAAAAACTCAAGCATCATCCTCGTTCAAAGGCTAAATTGCTTTAGCGCGTATTGCAATGACCTGTAAGACGTGTATCTTTCCCCCGCCATCTACGAAACAAAGATCCACAAAGTGGACCTATTACGCAGTGTTTGTTGCGGCTGTTGGAATAAATGGGAGGAGGCGTATGAGTACTGAGGTAAACGGTATGACGCCTTCTTCGGATCATGCCCGCAGGCAGTCTCCTCTCCGTCGACCATATTGTGAAACATGGCGCCGAATGCGGCTCCAGACAGCCTTGAACCGTAGAACGCATCGCTGAAACGGGGCGGCGTGATTGAGGGACATGGAGAGCAACATGGCTGCCGCCACTGATACTGTCGCCCCGTTATTGGATGACGAGGAGATCAATGCGCCTCATGTCGGCGCTCTGCTGATCCGGCCGATCGAGGCAGTATCGGCGCTGCTTCTCTGCGTCATCATCGTTCTGCTTCTGGCCGGCGTGGCCTCGCGCTACGTGTTCTCCTACCCGGTGGTCTGGATCGACGAAGCGGCGTCGATCTCTTTTCTATGGCTGGCCATGCTGGGCTCCGCCATCGCCATCGACCGGAACGAGCATCTCAGGCTGACACTCTTCACCGGAATGTTCCCAAAAAGCATTCAAGGGTTCATCCACACGCTCGGTCTCGTGCTTACGGCGACGTTCCTGCTCATCATGCTGCAGCCGGCCATCGAATACGTGATGGAGGAATGGTACGTCACGTCCGCAGCCCTCAACATTCCCAACAGCTTCCGCGTCTCGGCCATCGCTTTCGGCATCTTTGCGATGCTGGGCTTCATCGTGTTGCACGCGGTAAAGACATCGACCTTAAGGGATCTCGCCATATCCGTGGCGCTCGTGGCGGCTATCGTCGGGGCGCTCTGGTTCCTGACACCCGCATTGCTGCGGCTCGGCAACCTCAACATCCTCATCTTCCTCGTCGGTGTCGTGGCCGTATGTCTCGTGATGGGAGTGCCGATTGCATTCTGTTTCGGCATAGGAACTCTAGCATTCCTGGCCTTCAGCACGCGGGTACCGATCTTCGTCATGATCGGACGCATGGATGAGGGTATGTCGAGCATCATTCTCCTGTCGGTGCCGATCTTCGTGTTCCTCGGCTGCATCCTCGATGCAACCGGCATGGGGAAAGCCATTGTTGACTTCCTCGCCTCTCTCCTGGGTCATGTGCGAGCAGGCATGTCCTATGTGCTGCTCGGCTCTCTCTTCCTGGTCTCCGGCATCTCCGGCTCGAAGGTGTCGGACATGGCGACTGTCGCCCCGGCTTTGTTCCCGGAGATGAAACGGCGCGGGCACAAGCCACGGGAGATGATTGCTCTGTTGGCGACAGGTGCCGCCATGGCGGATACGGTTCCGCCGAGCATCGTGCTGATCGTGCTGGGTTCGGTAGCCGGTGTCTCCATCGCAGGCCTGTTCACGAGCGGCTTCGTGGTCGCCATGGTGCTGCTCGCGGTATTGGCCGTTCTGGCGCGGATGAAGGCTGCCGGCGAGCATCTCGGCGATGTGCGTCGCGCACCCTTCCGGACGATGTGGCGCACGTTGATTGTCGCTGCGCCGGCACTGGTCCTGCCGTTCATCATCCGAAGTGCCGTAGGCGGCGGCGTCGCTACGGCGACCGAGGTCTCGACGATCGCGGTTTTGTACGCCCTGATCATCGGTATCTTCCTCTATGGCGGCATCGGACTGCGCAAGTTCTATGACATGCTCGTGGAGACGGCAGCGTTGAGCGGCGCAATCCTTCTGATCCTCGGCACAGCGCTTGCCATGGCCTGGGCGCTGACCCAGACGGGTTTCGCACAGCAGCTTGCAACGTTCATGGCAGGCCTGCCCGGCGGCTGGATCATCTTCATGGCCGTAACCATCGTGGTGTTTCTGCTTCTCGGTTGCGTGCTCGAAGGGCTTCCTGCCATCGTCCTGATGGCGCCGCTCATGTTCCCGATCGCGAAGAACCTCGGCATCAACGACATCCACTATTCCATGGTCGTCGTGACCGCGATGAACATCGGCCTGATGGCCCCGCCCATCGGCATCGGCTTCTACATCGCCTGCAAGATCGGCAACGTCTCGCCAGACGAAGCCATGGGGGCGATCTGGCCCTATATCGTAGCCTTGCTCGTCGGCCTTGTGCTGATCGCCGCGATCCCTGGCATTTCCACCGCCTTCCTGTGACGGTGGAGCCCATTTGAAGATACCTGCCACAAAAACCACGAGGGAGAGAAACATGATTATTTCACGCCGCACCATGCTGCAGGGCTCCGCCTCAGCCGCATTGGTCACCAGCTTCGGGGTTCGCGCTCAGTCCGCCGAGTTCACGTACAAATACGCCAACAATCTGCCGGTCACGCACCCGATGAACCTGCGCGCGAAAGAGGCAGCTGATAGGATCAAGCAGGAGACCGGAGGCCGGGTCGAGATCCAGATCTTCCCCAATAACCAGCTCGGCTCCGACACCGATATGCTGAGCCAAGTCAGGTCGGGCGGTGTGGAGTTCTTCACCCTCTCTCCGCTGATCCTGTCCACCCTCGTGCCCAATGCCTCGATCAGCGGCATTGGCTTCGCATTCCCGAATTACGACAGCGTCTGGAAGGCCATGGATGGCGACCTCGGCGCCTATGTGCGCGGCCAGATATCCAAGGTGAATCTCGTCGTGATGGACAAGATCTGGGACAACGGCTTCCGGCAGATCACGAGCTCGAGCAAGCCGATCCAGACGCCCGACGATCTGAAGGGCTTCAAGATCCGTGTTCCGGTAAGCCCGCTCTGGACCTCCATGTTCACCGCCTTCGGCTCGGCTCCGGCCAGCATCAACTTCGCCGAAGTCTACACTGCGCTGCAGACGAAGGTGGTCGACGGACAGGAGAATCCGCTTGCGATCCTCTCCACCGCGAAACTCTACGAGGTCCAGAAATACGTCTCCATGACCAACCATATGTGGGATGGTTTCTGGTTCCTGGCCAACCGCCGGGCCTGGGAGCGGCTGCCGGAAGACCTGCGCGCTGTTGTGGCCAAGCACCTCAACGCGGCAGCCGTGGAGGAACGTACTGACGTGGCAAAGCTCAATGCAGGCCTCAAGGACGAACTCGTCTCGAAGGGCATGCAGTTCAACGATCCGGATCCGGCCCTCTTCCGTGAGGCTCTGCGGAAAGCAGGGTTCTATGCGGAATGGAAGAAGAAGTACGGCGACGAGGCCTGGGCCATTCTCGAGAAGTCCGTAGGCGGCAGCCTGACCTGATCTCGGCAGCCGGATTTGATTTTCGCGACCGGCGAGATCCGCCGGTCGCATATCCAGGCTCGGAATCGCTCCTGAGGGAAGGGGACGGCTCTTTGCCTGGAGGGCGCGAATGCCTGCTGGGTTCGCATGCGGTGGAGAACTTCATGGTCGACCGTTTGAGGGGGAAAGCCGCCGTCGTGTTCGGCGCCGGATCCTCGGGCCCCGGCTGGGGCAACGGCAAGGCCGCCGCCGTAGCCTACGCGCGGGAGGGTGCCCGCATAGCCTGCATTGACCTTATCCAGGAGGCTGCGGAGGAAACCGCATCCATCATCGCGAAGGATGGCGGTGAGGCGATTGCGATTGCTGCCGATGTTACCGACGCGAGCTCGGTGGAAGGCGCCGTCGCGCGGACGATCGAGGCCTTTGGGCGCATCGACATCCTGCACAACAATGTGGGCGTGACCCATATGGGCGGTCCTGTGGAATTGACCGAAGAGCAGTTCGAGGCCGCGCTGAAGCTGAATATCGGACCCGTCTACCGCACGGCGAAGGCCGTTATCCCGCACATGCTGCGGCAGGGGAGCGGTGCCATCGTCAACATCTCCTCCCTCGCGGCGATCCGCTGGACGGGGTATCCCTATTTCGCCTATTACGCCACCAAGGCAGCGGTGAACCAGGCGACGGTGGCAATCGCGATGCAATATGCCCGTCAGGGCATCCGGGCCAATTGCATCATGCCGGGTCTTATCGACACGCCGCTGATCTACCGGCAAATCTCCGGGCAGTATGCCACTGTGGAGGAGATGGTGGCGGCGCGCAGCGCCGCTGTTCCAATGGGCCGGATGGGAACCGCTTGGGACGTTGCCAATGCGGCAGTATTCCTTGCTTCCGACGAGGCGCAGTTCATTACCGGAGTGTGCCTGCCGGTGGACGGTGGGCAGAGCTGCGCCGTGTCAGAATTTCGCTGATAGGACAAGTTCAATGGCCTTTGCAACCACAAGCGATGGCGTGCGGCTTTTCTACCAATCCGCTGGAAAAGGCATACCCATCGTCTTCGTGCACGAGTTCGGGGGTAATCACTGGAGCTGGGAGCCACAGGTCAGCTACTTTTCCCGCAGGCACGAATGCATCACTTTCTCGGCTCGCGGCTATCCGCCCTCGGATATCCCAGGCGACGCGGAAAAGTACTCCCAGTCCCGCGCCGCCGACGATATCATCGGTGTCATGGATGCAGCCGGGATTGAGACAGCCCATGTCGTCGGCCTGTCGATGGGGGCGTTCGCCAGCCTGCATGCCGCACTGCGGTATCCCGGACGCATCCGGTCTGCTGTCGTTGCAGGAGCAGGTTATGGCTCGGAGCGGGAGTATCAGGAGTTCTTCCGACGCAACTCCGAGCAGGTGGCAAAGGGCTTCGAAGAGCGCGGCGCCCGCGTCTTTGCTCCGGTCTATGGGGAAAGCGCGTCGCGGGTTCAGTTCCAGGAGAAGGACCCCCGTGGCTGGCAGCTTTTCGTAGAGCGGATGGCGCAGCATTCCGATAAGGGTGCCGCCAACACCATGCGCGGCGTGCAGATGCGACGACCGTCACTCTACGATCTGGAGGACGAGCTTCGCGCGCTTCAGGTTCCGCTGCTCGTGGTCGTCGGCGACGAGGACGATCATTCGATCCAGCCCGGCATCTTCCTGAAACGGACGGTGCCCCGCTGCGGTCTCACCATGTTCCCGAAGTCTGGCCACACCTTGAACCTGGAGGAGCCGGCGCTGTTCAATCATCTCGTGGCGGAGTTCCTCGCTCAGGTGGACGCCGGGCGATGGGGGCCTCGGGACCCGCGATCCGATCCGACGCAGATCATGCGCGCGGACTAACATTGCGGGAGGTGGCGGGGAACCAACCATGAGACGCATTCATCATTCGGGTCCCACTGCGCCGGAACGTATCGCGGCCGTCGCCGGTTCGGCCGTTCCGCTCCGCTTCGTGCTGGAGCCCGGCCAGACTGTCGACGAGGCCGTCGCTTTGGGGATGAAGGCCTCTGGCTGCATCGGCGGCTTCGTGGCCTTCGAAGGCGGCCGGTGCGAACCATTCCGATACGTCATGCCTGCAGCATCCTCTGATCCACGATACGCCGCCTGGTACAGCGAAACCTTCGAACCGGTTGGCCCTGTAACCATCAGGCGGGCCTGTGCCATCGTCGGAGTGAGGGATGGAAAGCCCTTCCTCCACTGCCACGGCATCTGGGATACGTCCGAAGGACCGCGTATGGGTCACATGCTTGCTCCCGTGACAACGGTGTCGGAGCCCATCGTGGTCAAAGGGATCGGCTTTAGGGACGCCAACTTCGAGGCCATGCCCGACCCGGAAACCAACTTTACCCTCTTCGAACCGGTTCGATTCGCCGGTGCAAACTTCATGACATCGGGCGTTCGCATGCTGCTCGCAAAAGTTCGCCCGAACGAGGACATCAGTCTTGCCATCGAGAAGATCTGCTTACGACATGGCATTGAAACGGCTAAGATTCATGGGATCGGCAGCCTGAACGGAGTGCGCTTCGTCGACGGAACTCAGGTGGATTCGTATGCGACTGAGGTTTCGATCCGAGATGGCATCGTGAAGAGCGATGGCAATCAGCTGGTAGCGCAACTTGCCATCGATGTCGTTGACATGGAGGGAGTTATCTCCTCCGGGAAACTCGTTCGGGGCGATAATCCTGTCTGCATTACGTTCGAGATAGTGGTCGAGGAGAACCAGGGATAAAAGCCTTACCCGATGTGCCTTCCGCATGAGGTCGGACGTCTGGCGTCGTAGCAAGCAGATCTTCAACTGGCGAAGCCGAGCCTCTTCCGGCGCCCCAGCTATCCGACACAAACATCGCAAGTTGCCGAGTGGGACCTGACACTTCTGGAGAGGGCTCAGGGCAAGGTGGGGCCCACTCTCCAGAGCTTCGCAGCTCGGGTCTATATCAGGGGTATCGCGATCAACTTGACGGACAATCTCATTCAGTGGATCGAGAACCCGCGCTCCATCGCTCCTAAGACAGCCATGCCGATCACGGGCGTCTCCCGGGCTGAGGCGAGGCATGTCGCGGCCTATCTCTACACGTTGCGCTGACCGCAGAGAGGTGGCCACCAGTTCCGGCATCGTGCTCGATAGGCACGAACTAGGCTGATGAAAGCATCAGATCGACCTATGGCTACGCTGTCACGCCGTCCGGCCTTGAGCATGTGCACCAAGGACCGCCTCAGATTTGAGCTTTCGATGCTTTTCTGAGCAGAGGCTCCGGCTCGGCTCTCCGGTTACATGAATACACTGCCGCTACGCAGCTGCGCCACCGGTACCATTGGCATGGTTCTTGCTTAGTGACCCGTGCTGCACCTGAAGCAGGGCAGGCAAGGGAGAAGGACCTATGTCGATATTCAACATGACGCGGAGAAACCTGATGGCGCTGACGGCAGCGGCTCTGGTTTCGAGCGCCACGGCGCAAGCCGCAAAAGCAGAGGAAACGATCAAGGTAGGGGTTCTCCACTCGTTGTCGGGCACGATGGCGATCAGCGAGACGACGTTGAAAGACGTCATGCTGATGCTCGTTGCGGAACAGAACAAAAAGGGCGGATTGCTCGGCAAGAAGCTTGAGGCGGTTGTCGTCGATCCAGCCTCCAACTGGCCGCTCTTCGCCGAGAAGGCTCGTGAGCTAATAAGCCAGCACAAGGTTTCAGCCGTCTTCGGCGCCTGGACCTCCGTGTCGCGTAAGTCGGTATTGCCGGTTTTCAAGGAACTGAACAGCATCCTGTTCTACCCCGTCCAGTATGAGGGCGAGGAGAGCGAGCGGAACGTGTTCTACACGGGCGCTGCGCCCAACCAGCAAGCGATCCCGGCCGTCGATTATCTCGCCAAGGAGGAGAAGGTCGAGCGCTGGGTCCTGGCCGGTACCGATTACGTCTATCCGCGCACGACCAACAAGATCCTTGAGGCCTATCTGAAGTCCAAAGGCGTGAAGACCGAGGACATCATGATCAGCTACACGCCCTTCGGTCATTCCGACTGGCAGACCATTGTTGCCGATATCAAGAAATTCGGCTCGGCGGGCAAGAAGACGGCCGTTGTCTCCACGATCAATGGCGACGCCAACGTGCCGTTCTATAAGGAACTCGCCAACCAGGGCGTCAAGGCGACGGACATCCCCGTGGTCGCCTTCTCGGTAGGCGAGGAGGAACTCGCCGGCATCGATACGAAGCCACTCGTCGGCCATCTCGCCGCCTGGAACTACTTCCAGTCCGTCGAGACGCCCGAGAACAAGGCGTTTATCGAGAAATGGAAGGACTTCACGAAGAACGCCAAGCGCGTCACGAATGACCCGATGGAAGCCCATGTCGTCGGCTTCAACATGTGGGTGAAGGCGGTCGAGAAAGCCGGCACGACGGATCCCGACAAGGTCATTGACACCATCATCGGCGTCCAGGTGCCGAACCTCACCGGCGGCGTCTCGGAAATGCTGCCGAACCACCACATCACCAAGCCAGTGCTCATCGGCGAGATCAAAGATGACGGCCAGTTCGATACCGTATGGCAGACGGACGGCCTCGTACCGGGCGAAGCCTGGTCGAAGCACCTTGAGGGCTCTAAGGACCTGATCGCCGACTGGAAGACTTTGAAGTGCGGCAACTACAACACCGTCACAAAGAAGTGCGGCGCCTGATCAGCTGACAGGCGAGGGCGGTCACCTGGGCCGCCCTCTCACCCCTCCTTTTCAAAGTTTGCTTCATGATCCGCTTATACATTCTCCTGCGAGTCTTTGTGCTGCTGGTCGGCATGACAGGTGTTGCCCTCGCAGGTGAGTACGAAGACGCATTGCCGAAATTCACCACCGGGAACTATTCTGATACCGAAGAGGCTATCGGCGCGGTCGCCGCCAGCAGGCACCCCCTATCCCTGGCTCTTATTGAGGCATTGCAGGACGGGAGACTTCTGGCTGGCATGGGCCAAGTGTTCATCCGCGATGCAGCGGGCGATCTCCTCAATGCCGAGACTGGACAGCCGCATGGTGCCACCTCCCGAGACCTTAAGCCGATCCGCGTCAACAACCGCATCCGCCGCGCCATCGAGGCCGCACTCGGCGGGCTGACATTGCTCAGCACGAATGCCGGAACGCGCATGGAGGCGGCCCGGGCCGTCTTCCGCTCCCGAGACGCGGCGGCTCTTCCCACCCTCGCGCACGCCATCGCTCAGGAGAGCGATCCCACGGTGAGGCAAGCCCTTCAGCAGGCCCGCGCGGCAATTCTAGTTGGCAAGGCCGATGCATCCCCGGGCGACCGTCTCGAAGCCGTGGAAACCCTGCGGGTGCGAGGCGATCAGGATGCTCTGGCACTTCTGTCCAACCTGCCTGCCGACAGCGTGCCGGAACTCACGGAATCCGCTCGGAAAGCGGCCGACGGAATCCGCTCGCGGCTGGCATTCTGGAACGTCCTCCAGAATGTCTGGTATGGTGTCTCCCTCGGTTCAGTGCTGCTGCTCGCCGCCATCGGTCTTGCCATCACCTTCGGCACCATGGGGGTCATCAACATGGCCCATGGCGAGATGGTGATGCTGGGAGCCTATACGACCTTTGTGGTGCAGGAGCTCATCCGCACCTATGTGCCCGGGCTGTTCGAAATCTCGCTGTTCATCGCGTTGCCGCTCGCCTTTCTGATCGCGGGTGCGGTCGGCATCTTCATCGAACGTACCATCATCCGCTTCCTCTATGGCAGACCGCTCGAAACCCTGCTCGCGACCTGGGGTCTCTCCCTGATCCTTCAGCAGGGCGTCCGCACAATCTTCGGCCCTACCAACCGTGAGGTCAGCACACCAGTCTGGATGAGCGGCGCGCTGGACATCGGTGCGATGAGCCTGACGTACAACCGCATTGCGATCGTGGTCTTCGCCTTCTCGGTCTTTGCAATCCTGCTCCTCGTGCTGCGATACACTTCGCTCGGGCTCTACATGCGGGCCGTCACCCAGAACCGGCGTATGGCTGGCTCCATGGGCATCCGGACCAACCGCATTGACGCCCTGGCCTTTGGGCTTGGATCAGGAGTTGCGGGCATTGCCGGCGTGGCGCTTTCCCAGATCGACAATGTCAGTCCCAATCTTGGGCAGGGATACATCATTGACAGCTTCATGGTTGTCGTTTTCGGCGGTGTCGGGAATCTCTGGGGCACGCTAGTCGGCTCAATGACGCTCGGCATCGCAAACAAGCTGCTCGAACCCTATGCAGGTGCGGTCCTCGGCAAGATTGCCCTGCTCATCGCGATCATCCTCTTCATACAAAGGCGTCCGCGCGGGCTCTTCGCGCTCAGAGGCAGGGCGGTCGAAGCATGAAAACTCGGTTCTTCTTCGACAGGCAGACCGTTCTCGTTCTGTCGTTCCTCACAGCCGCCGCTGTCCTGGTGCCCGCGATGAACGGGCTGGCCGCGCCCGGCTCGGCGCTGCATCTCCCGGATCACATAGTGCCTCTTCTCGGCAAGTATTTGTGTTTCGCCCTGCTCGCGCTCTCGGTCGATCTGATCTGGGGGTTCTGCGGCATTCTCTCCCTTGGACACGGAGCCTTCTTCGCGCTTGGAGGCTATGCGATGGGCATGTACCTCATGCGTCAGATCGGGCCGCGAGGCGTCTATTCCGATCCGATCCTGCCCGATTTCATGGTGTTCCTGAACTGGAAAGATTTGCCCTGGTTCTGGCAGGGCTTCGACTGGTTCCCCTTTGCTGCACTGATGGTGCTTTTGGTGCCGGGTTGTCTCGCCTTCGTCTTCGGCTGGTTCGCCTTCAGGTCACGGGTCACAGGGGTCTATTTCTCCATCATCACACAAGCGATGACATTCGCGCTGATGTTGGCCTTCTTCCGCAATGACATGGGATTGGGTGGCAACAACGGGTTGACCGACTTCAAGGAAATCCTCGGCTTCCCGGTGCAGGCGGGCTCGACGCGCATTGCCCTATTCGTGCTCTCGGTCGCGGCGCTTGCGGGCGGCTACCTGCTGTGCCGTTGGGTCGTGGGGACTAAGTTCGGCAAGGTCCTCGTGGCCGTGCGGGACGCAGAGAGCCGTACGCGTTTCCTCGGCTATCGCGTCGAGCACTACAAGCTCGCGGTCTTTACCCTCTCCGCCATGCTGGCAGGTGTCGCGGGTGCGCTTTACGTGCCGCAAGTCGGCATCATCAATCCGAGCGAGTTTGCTCCCGCCAGCTCCATCGAGGTTGTCATCTGGGTGGCAGTCGGCGGACGCGGGACTCTGGTCGGAGCGATTCTGGGCGCCATGGTGGTCAATGCGGGCAAGACATGGTTCACGGGCGCATTGCCGGAGTTCTGGTTGTTCGCTCTCGGCGGTCTCTTCGTCTTCGTCACACTGTTCATGCCCAACGGCATTCTCGGTGCTGCAGGAGACCTCTGGGAGCGTTCCAGCCAGAAACTGCGGGCTGCGCGGTCGCCTAAACCGCTCACGCATGCGGCGGAGTGAGCCATGACCGCACCGGTAACGCCAGCACTGCTCTATCTCGACAATGTCACCGTATCCTTCGATGGCTTTCGTGCGCTGAATGCTCTCTCTCTTGCCATCGATCACGCGGAAATGCGCGCCATTATCGGCCCCAACGGGGCAGGCAAGACGACCATGATGGACGTGATCACCGGCAAGACACGACCTAACGAGGGCACCGCGCTGTTCGAAGGATCCTACGACCTGACCACTCTCGACGAGGCGGCCATCGCAGAACTCGGCATAGGACGTAAATTCCAGACCCCGACAGTATTCGAGATGCATACGGTCGAAGACAATCTCCTGCTGGCTCTGCAAGGGGCGCGTAGCCCGCTCGCGGCGCTGCTCTCGCGGCGCTTGGCGCGGGAAAGAGAGAGGATCGATGCCTTGTTGGAGCGGGTCCGCCTCACCCCAAACCGTCACCGCAGAGCCGGGGAACTGTCCCATGGCCAGAAACAGTGGCTTGAGATCGGAATGCTGCTGGCGCAGGAGCCCAAACTCCTTCTGATCGACGAGCCTGCAGCCGGGATGACGGACCAGGAAACCGCAGACACTGCCGACCTCCTGCGCGAGATCGCCAAGACGAAGGCCGTGATCGTGGTGGAGCACGACATGACCTTCGTTCGTGACCTCGGCGTGAAGGTCACATGTCTGCATGAGGGTTCCATGCTCGCGGAAGGATCGCTCGATGTGGTGAGCGCAAACGAGCGCGTGGTTGAGGTTTACCTAGGCCGATGACAATGCTTGCAGTCGAAAACCTGTCTCTCCATTACAGCGCAGCCCAGGCCCTGCGCAGCGTTACCGTTACGGCCGCCGTGGGGGAGGTAACGTGTGTCCTCGGCCGCAACGGCGTGGGCAAGACATCGCTCCTGCGCGCCATTGCGGGCCACCGGCCGATTTCGGGCGGCAGCATCGTCTTCGATGGCCAGGACATCGCACGCCTGAAACCGTTCGAGCGTGCGGCGCGGGGAATTGCCTATGTGCCTCAAGGACGGGAAATCTTTCCGCTCCTGACCGTGAAGGAGAACCTCGAAACCGGCTTCGCACCCTTAAAGCGCGGAGCGCGGCAGATTCCTGAGGAGGTGTTCGAGCTTTTTCCGGTGCTCAAGACCATGTTGGCGCGGCGCGGCGGAGATCTCTCAGGTGGGCAGCAGCAGCAGCTCGCTATTGGTCGCGCGCTGGTGATGCGTCCGCGTCTCCTCGTGCTCGATGAGCCGACTGAAGGCATCCAGCCCTCGATCATCAAGGATATCGGACGCGCGATCTCTTACCTGCGCGAGCGAAGAGACATGGCGATCCTGCTCGTCGAACAGTACTTCGACTTCGCCCGCGATCTGGCGGATCGTTTCGTGGTCATGGAACGCGGCGAGATCGTTCAGCATGGTGATCGAGCAGCGCTGGAGGGGGATGATGTTCGTCAGCGCCTCGCCATTTGACGGCGTACCCGCGCTGCGTCAGCGGGCCGTCGGTCGTGTTTCATTCGCCGCAGCCTCTCTCCATAGGCGGACCCGGCCAATGCGCATCGAGGAAAGCGGCTCCATGCGCATCCGCCTCCCGAAAGGAGAGGGCGCCGGGCTCGACGCGGTTCTCGTCAACACCGCAGGCGGCATCGCCTGCGGGGACCAGTTTACCGTGGAAATCGAGGCTCAGGCCGATGCTTCGGTGACAGTCGCGACGCCAGCTGCGGAAAAGGTCTATCGCTCGGACGGGCCAGTCTCCAGGATGTCGGTGAAGCTCCACGCAGGGGCAGGAGCCCGGCTCGATTGGCTCCCGCAGGAGACGATCCTGTTCGACAGCGCGAGGCTCGATCGGCAGCTTGAGGCGGACATCGCCGAGGACGCGCGCCTGACTTTGCTCGAGGCGGTCGTCTTCGGGCGGGAGGCAAGGGCGGAGCGCATGGCGGACGGCCTCTTCATCGACCGCTGGCGCATCCGCCGAGGGTCGCGCCTCGTCTACGCGGACACGTTGCGGCTCGACGGGCCGATCGCCGACCTGCTGCAGAAGCCGAGCGTGGGAAACGGTGCACGTGCCCTCGCGACCTTGATTCATGTGGCCCCGGATGCCGAGGCTCGCCTGGAAGACATACGCGAGCAGCTGTCCTCCGGAATTGGCTGTGATGCTGCGGCGAGCGCTTGGAACGGCCTTCTCGCCGTGCGGTTCTGCGCTGTCACCATTGAGGCGCTGCGTGCCGCCATCTGCCCCTTCCTCCTCACCTTTCGTGACGAGCCCCTGCCTCGCGTCTGGCTCAGCTAAGGTTTAAGAATGCACCTCACTCCTCGTGAAAAAGACAAGCTCCTCATCGCCATGGCCGCCATGGTGGCCCGCCGCCGCTTGGAGCGCGGCGTGAAGCTCAACCATCCGGAGGCAATTGCTCTCATCACCGACACGGTGGTGGAGGGCGCCCGCGATGGGCGCTCCGTGGCCGAGTTGATGGAGGCGGGCGCGCATGTCGTCAACGCCGAACAGGTGATGGAGGGTGTGGCCGAGATGATTCACGACATTCAGGTCGAGGCCACGTTCCCCGATGGCACCAAGCTCGTGACCGTGCATCACCCGATCCGGGGCGCTGCTTCCGAGGATGTGCCCGGCGAGGTCGTGACGCAGGATGGAGAGATCGTTTTCAATGAAGGTGCGGACCGAACCGTGCTGACGGTGGCGAACACCGGCGACCGCCCGATCCAGGTCGGGAGCCATTATCACTTCTTCGAGACCAATCCGGCCCTGTCGTTTGAGCGCGAGAAGGCACGCGGCATGCGACTTGATATCGCGCCCGGAACGGCGGTGCGGTTCGAGCCGGGCTCCACCCGCGAGGTCGTTCTGGTTCCCTTGTCGGGCAAGCGCGAAGTCTACGGTTTTCGCCAAACCGTAATGGGGGCCCTCTGATGACGAATGGAAGGAAGCCTGCCTCGCTCCCGCGCGCGGCCTATGCCGACATGTTCGGCCCCACCAAAGGGGACAGGATCAGGCTCGCCGACACTTCCCTCGTGATCGAGGTCGAGAAGGACTTCACGACGTATGGGGAGGAGGTGAAGTTCGGCGGCGGCAAGGTCATTCGTGATGGAATGGGACAGAGTCAGGTGACCCGTGCCGGGGGGGCAGTCGATACCGTGATCACGAATGCGGTCATTCTTGACCATTCTGGCATCGTGAAGGCCGATATCGGCATCAGGGGCGGACGGATCGCTGCCATAGGCAAGGCCGGAAACCCGGATGTACAGCCTCATGTCGATATCATCATCGGGCCGGGTACGGAGATCATTGCCGGGGAGGGCAAGATCGTCACAGCCGGCGGCTTCGACTCTCATATCCACTTCATCTGCCCGCAGCAGATCGAAGAGGCGCTGATGTCCGGCATCACTACAATGCTTGGCGGCGGAACAGGTCCTGCGACCGGTACCTTCGCCACCACCTGCACGCCGGGGCCTTGGCATATTGCCCGCATGATCGAGGCAGCAGACGGTTTTCCCATGAATCTCGCCTTTACAGGCAAGGGCAACGCCTCGCAGCCCGGTGCTCTGGAAGAGATGATCCAGGCGGGAGCCTGCGCCCTCAAGCTGCACGAGGATTGGGGCACCACCCCTGCGGCTATCGATTGCTGCCTCTCGGTGGCTGATGCCTACGACGTGCAGGTGATGATCCATACCGACACCCTCAACGAATCCGGTTTCGTCGAAGATACGATTGCAGCCTTCAAGGGTCGCACGATCCATGCCTTTCATACGGAAGGGGCAGGTGGCGGCCACGCGCCGGACATCATCAAGGTTGCGGGCCTTCCCAATGTGCTGCCGTCCTCCACCAATCCGACGCGGCCTTATACGGTGAACACCATTGACGAGCATCTCGACATGCTCATGGTCTGCCACCATCTCGACCCGTCGATCCCTGAGGATCTGGCCTTCGCCGAGAGCCGCATCCGCAAGGAGACAATAGCGGCTGAGGATATCCTCCACGATATCGGCGCGCTCTCGATGATGTCCTCCGACAGCCAAGCCATGGGTCGCGTGGGCGAGGTCATCATCCGCACCTGGCAGACGGCGCATAAGATGAAGGTGCAGCGCGGGCCGCTGCCTAGCGAAACCGGTGACAACGACAACCTGCGCGCGCGACGGTATGTGGCGAAATACACGATCAATCCCGCCATCGCCCATGGCGTGTCCCGGCATATCGGCTCCGTCGAGACCGGAAAGCTTGCCGACCTCGTGGTCTGGACGCCGGCTTTCTTCGGGGTGAAGCCCGATCTCATCATCAAGGGCGGAGCCATCGCGGCGGCGCTCATGGGTGATCCGAACGCGTCGATCCCGACCCCGCAGCCAGTACATTACCGGCCAATGTTCGGAGCCTATGGCCGGGCGCTCGTGACAACCTCCCTGACATTTGTGTCAAAAGCTGCCCTTGAAAACGGCCTTGCCGGGAAGCTCGGAGTTCAGAAACAGCTGGTCGCCGTCGAGAACGTACGCGGCGGCATCGGCAAAAAGGACATGGTGCTGAACGGTGCCACGCCTGTCATTGAGGTAGATCCCGAGACCTATGACGTTCGCGCCGACGGCGAATTGCTGGTCTGCGAACCGGCCAAGGTCCTCCCCATGGCTCAACGCTACTTCCTGTTCTGAACATGATCCGAGCCACATCCATCATCCGCCGCAATGCCGTCGATCAGGACCGCATCATCGATATCATCACCCTCGATCACGGCGACCGTCACCGCCGCCGGATCATGCTGAACGCCGATGGAGGCACCGCTTTCCTGCTCGACCTCGACAAGGCCGATGTGCTGGAGGACGGGGACGCTATCCGCCTTGAAAGCGGCTGGTTAGTCGGGGTGAAGGCGGCGAAAGAGAAGCTCATCGAGGTATCAACGGAGGATCCCCTCGATCTCCTCACCTTAGCTTGGCACATCGGCAACCGGCATGTTCCCGCTGAAATCACGAGGTCTGCCATCTACATCGCCTACGACCATGTGCTGCTCGACATGCTCCAAGGCTTGGGAGCCAAGACCGAAGTTGTCGAGCGCGCGTTATGCCCTGTGCGTGGAGCCTACCACCACGAGCACAGCGAGCATTCAGGCCATCCTAGCCATGGACACGGTCATGGATGAGGCCTTCCTTCAAGCAGGTCAAAAGGGACAGAGCATCCTGCCGCTCTTGGCGTGGTTGTCCCCCTCCTATCCCGTCGGTTGCTATGCCTATTCTCACACGCTGGAATGGGCGGTCGAGGCAGGCGACGTGATGAATGAGGAAACGCTCATTGCGTGGCTGACCGATCAGATGACGCTTGGTTTTGGCCGCAACGATGCGATACTGATGAGCCATGCCTATCAAGCGTCAGCGGTAGGCGATGAAGCCACCCTATGTGACGTCAACGAATTGGCCCTGGCACTCTCCCCATCCGCGGAATTGTACCTCGAGACGAGCCAGCAGGGGCGCAGCTTCCTCGATGCGACTCTGGCCGCGTGGCCTGCGCCGGGGCTGCTCTGGTTAGAGGGCGAAGTGGCGTTTCCAATTGCTATCGGCATGGCGGCTGCGGCGCATGGCGTTCCTCTGCCGCTGACCTCAAGCGCTTATCTTTTCGGGCTCGTGCAGACGCTCGTCTCGGCAGCTATCCGCCTTGCGCCGATCGGGCAGACGGCCGGCATCCGTGTCTGCGCCGTCTTGGCTGTGACCGCGCAAGACGTCTCACGGGAAGCCATCAGCTTATCGCTCGACGATATCGGCGCAGCGACCTTCCGGGCTGATCTCGGTTCCTTTCACCATGAAAACCAGTACACGAGGCTATTTCGCTCATGACCTCCCACACAGGACCTCTTCGCGTCGGCATCGGCGGGCCGGTCGGTTCAGGCAAGACTGCCCTGATGGAGGCACTCTGCAAGATATTTCATGGCCGCTACGACATCTGCGCCATCACCAACGACATCTACACCAAGGAGGATGCCCGCCTCCTCACTGTCGCCGGAGCCCTGCCGGTGGAGCGCATCATGGGTGTCGAGACGGGCGGATGCCCGCATACGGCCATTCGCGAGGATGCTTCCATCAACCTTGCCGCTATTGCAACCATGCGCAAACGCTTTCCGTCACTCGACATCGTGCTGGTGGAGTCCGGCGGGGACAATCTGTCCGCGACCTTCTCGCCCGAACTTGCGGATCTGACGATCTACGTCATCGATGTTGCCGGGGGCGAGAAGATCCCACGTAAGGGCGGCCCAGGCATTACCCGCTCAGACCTTCTGGTGATCAACAAGATCGACCTCGCGCCTCATGTGGGTGCCGATCTTGCCATCATGGAAGATGATACGAAGCGCATGCGTGGACAGCGCCCGTATGTCTTCAGCAATATTCGCGCCGGTGTGGGCGTGGATTCCATCGCGAAGTTTATCGAACAAGCCGGCGGCTTAGACGCGGCTGCATAAGAGGGTAATCGTGCAACTCAAAAATTCCATCTTTGTTGCCGCACTGGCAGTTGCAGCAACGCCGGCGCTGGCCCACACCGGGACGCACTCGGTTTCGGGTTTTGCCGCGGGCTTCCTGCACCCCCTTGGTGGGTTCGATCACATGCTCGCCATGGTCGGCGCCGGCCTTTTTGCGGCATTGCTCGGCAGGAGCGCCCTTGTGGTGGTACCTGCAAGCTTTGTGCTGATGATGATGACTGGCGGAGCAATCGGTATGGCAGGATTTCAGATCCCTGCCGTCGAGGCGTTAATAGCTGCGTCGGTTGTTGCTGTCGGTGTCGTCGTGGCGCTGGGCTGGCCTTGGCCGAGGAGCGCGGCGGCAACGCTTGTCGGCTTCTTTGCCGTCTTCCATGGCTATGCCCATGGCATCGAGATTCCAATAGGAGCGGATGCCTTCCCTTACATCCTGGGCTTTGCCTTAGCGAGTGCAGCCCTGCATTCTTTCGGCGTTATCCTGAGCCGAATGACCTCAAGCTATAGGAACGCCGCCAAGTCGATCGGAGCAGCCATCACGTTTGCGGGGCTAGTGCTAGCCTTTGCACTGTGAGTAAACTGCTCACAGTGTAAAAAAATATATGAATTTAAGGCAGCAACGGCCAAGGAATTCTCGGAGGGCGCGATCATCGCGCGCGCAGCTCTCCTGTACCCCAATCCCTGCCGGTGATCGCCAATCCGAGCTGTTCCTCTAACAGAGACACATATAGCTCGGGTCTAACAATATAAGGGAAGTGCCCGCCCCATTCGAAGACGTAGGCGACTGAAGGCTTCAGCCGCTCACGTACCGCCTCTCGCATTGATAGCAGAATGAGGGGGTCATCGGCGCTCTCGATCGTCGCAATTCGTTCCCTTGGCAAATTGGGCAACGGCAACTCTGGCCCTCGCTTTAGCGCGTTCAGCCGTGCGCGCAGTTCCGGCTCCGGGATTCGTCCAGCGACTTCGGTCATGAGGAGATCGACGAGTTCCTCCTGCTCTGGGTGAGCTTCTCGCCAAGTTCCGAGGTTGCGGCCGAAGCCTGCGCGGAGTTCCTCTATCGGTGCGCTGTCAAGGTCCGAGGAATAGGGTGGACGGGTCGCAACGCCTGCCACACTGTGCAACGTGTTGGCTGCGATGAGCCCTTCAACAAGGTGCGGATACGTCGCTGCGAGGTATTGCGCCAAGTATCCTCCAAGGGATGAGCCGAGTACGGTGAATCGGTCCAGAGCGAGCCTGCCGCTCAGTTCTGCGATGTCGCTGGCCCATTCAGGCACACCACCGCTCTTCGGGTAAGTGACAGCAACGATACGTGCGCGGTCTTGCAATGCCTCGATCTGTTGCCAAAAGACGTCGCCGCGGCCTAGCGTACCCGGGATGAGCAGCAGCGCTGGACCGCTATCGCCTGCTTTCACGTATCCCCATTCACGGCCACTTATCATGATCCGCTGCTCCGGATGGCGGTTCGTAAAGTGATTGCGGATGGCGATCAGACGATTGGCCATGTGAATGGGTCCTTCACCTCGGGCGAGGAGTGCGCACCCCCTATGCGGCACGCCATCTCCATGGAAATGTAATCTAAACAAAATTTCGATAGGGCGTGTATAGGCTCCTGGAGAGGTATCTATGTAACAATCTGACCCTAGCGGAACATCCAAAATTCGGGAGGAGAGCGGACTTTCGCTTGGCTACACTGAAAGGAGCAGTTCAGAAGAGACTGCTTCAAAAAGGGGGTAATTGGGACATGTACCTCCGACTGCTAAGATTTCATTCTCGTAGGAGGGAACGGGAGAAAGGATTATCATCGCACGAACCCAAGGGGTTCAGCTGTGTACCAATCGGGAGACCAATCGGGAGAAGGTGCCAGTACTTTCCACATCCGGATCGACGCTGCCGAAGCGTCGAGCGGCAACCCTGACACCGAGCCTTCCATCCTCTTCCCGGACAAGGATATTCTATTCACCGCCGACTTCAAGCGATCTGGGACCGATCTCCTGCTTGTGAGGCACGAGACGACGGCGGTCATCCTCGACTATTTCAGGGAGGATCGGCGCTTAAGCCTCATCACTCCCGAAGGCGCTAGCCTCTCAGGTGCAACCGTCGAGGCCTTGGCAGGTCCCGACCCATCAGGGCAATACGCGCAGGCGACGCCTGCGGTGGCAACACGGGCATCGATCGGGCGGGTCGAGAAGGTATCCGGATCGGCAACCGTTCTACGGAATGGCGTCTTGATCGAGTTGCGCCTCGGCGATTTGGTCGCCAAAGGCGACGTCGTCCAGACAGGGACGAGCTCGTCTGTTGCAATCAAGTTGAACGACGGAACGGTCTTCAGCCTGTCATCCAATGCGCGAATGGTGTTGAATGACATGGTCTACGCCGCGGACTCGACCGCGAACTCGGCACTGTTCACTCTTGTCGAAGGCGTCATTGGGTTCATAGCGGGAAAAATCGCCAAGACCGGTGACCTCAAGGTGGACACACCGGTTGCCACCATGGCAATCAGGGGAACTGCCGTCCAGACTGAGATCGCAGCGTCCAGCGGGACCACGCGGTTCTCGCTTCTCACGGAGCCGGACGGAACCGTGGGCTCGTTCCTCCTGCTGAACAAGAACGACCCATCCCGAGTGATCACGTCGGTGTCGGATACTCGTACCGCAACACTCCTGACGCCCGTCGCCGCCGCAGACCCGCGCATCACGTTGGTGACGAAAACAGCGGACGACCTTCGCGGCGAAGGTAGTTTCGTGCGGGATATGTTCCAGTTCTTTGCCCCCGAGCCTCTTCAGCGACGTGGCAGCAGCGATTCCGAGGACACTCCGGTCATTCCAGTGAACCTGTTTCAGCAGGTTGATCCGCCAGACTTGTCGCAATTTGCCATCGCGCCCTTTGTCCCGGAGCGTGTTGCTTCCCGAGATATTGTCCTTCCGTCTCTCGCGGCTGTGTCGGCGCGGATGCAAGGGAGAGCAATCGAGGACGGGCCTCTCGCGCGGCTCGGCACACTGCCAGAGGCCGACACTCCAACTGGCGCGACCCTGCCCCTTGTGCTCGTGCCGACGTCGTTGCCGCCAGGCGTGAGATATCGCGATGGATCACGTAGTTTCTCCCTGGATCCCTCGGATCCAGCCTATCAGCATCTGGGAAAGGGGGAGACCGAGACCGTCACTGTCGACTATATTCTGTTGAACAGTGACGGAAGACAAGTTCCGGCTTCGGTCTCCTGGACCATCGCCGGCGTGAATGATGATCCCGTTGCCGCGAGCGACACCATCAGCGCTGTCGGGGAGATTGGGCGGACGATCCTGGAGGTGCGCAGCAACGATCGTGACGTTGACGGCGACGCCCTCCAGATCGTTCGTTGGACCGCCCCGTCCGAGGGATCCATCCTCCGGACGTCGTCCGGGGATCTGGTCTTCGATCCCAGAGACGACTTTCGCGCCCTCAGCGCGGGTCAAACGGCAACATTATCATTCACCTATGCGATCTCGGATGCCCAGGGAGGAACCGATGCCACGACCGTCACCGTAAAGGTCCAAGGGACCGGAACGTTCTCTGCGCCCCATCAGACTGATTTGGAGAGAGGCATACTCGGGTTCAATCAGCAGGAGGTTTCGCTCATCGTCGATCTGCCGTCGGCAACCACGACAACGAGCGCGGATCTCGACTTGGCCATCGGTCTCGGCCCGGTGCTGCAACCGCAGATGAACATCCTCTACCTGATCGACATCTCGGGCAGTACTTCGGAAGAGTTTGAAGGAACGCCGATCGGCGATCTTAACCGGGATGGCCGCGCCAACACAGTTCTGGATGCGGAACTCGCAAGCCTGATCGCACTCACTGAACGGATCAGAGCGCTCGGATTTTCACCAGCCGACGTGACGGTAACGGTCATCCCCTTCAACGGGAGTGCTGACCCGACCGATGCCACGGATCGCGCCGAAGGTGGCGTAGACGCGGCGACGTTCGGTCTCGGACAAGCGGGGGATGCGGCCATCGAGAACTATCTGAGAGGCCTGGATTCTCGCGGGCTAACGAACTTCGCTGATGCCTTACGAGCGGCCAACGACAGGTTGGAGGGGCTGGACGAGGGCAGCGAGCTGAACTTCGTGTACTTTCTCTCGGATGGCAGTGGACAAGGCTCGATCGAGACCGAGCTTGCGACCCTGAACGGCCGTTATGCGGCGAAGATTACCGCCGTCGGGGTCGGCGAGGGCGCAAGGCTTACACAGCTTGACATGATCGACAACACGGGCGGAGCCTCCTTGTTGACCTCGCCCGACCAACTCGACATTTCCGTTCTCGGATCCCCCCTTGAGGATGGAGTTGTGGCCGATCTAAACGTCTTCCTGAATGGGCGGGAAATCCCTGAGATCGATCTCGAAGATCTCGTCAGAACACCTGAAGGGTTCACCCTCAACGCGTCGCTGGAAGGTCTCGAGCGGCTTGCAGGCGATAGGAATTCCTTGTCGGCGACAATCACCTTCGCGAGTGGAGAAGCGTTGACGACCAATTTGACGATTGCCGGGGCTCTGCCTCGTTCAACCGACCTCATTCTGTGAGGCCATCATGCATCGGTTCTCGCTTCCGTCCGATCCGAACCTTGATTGTCCGATCCGACGAACGAAGCCATCGTCTCTTCGTGCACCGAATTCGGAAGCGGATGTCGCTTTGAGGGCCGGTCCAATATTCTTTCTCCTGACGAGTGACGATCCCTGCGCCTGCTTTCCGAGGGATTATTGGCTATGAGGGCGCTCTTGCGGAAGATGCGTCGTTTCGGCATCGGACGTATGGTGGGCCTTCTGCTTCTCGTTGGCCTGCTGGCGCTGCGTGCCTGGGATCCAGGCCCCATTGAAGCGCTTCGCCACAAATCGTTCGATGTCTATCAACTGATGTACCCTCGGTCCGAGCGCCCGAACCTCGTGGCGATTGTCGATATCGACGAACGGAGCCTGCGGGCTTTGGGACAGTGGCCGTGGCCGCGCACAATTATGGCCAATATTGTTTCAAAGGTTGTCGAGCATGGTGGCACAATCATTGGCTTCGATGTGCTCTTTCCAGAGCCGGATCGCAGTTCGCCCGAGGTTGCAGTCGAAACCTTCCAGGGGGTGGATCGTGCGACCCGGGAGACGCTTCGGCAACTGCCAAGCAATGACGCCATCTTCGCAGAGGTCATTCGCCGGACCAAGGTGGTGCTTGGACAGTCGGGTTATCGTGTTGCGGGAGCAGCGCCTATCGCGCGCCCGATAATCCAGAATGGAATCGCCACACTCGGCCCTGACCCGCGCCCGTATCTGGTCGACTTTCCGCACCTGCTGCGAAACCTACCTGTTCTTGACGAGGCCGCTCAAGGCAATGGCATTTTTTCGATTATCCCAGAACAGGACGGTACCGTCCGTCGCGTGCCGGTCGTGGCGCTCGCCGACGGAACTATCGTTCCTTCTCTTTCTCTTGAGATGCTTCGGGTCGCCACGGGATCAGGTGCCATTCTCATAAAAACGGACGCTAGCGGCGTTCGGAGTGTCGGCTTTCAGGACCTCGAAATTCCGACGGACGGCAAAGGTCGGATCTGGATCCACTTCTCACCACACGACCTAAGCAAATATATCTCTGCCATCGATCTTCTTCAGGATAGGGTTGGCGCAGACAGTATTGCAGGCAAAATGGTGCTGATAGGGACTTCCGCCGCCGGCCTTCTCGACCTCAAAGTCACACCGATTCATCCGGCACTTCCCGGAGTCGAACTGCATGCTCAGCTTCTGGAGAGCGCCCTCACGAGATCGACCTTGAGCCGGCCGGGCTACACGGCATTCTTCGAGCTCATGCTCGGGACACTTCTGAGTCTGACTCTGATCGCATTGGCACCCAAAATGAACGCGGGAAGCCTTTTCTTCTTAGGCGGCACTATCGCCGCTGTGACCTTGGGCGTGTCCTGGTACTGTTTCGTTTTTCTCAATCTTCTGATCGACTGCACATTCCCGCTGATCTCAAGCCTTCTCGTCTACGCGGTTCTGGTTTGTACGAATTACGTGAGTGTTTCCGCAGATCGCCACCGCATCAGATCTGCCTTCAGCCAGTATCTGTCGCCCGATCTGGTCGAGCAACTGGCGCAATCACCCGAAAAGTTAGTCCTTGGCGGCGAGCAGCGCAATCTGACTGTTCTCTTCTCGGACATTCGGGGTTTCACAGCCATTGCTGAATTGTACAAGGACGATCCGCAGGGATTGACGACCTTGATTAATCGGCTCTTCACCCCGCTTACCAAAGACATCATGGAGCGCCACGGGACGATCGACAAATATATGGGCGATGCGATCATGGCCTTTTGGAACGCCCCGCTCACGGATCTCTCCCACGAGGCGAATGCCTGTGAAGCCGCGCTGGCCATGCTGGACAGCCTTCAGGAGCTCAATGAACAGCGGCAGCGCGAGGCTTGGGGCGATCATCCTGTTCCGCCACTCAGAATCGGCATCGGTCTGAACACAGGCAGCTGTGTGGTCGGCAACTTCGGCTCAGATCTACATTTCAACTATTCGGTTCTGGGAGATACGGTCAATCTGGCATCTCGACTGGAGAGTCTGACAAAGCAGTACGGTGTCGCTATCATTATTGGAGAAAAGACTGCCAAGGCTGTCCGCGAGCGGTTCGCCGTTCTCGAAATCGACCATATGCAGGTGCGGGGAAAGCAGGTGCCGGAGCGGATCTTCACGGTTCTGGGACGAGCCGAAGTGGCCGCTGGATCAGACTTTATAGAACTGATGGAACGAAACGATACCATGCTTGATGCATATCGCTGTCGCGAATGGTCGAAGGCCCTCGAGACGATCCTTCGCTGTCGCGAGCTGGGAAACAGATTCGGTCTCGACGACTACTATGACTTCTATATTCAGCGGATCAGGCACCTGATTGAGACCTCGGCATCGTCCAGCTAAAATGGTTCTAACGTTGAACGAACGATAGAAGGCGCTGGCCTAGCACGGCGAAACATGCGCCATGTCTATCTTACAATAGTTCATGTAGAGGAAAGGAGACCTCAGAGGCTGACCTGCCTCGTACATAGCCGCCTATTAAGCGAGGCTATCAGACGTTACGCTCTGCATAGGAGCGCGCCAAAACGGCGCAAACCAGCAATTGAATTTGATGGAATAGCATCAGAGGCAGAATGACGGCGCCTATCATGCTTGCTGGAAAGAGAATGCTCGCGATCGGAACACCACTGCCAAGGCTTTTCTTGGAACCACAGAAGACGAGAGCAATCTCATCCCGTCGTGTGAACCCGAACAGCCGGCTGGCACCTGTCGTGATCACGAGCACCATGGCCAGGAGCAAGCAGTTCACGAGCACAAGGAGAGCCAAGTCGCTCGGTGCCAACTGGAGCCACAGGTTGTTGATAGTAGCTTCGCCAAAAGCATAGTAGACGACGAGAAGGATCGCACCCCGATCCACGATTCCTGTAAACGTTCGGCGCGCTTCCACCCATCGTCCAATCCAGGACCGCATGAGGTGTCCGACGAGAAATGGGACCAGAATCTGCAACACGATCTCAGCAATGGCGTCGAGCGAAATGCCACCCTGGGTCTGCATCAACAATCCCGCCAGAAGCGGAGTGATAAAGACGCCTAAGACGTTCGAAGCTGATGCGCTACACACAGCGGCAGCGACATTTCCACCGGCTATCGACGTGAAGGTGATGGAGGACTGGATCGTAGATGGGAGGAGGCAGAGATAAAGGATGCCCAGTGCAATACCGGGCGCCAGATACGACTGCAGATAGGTTTTAGTGGCGAGGCCAAGAATTGGAAACAGGACGAAGGTCGCGGCAAATACCATCAGATGAAGGCGCCAATGACCAACTCCTTGAACGATTGCTTCTCGCGGCAGACGGGCGCCCTGAAGAAAGAACAGAAGTGCTATCGAACCGGTGATGATCATTTCAAGCAAAGGCGCCGCTGCTCCCGTTGCCGGAAGAAGCGTTGCAACGATGGCTGCCGCAACGAGAGCGAGGGTGAAGCGGTCAGGGCGCAGAAGGGAGAGAAAGGCCATCGATCACGCGCTCGCTTTCAATTCCCGTGCATGCCCCCCGAAAAAACGCGTATCCTGATCGCGACGAAGGCTCATCAGGGCGGAATTTTCATCCAACTCAAGATCGTTCATCCGAATTTCCTGACCTTTCGGGACCGATCTGGCCAGCCGGCAATCCGCCGCAAGGTAGAATGGGACTGGCGCCGCGGCCGTGAGAGAGCCGGCCGGGCGGAATTCCGCCGTGACGCCCGAGATCGTATGGTGGTGGCCCCCCATGGACAGGACCGTGCCGGCCACCAGGTCCTCGGTTGCCACAGCGATCAAATCGTAGCGCGGCTGATAGTCGTTGCCATAGCCGGACACCTGATGAACGGCCGCGTCGAGGATGCTGGTGGCAGCCTCAAGCCCCAGCAGATGACGCGGCAGGAAGATCATGGCGGTCGCGCCTGTCCGGCTGACGATATGTCCCTTCTGGGCCAGCATCTCCCAGCTTTTGGCATCGTCACATCGCACAACCACGAAGACGCCGCCTGCGAAGCTGATCTCGTCAGGTTTGCGCAGGCAGTGAAATACGTCGAGACGCCCGTCGCCGGAGAGGATTCCGCCATCATCGTGATGGGAGAAGATCGTGGGAACCTCGCTTATCCGGGCAAGGGGAGCATGAAGGTCGAACCGGTCCGGCTGCAGGCCGGTGGCATTGGCAACGACCATGAGCTCGCACAGATCAGGCACAGCTCGCTGCGGAAAAGCGGCTATGGCAGCGCTCCGGGCTTCAAGCAACTCATTGACGCTACGCTCGCCAAGCCCCCAATGACCTGCAAGATCAACATTGTCAGCGTATCGTTCATTGCTGGTGAGGCGGCTGGAGGCAGGGTCGAAAACGAAGTCGTATTCACTCGACTTTCCTGCAGCGACGACATGGAAGCCCATGACTTCCGCCCAGGTCGCGAGACCGATGAGCAGGCTCGGCTGGTCGCCATCGACCGTCGTCACGGTGCGCCCGCGCTCGGCCGCGCGAGCTTTGAGGCCCGGGCCAACGACGCTGTCGAGTTCCTTCGTCACGAGAGCGAGGTGCTTTTCCGCCTCGATCGCGATCAGGGCGTGATGCGCGGCAGCTCTAGGTTGCCCGGTCGCTTCGACAACGACGTCGAACGGAAGGTCCGCGACCAGCGCAAGGTCGCCGGTAGCGATGTAGTCGCCCCGCTCCCATGCAGCCTTCGCGTCCCGAACGGTTTCGCAAACCTGGATCTTGCGAGCCTCGATGCCCGCGGCTCTCAAACCCGATGCCGCTCCTTCAGATGTGAGGTCTACCGCAATGCGGGCACTTATCAGGGGAACGCGCTGAGCCTGAGCTAGAAAGCTCTGTCCAAAGCCGCCCGTGCCGACGACGCAGGTTTCGACAGGGCGGTCAGCTTTCGCGTAATAAGCATGATAGTTCATGGCATACATCTCCCCACCCTAAGCGCTTGATGCGATGGGCCTGGCTGGTAATGGTTGCTACAGGTCGGTGCTTCGGCCTACCGAAGCATGGTCCAGGCCTTGAGGAAAAAATCCTGACCGCCGAAATTGCCCGACTTGAGCGCGAGTGCGAGATCGACGCCGCCCAGCGACCGTGTCCATGGTACGCCCGGATCGATCTCGGGACCGATCGAGAGGGCTTGAACCTCCAGTGCGTTCACGACCGCTCCTGATGTTTCGCCACCTGCAACGATGATGCGGGTGAAGCCAAGAGTGGGAAGGGAACGCGCGATCTCCGCCAGCGTGTTTTCGACGATTTCTCCGGCATTCATACGGCCGAGCTTGCTTTGGATGGCCTGCACTTCTTCCGGCGCTGCCGTGGAATAGATCAGAACCGGTCCTTGCTTTTGCTTGGCCGTCAGCCAGTCAAGAGCGGTTTGTGCCGTGATAGCCCTCGACGCGAGATCCATAGGGTCGATCCGGAGTGCCGGAATGCCAGCTTTGATCGCAGTTTCAACTTGCTGCCGCGTCGCGTTCGAGCATGACCCCGCTAGGATGATGCTGCGCCCTTCGGGAGCTTCGAAGCCTGCGGGCAGGATGTCCATCGCGAGAGCCTCCCGCTGCCGGTAGGCTGCGGGAAGACCCATGGCGACGCCCGATCCGCCTGTGATCAAAGGGAAATCGGCAGCGGCGAGGCCAATGGTTCGAAGGTGCGTATCGCTAAGGGCGTCCACGATCACGATCCGGTGTCCTGCGGCCTCCTCTCGCTTGAAAGTAGAGCGAAGTGCATCGGGCCCTGCGTCCACATCCTCAAAGGCAACGAGACCGACGGAGAGCTTGGTCTGTCGTTGCAAAACGCGGACAAGGTTGGAGTCCCGCATCGGCGTGAGCGGATGGTCCTTCATGCTGCTTTCGTGCAAGGGAACGCCATTCACGAACAGATGTCCCTTGTAAACTGTACGACCATTGGCTGGAAAGGCAGGGCAGGCGAGGGTGAGAGCGCTGCCGGTGAAGGCGAGAAGCGCCTCCGTCACGGGACCGATATTTCCTTCATCCGTGGAATCGAAGGTGGAGCAATATTTGAAGAACAGATTTCTGGCGCCGGCGTTTTTGAGCGACTTCGCCGCAGCGAGCGATTGAACGATAGCCTGCTGCGGAGGGATGGTTCTGGATTTCAGGGCTACAACGACGGCATCTGCCCCGGAGAGATCGAGCCCAGCGTGCGGCACGCCTATCGTCTGTATCGTCCTTAATCCTTCGCGAGCCAGCATGAGAGCGAGATCCGTGGCGCCCGTCAGGTCATCCGCGACGCATCCGAGCTTCATGCTGCATCTCCGCGCGAGCTTGAGGGGAATTGGTTCCGGCTCCACGTGGAGAGCCAACCGAGTCCGTCTTCAGTGCGGCCGCGAGGCTTGTACTCAGCCCCTATCCAGCCGTCATAACCGAGCTTGTCGAGCGTTCGGCAGATTTCGCGATAGTCGATCTCACCCTCGTCAGGTTCAGCCCTGCTCGGGACCGCAGCGATCTGCACATGGCCGATCAGGCCAAGATACTCCTTGAGCCTTCTCGTCAGATCACCCTGCATGATCTGCGTGTGGTAGCAGTCGAACATGATCTTCACGTTACGGCGCTCCACCTGCGCGATAACTGATGCTGCCTGCTCGACTGAGTGGAGGAAATAGCCGGGCCGGTCGCGATGATTGATCGGCTCGATCAGGATTGTCATTCCGGCCTGGGCAGCCTTATCTGCCGCCGCCCGCAGGTTTGCTATGAATGTGCGCTCGGCGGTTGCGACAGCATCCGCGGGTACTACGCCTGCCATGCAGTGAACGGCCGTCGCACCGATGGCGCTGCCATAGGACACGGCCTGGTCAAGAACTTGATGGAATTCGGTTTCGCGCCCTGGCAATGCTCCCAGTCCGAAGTCACCTGCGGCAGCATTGCCGATGGGGGTGTTTAATCCAAGCATTGTCATCTGGCTGCGCACCAAGACCCTGTGCATCTCCGCAGCGGGTACATGATAGGGCCAGTGCATCTCAACAGCTTTGAAACCTGCTGCTGCGGCAGCGGCAACCCGATCGACATCGGAATGCTCGGTGAACAGAAAACCCAGATTGGCCGAGAAACGAGGCATGGATTCATCCGCATTTGTGTGAATGGTGATGAGGAGTGGTGCAGCATTCCTCGGCATTACCAGGCGACTCGTCCAGGATGGCCCCGTCCAAGTCGAAGTGGGTGACGAGATCCCGGACCTGCGCTCGGCTTAGCAATCGAGGGTTGAGACCGTGCAGCAGAAGCCGCAGCTTCGCGGTCTCTTCCAATTCCTCAGTTGCATAGACAGCAGCTTCCAGATCCTTGCCAGCTACCACGGGGCCATGGTTGGCGAGAAGAACCGAACTGTAACGTCCCGCGAGCCCTCGGATCGCATCGGTGACGGCGGGATCGCCCGGCCTGTAGTAAGGAACGAGAGCCGTCCGGCCGACGCGCATGACATAATAGGCCGTCATGGGCGGGAGGACGTTGGCAGGATCAATGTCCGGCAGCATTGAGACTGCGACTGAGTGCGTGGAGTGCAGATGAACGATCGCGCCAGCATCCTTGCGGGTTGCATAGAGAGCCGAGTGAAGGGGCAACTCCTTTGTTGGTGCGTCCCCCGACAGGAGGCGGCCGTCTTCATCGAGCTTGCTCAGGCGCCCCGGGTCGAGGAATCCAAGCGAACTGTTGGTAGGAGTCGTCAACCAACCTCCATCGCTCAGCCTGACGGAGATGTTGCCGGATGATCCGGCCGTCAGGCCCCGCTCGAACAAGGAGCGGCCAAACCTGCAGATCATCTCGCGAAGCTCGCTCTCATGGCTCATGTTGGCGACCTTGGGTGTCAAGGAGAATGGGAAGAAGCTTCAGGAGGCGCCGGTAACGCTAGTTCAAATGGCGTGCCTGACACGCTCCCAGGTTTGCTCCATATGAGCAGTCAGCACCTTGGACAGGCGCTCGGCATCACGGGCTTCCAAGGCGCTGATGATCTCTTCATGATCGGCCACGGCGCCGGCCCACTTTTCCGGCCCCTCATTGCCGATGTAACGGATCCGCTTCAGCCGAGCTTGGAGAACCCCATGAACGGAAACCAACGCTTCGTTCTTGGAGAGGCGGAGAATGGCCGAGTGAATGCTCTGGTTCAGCTTGAAGTAGGGAAGGCGGTCGCGTTTCCCATACATATCCATCATGCGGTCATGCAACTGCCTCACCTCGTGGATCTCGGCGTCAGTAGCATTGGCGCAGGCGAGCCGTCCGGCGAGACCCTCGAGGCTTCCGAGTACGATCAGGCTGTCATGAACGTCTTTCTCAGTGAACTTGCGCACCACTGCGCCTTTGCCGGGTGATAGTTCTACCAAGCCTTCGCTGGCGAGGAACTTGAGCGCTTCCCGCAAGGGCGTTCGGGAGACTCCGAGAATCTTACCCAAGTTACCTTCGTGGAGCCGGGTTCCTGGGGTGAGTTCGCCTTCAATGATCATGTCGCGGACGCGCGCCACGATGGCATCATGAAGGGTAGGGCGGGCAATCGGACCGCGCGAGTCGATCTCGTTGATCAGCAAATCTGCGGCCTCAAGTGCCATAGCTCGTCCCCACCTCTCGCCGTCTTTCCACAAATCCTGGATGCCGTTGATCCCTCTATACAACTCTTCTACGGAGTCCCGCAATCAAAATTCTGCATACAGAATACTTGTGTACAGCATTTAAGGCTGTTAGTGTCCTTGCGTCAGTCCAAAAAGAGGTTGCTGTGAGCGCTCACCTGTCATCGACCACCTCAGAAAAGCCTACGGTTGCATTCGCCATGGGCGATCCGGCTGGCATCAGCCCTGAATTGGCGGCTAAGCTTCTTGCGGCAGATGAATTCCGGGCCGGGGCTAATCTGGTCGTGCTTGGCGATCTTAGGGTCCTGGAGCAGGGGGCGAAGGTCGCCGGGGTCGCCGTCGATGTGGAGATCGTTTCGTCGGAAAGCGCGATTCCCGATGTCTTCGACCGCCCAGTCTTCGTGGATCTCAAGAATCTCAGCCCGGATCAGGTTGTGCCTGCGATAGCAACGCTAGAGGGTGGGATTTATGCGACCGAGAACTTCCGGCGCGCCCTACTTATGGCTCAGTCGGGCCGCGCGGATGCTGTTTTCTTTACGCCCTTCAATAAGAAGGCCATGCGCCTTGCCTATGAGGGATATGACGACGAAATTCGCTTCGTGCGCGACGTTCTCAAGACATCAACCGCGGCGAGCGAGTTCAATGTTCTGGGTAAGCTCTGGAATGCCCGCGTGACCTCGCACATCCCCTTATCGCAGGTAGCCTCCGCCATTTCTGAACAATCGATCCTGAGATCGCTGACCTTGGCGGATCAATGCATGCGCGCCGCCGGTTTCAATCCTCCTCGTATTGCTGTCGCAGGACTCAACCCCCATGCCGGCGACGGGGGCAACTTCGGCAGCGAGGAGATTGATGTCATCGAGCCAGCAGTTCGTCAGGCGTTGGCGCGGGGATTTGCAGTGGAAGGCCCGTTTCCGTCGGACACAGTCTTCCTGCGCGCCAAGAACGGCGACTTCGATGCCGTTCTGACTATGTATCACGACCAGGGGCAGATCGCGATGAAGCTGATGGGCTTCGACCGTGGTGTTACACTCATCGGCGGCTTCCCATTCCCGATCTGCACGCCTGCCCATGGCACGGCTTACGAGATCGCCGGTCGTGGCATTGCCAATCTCGGCGCCAGCCGCGAGGCCCTGTCCCTTGCCATTCGTATGGGCGCAGAGGTGCGCGCCCGTCGATCGGGGGTTGAAGAGCCTCGCCTGTCAGTCGCCTGTTCCTAGACACACCATTCTGAAGCCGACGCCATCGGCAGGAAACACCCAAAGGGAGGAAGTACGATGTTGAAGAAGACCTCATGGTTGGTAGCCACTGCAGTTGCTATTTCATTTGGAGGAATAGCGCAGGCTGATTGGAAGCCGACCAAGCCTGTCGAGTTTGTCGTTACGTCAAGCCCTGGCGGTGGTACCGACAATTTCGCACGCATGGTGCAGTCGATCATCGCCAAGCACAAGCTGATGGAACAGTCGGTCGTCGTCACCAACAAGGGTGGTGGCAGTGGGGCAGAGGGCTTTATCTATACGAAGGTCGCTGCTGGCGATTCCCACAAGCTGACGTTCGGAACGAACAACGCCTACCTCCTGCCATATGTGGCAAAGCTCGCCTACAAGCCTGATGAGTTGACCCCCGTCGCCGCCATGGCCCTCGACGAGTTCCTGCTCTGGGTGAAGGCGGATGCACCCTACCAAGACGCCAAGAGCTACATCGAGGCTGTGAAGGCGAAGCCCGACACCTTCAAGATGGGCGGAAGCCAGTCTAAGGATACGGATCAGACCCTCACGAGCTTGATCCAGGATGCCACGGGCGCCAAGTTCATCTACGTTCCGTTCCAAGGCGGCGGTGCGGCCGGCGTGCAGCTCGCCGGCGGACACATCGACTCCAACACGAACAATCCGAATGAGAATGCCGGTCAGTGGAAGGCTGGAGCGATCAAGCCGCTCTGCGTTTTCAGTCCGACCCGTCTGCAGGAGGGGCCGAAGGTCACGGCGACCATGGGCTGGTCGGATATCCCAACCTGCAAGGAGGCAGGCGTTCCGGTTGATCAGTTCCAGATGCCGCGCACCGTATGGCTGCCAGGTGGCGTTTCCCCCGAGACTGTGGCGTTCTACGCCGATGTGCTCAAGAAGGTAAGTGAGACGCCGGAGTGGAAGGAATACATCGAACGTACATCCCAGACCAACCGCTTTCTGGCCGGTGAGGAACTGAAGAGCTTCATCGCCTCGGACGATTCCAAGAACCGCAAGGTCTTTGAGCAGGAAGGCTGGGTTGTCCGCTAATTGCGATGACCTTGGGACTGGCGTAGAAGGCCTCCGCCAGTCCCATTCTATTCGGCATTCATCGAACCGGGGCGGACGCCATGATTTCTCGATACACAGCTGAAATCGGAACTGCGACACTGACGGCGGGTTTGGGCCTGACTGCGGTGGTCGGCGCTCTGGAGTTCGGAATTGGCTGGGGAGATGCAGGGCCGGAGCCTGGTGCCTTTCCCTTCTATATCGGTCTTCTGGTCGTCGCGGCCAGCATGGGCACCTTGATCCAGGTCACTTTAGGCCGTTATGGGCTGCAATCGATATTCCTCCATCGGGAGGAAGCCAAGCGTGTGGCATCGTTCTTCGTGCCGATGCTCGCCTTTGTGGTGTTGGCTCGCCTCCTCGGGCTTTATGTGGCGACGGCTCTTTATCTCACCTTCGTCATGTCAGTGCAGGGTAAGTACCGGCTCGTAACATCCATTGCTTCAGGCATTGCCGCTGCCGTCATCTTCTATTTCGTCCTCGAAGTGGCATTCCAGGTTCCTCTCCTGAAGGGGCCGCTCGAAGCTGCCCTGGGCCTCTACTAACTTTAAACCCTGAAGGAGACAGGCCATGGAAAATTTTGCATCGCTCCTTCATGGTTTCGGTGTCGCCCTGACCACCTATCACGTTGCGCTGATGATGATCGGCGTTCTGCTGGGGATCCTCGTTGGTGTTCTTCCAGGACTCGGCGCTCCCAATGGTGTTTCTCTACTACTGCCACTGACATTCACCATGGATCCGGTGGCCGCGATCATCCTGCTCACCAGCATGTACTGGGGAGCGCTCTTCGGAGGCTCGACCACATCGATCCTTTTCAACATTCCAGGTGAACCCTCGTCAGTCGCGACCACATTCGACGGTTATCCAATGGCGCGTCAGGGGCATGCCACGCAGGCCCTGACCCTTGCATTCCTGTCGGCCGGATTCGGCGCGCTGGTTGGGGTGATCCTCATTACGGTGCTGTCGACCTGGG
Organism: Microvirga arvi; assembly: GCF_016892765.1. Taxonomy (GTDB): domain Bacteria; phylum Pseudomonadota; class Alphaproteobacteria; order Rhizobiales; family Beijerinckiaceae; genus Microvirga; species Microvirga arvi. Next base: position 53,230 of record NZ_JAFEMD010000014.1, read on the forward strand.
TGGCTAAGTTCGCGCTCCGCTTTAGCTCGCCTGAATATTTCGCCGTCTACTTCCTGGCCTTTGCCAGCTTCATCGGCCTTGGCGCCGCATCGTCTTTCAAGACGATTGTCTCCATGGGTCTCGGCTTTGCCTTTGCGGCCGTTGGGATGGATACCGTATCGGGCGGATTGCGCCTCACCTACGGCTTCAACGAACTTCTGTCGGGCATCAGCTTCCTCATCGCCGTTATCGGCCTATTCGGCATTGGAGAGCTCATGCTCACCATGGAAGAGGGGCTTCGATTCAACGGAATCAGTGCTCGGGTGAAGGTGAGCGATGTCCTCAAAACCATCAAAACCCTGCCACGCTATTGGGTAACGCTCCTGCGCAGCAGCGCTATCGGTTGCTGGATGGGCATCACGCCCGGCGGTCCGACGGCGGCTTCCTTTATGAGCTACGGACTGGCCAAGCGCCTCTCGCGCCGGAAGGATAACTTCGGGCTAGGTGAGCCCGAAGGAGTCGTAGCTCCGGAGACGGCAGACCATGCTGCGGGTAGCAGCGCCATCTTGCCGATGCTCGCCCTTGGCGTTCCCGGCTCTGCGACGGCAGCCGTTATGATGGGCGGCCTGATGATCTGGGGCCTCAATCCGGGGCCGATGCTTTTCATCGAACGTCCCGATTTCGTATGGGGTCTGATCGCGAGCATGTATCTCGGCAACATTGTCGCCGTGCTCATGGTGCTGGCCACCATCCCGCTCTTTGCCTCGATCCTGCGCATTCCCTTTGCAATCATCGGTCCAGTGATTGTGGTCGTGTGTTTCATCGGCGCCTACACCGTTGCGGGGCGTCCCTTCGATCTCTGGCTGGCCCTCGCTTTCGGCGTCGTGGGATACCTGTTCAAGAAGCTTGATTACCCGATTGCGCCGCTCGTGCTCGCCATGGTGCTTGGCGACAAAGCCGAGGACGCATTCCGACAATCCATGATCATGTCCAGGGGTTCCCTGTCGATCTTCTGGTCGAACGGCCTCGTCACAACACTGATGATCATCGGTCTTGTGCTGGCTCTGGGACCCGTCCTGACCACTGCCTTCGGACGACTGATACGTCCAAAGGCTTCTTCTGCAGTGGCGTGAGCACTTTCTTGCGTCGCGCAAGGTGATTGTAAGGAGACTTCGATGGCCGCGTCCTGTTTTGGCGCAGTGACATTTCTCGGCATTGGTCTTATGGGATCGCGCCAGGCCCGACGGCTGCTCGATGCGGGCTATCGCGTGACAGTCTGGAACCGCTCGCGTGAGAAAGCCGAGGCGCTGATCCCGTTTGGAGCCCACGTTGCCGAGACACACTCTGAGGCTGCCGCTGGCGCAGACGTTGTCATCCTCATGCTCGAGAATGGCAGCATCGTCACGGATGTGCTCTTCGCACAGGGTGTTGCGGAAGCCCTTCAGCCGGGCAGTATCCTGGTCGACATGAGTTCGATTAAGCCTGCTGAGGCTCAAGATCATGCTAAGCATTTGGCAGAACGCGGCGTTCAGCACATCGACGCGCCGGTTTCAGGTGGCACTGTCGGGGCAGAGCAGGGGACGCTGGCCATCATGGCTGGTGGAGACGAGCAGGCGTTCTCTCGTGTGAAGCCGATATTGGACGTTATGGGCCGCGCCGTTCACGTCGGTCCGCATGGAGCGGGGCAACTTGCGAAACTCGCAAACCAGATCATTGTCGGCGTCACGATCGGCGCGGTCGCCGAGGCGCTTCTCCTCGCGCAGCGCGGAGGGGCGGATCCTGCAAAAGTCAGGGAGGCTTTGCGAGGAGGTTTTGCTGAGAGCCGGATCCTCGAGCTTCATGGTCAGCGGATGGTAGACCGAAACTTCGTGACCAAAGGTCGTTCGGTCACGCACCTGAAGGATCTCGACAATGCTCTGGACGCAGCGGAGTGTCTGGCTTTGGATGCAGTGCCTTACACATCGCTGACAGCCGAACTCTTCCGCGATCTCATCGATAACGCGGGTGATCTCGATCACAGTGGACTGCTCGTTGAACTCGAGCGCAGGAATGCTGTCGCTCGTTAAATCTATTCCAGAAACAACACATTTGGTCTGAGAAGAGTGGTTCTCGCCTGACAACCATTAAGAGGGGCGTGGCGATTGAGGGCCCGTGGGACGGCGAGGAGGCGATCACGCGGATGGCGGATCTGGATGCGGGCGCCACGGGGGCCATGACGGGAGGGGTTCTTATCGAGTGCACCGTTTGCAGTTACGTTCGGTTTCATGGTTCCCGAGAAGATGCTCGGTCTGAGCCAGTTGACTGGTTATACACCGGTTTCATTTGGGTGAGCTTATAGGTCACCTTCATTGAATGCGGCTTAACGGTGCGGTTTGATCAAGCACTGAATAAATCTGGGTGCTCCGCTTCGACCCGGGGGAGGGTTCGCAGAATCTCGGTCAGGTGATGGCGCATGGCCTCCGCAGCTGCGTCCTCGTCGCGCGCGTCGATGGCGGCGATGATGGCACGGTGCTGATCGATCAAGGGCAGCATGGCTTCCGGGTTGGGGAGGGTGAGCTGGCACACTCGGTCCATGTGGGCCTTGATGTCTTGGACAGCCTCCCAGGCGAGAGGGCAACCGGCGCCCTCGGCCAGAGCAATGTGGAACAGCTCGTCATAGCGCTGAAAGGCGTCATGGTCGTCCCGCCGGGCGGCTTGCTCCTGCATCTCAAGCAGATCGTTGATCCTCTCCCGGCTCTGTTGGTCAAAGGACGCGCAGGCCCGACGCACGACGGCTGTCTCAATGGCCTCTCGAACGAAACGAGCCTCCATCATCTTCCGAACTGAGATTTTAACCACCGTGGTCCCGCGCTGGGGCTGGATTTCAACAAGCCGGGTCCGGGCCAAGCCGATAAGGGCCTCCCTGACAGGTTGGCGGGAAACGCCGTGGCGTTCAGCAATATCCTGTTCGGAAAGGCGGCTGCCGGGTGGGAGCTCAAGGGCAATGATCAGGCGGCGCAGCTCGTTCTCGATCCGTTGGGCTGCAGAGCCATGGCTGGCGGCAAAGGTCGTGGTCACAGCAGATTTCATCCTTTAGGCGAGTTGCCTAATATATAAGTGCATACTACCATACAATCGTCGACCAGTTAAGTCGCGACAAGCGACGCCTGGTCTCGTCCAACAGGGGTGACCCCTGCCAGACGAGAGGTAATCCGGCCGAAGGTCTGGTTGCGAACAACAGAGCATTGAGGAAGCCTAAGGAGGAAAATGATGTTGACCAAGAGAACTTTTGCTGCCGCCACCCTTGGCTTGTGGGCGGCCTTCATGAGCGGCACGGCGGGCGCTCAAACCACCCTTCGCTCCGCCGATATCCACCCGGACGGATACCCGACCGTCGAGGCGGTCAAGTATTTCGGCTCCCAGCTCGAGAAGAAGACCAACGGTCGCTACAAGGTGCAGGTGTTCCACTCGGCCCAGCTCGGCCAGGAAAAGGACACTATCGAACAGACCCGTTTCGGCGTGATCGACCTGAACCGGATCAACATGGGCCCGTTTAACAACCTCATCCCTGAGACCTTGGTCCCGTCGCTACCCTTCATCTTCCGAACTGTCGATCACATGCGCAAGACTATGGACGGCCCTGTCGGTGAACAGATCCTGAAGGCGTTCGAACCTCACGGTCTGGTGGCGCTGGCCTTCTACGATTCGGGTGCGCGCTCGTTCTATAACTCCAAGCGCTCCATCAACTCTCCCGCGGATCTCAAGGGCATGAAGGTGCGCGTGATCCAGTCCGATCTCTTCCTCGACATGGTCAATGCGCTGGGCGCCAACGCCACGCCGATGCCCCCGGGCGAGGTCTACTCGGCGCTCCAGACGGGGGTTGTGGACGGGGCCGAGAACAATTGGCCGAGCTACGACTCCTTCCGCCACTTCGAGGTCGCGAAGCACTACTCGCTGACGGAGCATTCCATGTCGCCGGAAGTGCTGGTGATGTCGAAGAAGAGCTTCGACAAGCTCTCACCGGAAGACCAGAAGGCAGTGCGCGAAACCGCCAAGGAATCGGTCGTCAAGATGCGCGAACTCTGGGAGGCGCGCGAGAAAGAGGCCGAGAAGAAGATCCGGGCGAGCGGCAGCCAGATCAACAATGTCGACAAGCAGCCCTTCATCGACGCCATGAAGCCGGTCTACGAGAAGTATGCCAAGGATGCAAAGGTGAAGGATCTCGTCTCCCGCATCCAGGCTATGAACTGAGTTCGATCCTCCCGAACCAACCTGGGCCGGCATCGGCCGGCCCTCTTTCCTGCTGGAGAGTATGTTCGATGCGCGAGTATCTTGCAGGGCTATCCCGAATCCTAGCTGCCATCAATCAGGCAGCGCTTTGGATTTCCGGGGTCGGCCTCATTCTGATGACAGCCTTCGTCGGCTGGCAGGTGTTCGGGCGGTATGTGCTGAATCAGTCGCCGAGTTGGACGGAACCGGCCTCGCTCCTGCTGATGAGTTGGTTCATCCTGCTCGGCTCTGCCGTCGGGGTGCGCGACGGCAATCATCTCGGCTTTGAGATTGGTCTCCACTATGCTCCTCAAGGCCTGCGGCGCTTGATGCTCGGCGTTACCGAGGTGCTTGTGACGGTCTTCGGTGCGGCCATGGCTTGGTACGGCACTGAGCTTGCCGTGGAAACCTGGTCTGCGGCCATGCCCGGACTGCCGATCCCGCAAGGCTTGGACTATGTCCCACTCGCGGTCGGCGGCGCGCTGATCGCCCTTTTCTCATTGGAAAAATTCGTTCGCCTGCTCTCCCTGGGAGAGGACGTGCCTCTTGTGCGCGTGGACGAGCCTCATCTTGTTGCCGTGAAGGATTGACGCCATGGAGATGTGGGTTCTGTTCGGCGTCTTCACGCTGCTGCTTCTCATCGGCACGCCGGTGGCGTTCTGCCTCGGCATCGCTTCGCTCGCGACCATCCTCTACATGGAATTGCCGCCCGTAGTGGTTTTCCAGCAGATCAATTCCGGCATGAACGCCTTCGCCATGATGGCGATTCCGTTCTTCATCTATGCCGGCGATCTCATGATGCGAGGCGGCATCGCGGACCGGCTGATCCGTCTTGCCGCCGGCCTTGTCGGCCATCTGCGCGGCGGGCTCGGGCAGGTCAACGTGGTGGCGTCGACTCTCTTCGGCGGCATCTCCGGATCGGCCATCGCAGACGCTTCGGCGATTGGCGGCATCATGATCCCGCAGATGGAGAAGCGCGGTTATGCCAAGGACTACAGCGTCAATGTCACGGTGAACGCCGCAATCATTGCGCTCCTGATCCCCCCCTCCCATAACATGATCATCTACTCGATTGCTGCGGGTGGTACGATCTCCGTGGCCGACCTCTTTACCGCAGGCGTCGTTCCCGGGTTTCTGCTGGCAGCGGCCCTGATGATCACGGCCTACGTGGTCGCCGTCCGTCGGGGATATCCTGCCGACCCATTTCCCGGTTTTCGGATGCTGGCTTATTTCTTCGTTTCGGCTGTGCCGGGCATCCTGCTGATCTTCATCATCTTCGGTGGCGTGCGCTCCGGCGTGTTCACGGCGACGGAGAGTTCGTGCATCGCGGTGGTCTATGCACTGCTTGTCACTCTCTTCGTCTATCGCGAGATGAACTGGGAGAACTTTGTTGAGGCGACGCTTGGCGCTGTGCGCACCACCGCGATGGTGCTCCTCGTCATCGGGACGGCCAGCGCCTTCGGTTGGCTCATGGCCTTTCTGCAGGTACCGCAGGCGACCATTGCGCTGATGAAGACCGTATCGGATAATCCAATCATTGTCCTGCTCCTCATCAACGTCATCCTGCTGGTGCTCGGCACCTTCATGGACATGGCGCCAATGATCATCATCTGCACGCCGATCTTTCTGCCGGTGATTAAGGCCTTTGGCATCGATCCGGTGCATTTCGGGGTGATCCTGATCCTGAATGCTGGTATCGGGCTCAACACGCCACCGGTCGGGTCTGTTCTCTTCGTCGGCTGCGCGGTCGGAAAGATCACCATTGGGGAAGCCATGAAGACCATCTGGCCATTCCTTGGTGCCAGCGTCCTCGTGCTGTTCCTCGTCACCTACATCCCCGGCCTGTCGCTCTGGCTTCCGGCTCTGTTCCGCTGATCCATTCAAACAAAGAGGCAATGATGACCATCGAAGTTCGGCAGGTATGCCATCCCGAGGCCGTCCGTCATTTCAGTTCAGCCGAACTGCGCCGGCACTTCCTGATCGAGACGCTCTTCGTCCCGGGTGAGATTAAGCTGACTTACAGCCATATCGACCGGCTTGTGGTCGGGGGCGCGACGCCGGTCGACGGCGCGCTCACGCTGGAATCCCACAAGCAGATCGGCTCCCCCAACTTCCTCGATCGCCGTGAACTCGGTGTAGTGAATCTTGGTGGTGCAGGGCGTGTCCACACGGACGCAACCATCCATGACCTCGGCCCCCGCGATGCGCTCTACATTGCCATGGGGACTAGGGATATCCGCTTCGAGAGTGTGGATGCGTCCAATCCAGCCAAGTTCTATTTCGTCAGTACACCGGCCCATGCGCGCTTCGAGACCGTGAAGATCGGCCTCGACCGGGCCCGCCGGGTGGATTTGGGCGATGCCGCCAATGGAAACGTCCGCACGATCTTCCAGATGATCCACCCGGAGGTGTGCCGCTCCGCCCAGCTCGTGCTTGGAATGACGCAGCTCAAGCCGGGCAGCATGTGGAACACCATGCCAGCTCACCTGCACGATCGCCGCTCCGAGGTCTATGTCTATTTCGACATGCAGCCCGACACCCGCGTGTTCCACTTCATGGGCGAACCCGACGAGACGAAGCATCTCGTCGTTGCCAACGAGCAGGCAATCCTGTCGCCCGGCTGGTCGATCCATTCAGGGGTGGGCACCAGCAACTACACCTTCGTCTGGGCTATGGGTGGCGACAACCAGGACTTCACTGACATGGACATGGTGCCCATGGATGCGCTGCGTTGAGGAAGGCGCGATGACATTCTCTTTCGATCTGACCGGCAAGACCGCTGTCGTGACCGGAGCCAATACCGGTCTCGGTCAGGGGATTGCTGTTGCTCTTGCTCAAGCGGGGGCTGCAATCGTCGCCGTCGGGCGCTCCGCTATGGACGAGACCGGGCGCCTTTGCCGCGAGGCTGGCGCCACTTTCCATAGTGTTCGGGCCGACCTGGCGACGCTTGAACCGATCGAACGCATCGTCACTGATGCTGTCTCCGTCAGCGGCCGGATCGATATCCTCGTCAACAACGCGGGCATCATCCGGCGTGCCGATGCCATCGAGTTCACGGAGAAGGATTGGGACGACGTGATGGACGTCAATCTCAAGTCCACCTTCTTTCTGTCTCAGGCGGTAGCGCGGACCATGCTGGCAGACGAGCGGGGCGGCAAGATCATCAATATCGCCTCGCTCCTATCCTTCCAGGGAGGCATCCGCATCCCGTCCTACACCGCAAGCAAGAGTGGGCTTGCCGGCCTGACCCGCCTCCTCGCCTGCGAATGGGCGTCCAAAGGCATCAATGTGAATGCCATTGCGCCGGGATATTTCGTGACTAACAACACCGAGGCCCTTCGCAACGATCCGAAGCGGAGCAGCGAGATCCTAGGGCGTATTCCGGCTGGGCGCTGGGGCGAGCCCGAGGATCTTGGCGGTGCCGCCGTGTTTCTGGCATCGTCTGCAGCGGATTACATCCATGGAGTTGTATTGCCGGTGGATGGTGGATGGCTGGCACGCTGAAGAGACTTTGGAGAATCCATGAACCGTATGAATCAACCTTTCGCATTCGATGCCGACACTGAATGGGAAACTGCAGGCGAAGGTATTCGCCGGAAAATCCTGACTTATAATCCCCAGGTGATGATGGTGCGGGTCGCCTTCGAGGCTGGAGCCATCGGCGTTGCACATTCGCACCCGCATATCCAATGCAGTTTGGTAGAGGAGGGTGTGTTCGATATCACGATAGCCGGCCGTACCGAGCGCCTTAAGAGCGGAGACAGTTTCCTCGTCCCATCAAACGCGGTCCATGGTGCGGTCGCGGTCGAAGCCGGAGTTCTTCTTGATGTCTTCACGCCGATGCGAGAGGACTTTGTTGCGGCAGAGCGGTGAAGTAGGTGCATCTGGCTTCGCACTCGATTGACCTCTGTGCCCAGGCCTACATGCTGCCGAGCAGCGGGCGGTTTGATCAGTTGAATTCTACATTTCGCCGAAGTGGCGAAGCATGCGCTCGGCGTCCGGCTCCAGCCCCGTAAAGAGCCCGAACGCCCCCACAGCCTGAAAAACGGCCATGCCGCCGCCGGACATGGTGCGGCATCCTCGCGCCCGTGCCTGACGCAGCAATTCGGTTTCCAGAGGGAAATAGACGATATCGGAGACCCACAGGTTGGGATGAAGAAGATTGGCAGGAACAGCCATGCCGGGGTATTTCGCCATGCCGAGGGGAGTCGTGTTGACTATCCCATCGGCAGCAGCCATGGCATCGGCCAGGACAGAACCGCCCAGGGCGCGGTGCTTGCCAAAGCGCTCGCACAGGGCGCTTGCCAGGTTTCGGGCGCGCGCTTCGTCCGTGTCTATGATCGTGACCTCGCCCGCCCCAAGGGTCAGCAGCGCGTGAGCCACGGCAGCGCCTGCGCCACCGGCGCCGAACTGGACTACGCGGTCGATTTGAACATCAGACAGTTCGCGCCGGAAGCTTTCGGCAAAGCCCCACCAATCCGTGTTGTGCCCGACGCGCCGGTCATCCTTAAGCACGACGGTATTGACGGCTCCAAGCGCGGCCGCATCAGGTGACAGTTCGTCGAGCAGGGGAATCACAGCCTGCTTGCAGGGATGGGTGATGTTGAGCCCTGCGAAACCGAATCGCTGAGCCGCATCGAGAATCCCGGGCAGAGCGTCTGCATCGAGACCGAGAGTCTCCAGATCGATCAGCTTGTAGATGTAGCGAAGACCCTGCTCAGCTCCTTCCCGCTCATGCAGCCTTGGTGTTCGTGACGCCTGAATGCCAGTGCCGACCAGCCCGACGAGAACGGAAGGGTAGGTCGATACTCTCGAAGCTTCATCCGCCTGGGACAGGGGCGTGGATGTATTGTTCATCATAGGGTTCAGGCCCTTGCGGGCGATTGGCTGATCATATCGAGAATAGCCTGCACCGCAATCGGGTAGCCCTTGGTTCCAAGGCCTGCGATGACGGCAGTCGCTATCGGTGAGACATAGGATTTGTGGTAGATCTGCTCGCGCCGGTGGATATTCGAGATGTGCAACTCGATCATGGGGCCTGGAAACATCTTCAGAGCATCCATGATCGCCATGGAAGTGAACGTGAAGGCGGCCGGATTGATGATGATCCCGCTTCCCTCATCGATCGCCTCATGCACCCACTCGATGATTTCGTATTCCCGATTCGACTGGCGGAAGACAATGGTATGGCCGGATGCGGCCTCCCGGCACATCGCCTCGACCTCAGCCAGGGTCGTCCGGCCGTAAATCTCCGGCTCGCGGGTGCCGAGGCGGTTCAGGTTAGGCCCGTTGAGAATGTAGATCGGCTTGCTCATCGGTATCTGTCTCTAAAAATCGGAGCAGGCTTATCCCTGGTAGCCAAAGAGGCGCGGCAGCCAGAGCACGGTTTCGGGCACGAAGGTCATGATCGCGAGTGCGACGATCATGGCGAAGAGGAAAGGCAGCGTGTCGCGGACGATGTCGCGCAGCGGCTCCCCGGAGATGTTCGCCATGATGAACAGGAGCAAACCGTAGGGCGGCGTGATCAGCCCGATCATGATGTTGACGACGACCACAACCCCGAAATGTACGAGGTCGATGCCGAGAGCCTGGGCCGTCGGGATAAAGACCGGCACCACGATCAGCAGGATCGCCGTTCCTTCCAGCACACAGCCGAGCAACAACAGCAGGATATTGACGAAGATCAGAAAACCGTTCGGCGAGAGGTCCCATCCGGCGAGCAGTGCCTTCACGCCTTCCGGAATATTCTCGACGGTGATGACATAGTTGAATACGAGGGCACCCGCGATCAGCATACCGATCGAGGAAGTCGTCCTCGCGCTGACGGCGAGGGCATTGTAGAAGTCGCGCCAGCTTACGCTGCGATAAAGCCCTGCCGATATGAGAAGCGCGTAACCGGCCGCGACGGCTGCAGCTTCCGTGGGAGTCATCACCCCGCTGTAGATGCCGCCGAGCAGGACAACAGGCATCATGAGAGAGGGGAAGGCCTCCCAGGTGATCCTCGGGATTTTTCGCAAGGGGACCGGCTTCTCGACGGGGAAGTTCTTCCGGCGAGCGGTCGTCGCAACGATGATCATCTGGCTCAAGGCCATCAGAAGGCCCGGAACGACGCCGCCGAGGAAGAGAAAGCCAATCGACGCGTCGGAGACGAGGGCATACAGCACCATCGGAATGGATGGTGGGATGATCGGTCCGATTACGGAGGAGACCGCCGTGAGGGCCGCCGCATAGCTTCCCGTATACCGTCCGTCGCGGGTCATCATGACCTGCATCATGCGTCCCGTGCCGGCAGCGTCAGCGATGGCCGAGCCGGACATGCCGGCGAAGATGATGCTCTGCAGAATGTTGACCTGAGCGAGGCCACCGCGGAAGCGGCCGACCAGCGCATTGCAGAACGCCATGAGACGGTCCGTCATGCTGCCGATATTCATGAACTCGGCGGCGAGAATGAACAACGGCACCGACAGGATGACGTAGTTGGAATACATTCCATTGAGGAGCTGCTCGGCGGCCGTTCCCATGTCCAGTCCCGCCAGGAACAGGTACAGGATCGAGCCGGCGATCATCGCATGGCCGATCGGCAGTCCAAGAAAGGCGAGGGCAGTGATCGCGACGAGCGAGATCGAGAAGGGGCTGGTCAGGTTCATACGCCGGAGCTCGCTTTGGTGGGATCGAATTCCTCCGGCGCCACGCCCCGCATGGCCTGCCAAGCGAGCCAGATGTAGCGAATGATGGTGGCGACGGCGAAGACGATATAGATCGAGAATAGCCAGTCGAACCGGATCTTGAGGTAACTTGTCCTCTCCACCTTCATGAAGGTGACGTAGTCGACGATCGCCGGAAGAGAGATGGTGTAAAGCACGATCAACACAATTGCACTGATGAGCGCCATCACACGCCGAGGTCCAGGGCCGACGGCGCCGTAGATGATGTCGAAGCGGATTTCCTCACGCTCGCTCACGACGAAGGCTGCACCCCACAGGACAAGCCAGAGCCAGAGGACGACGCTAATCTCGTGCGTCCATCCGATGGGAAGCCCCAGAAGATACCGGAAGGCAATCTGCAGGAGGAAGGCTGCGAACATCGCGGCCAGCATGGCGGCGGCGATGTTCTCCGCGCGCTTTGCAAGCCACGAGCCGAGCGCCCGCGATGATGAAGTCATGAGAGCTGTTCCCTTCGTAAGAAGGCGCTGGGCGGATTTGAAAGGGCAGCCGCCAGAGCGCGATGCTCTGGCGGCTGCAAGTTAGCCTTACATCGCGTTGATCTTGTCGACCATGCCGGCCGGCCAGCTCTTTGCCAAGTCGGACGCCAGATACTTCTTCTGCGCGAATTCGCGGAAGGCCTTCAGGTCGGGCGTGTAGACCTCGAGGCCCTTCTCCTTGAAGAAGGTCGCGAGCTGTGCCTCCTGCTTAAGGTGCTCCTGCGTGCTCCACTCGATCGCTTTGTCGGCGGCCGCCTGGAAAGCTGCTTTCTTCTCCGGCGACAAGGAATCCCAGACTTTGTTGGACACGGCCAGAACGTCAAAACCCACGAGGTGGGAGGTGAGGGCGATCTGCGACATCACCTCATAGAACTTCATGTTCTGTACGTTCGGCAGCGGGTTGTCCTGCCCGTCGATGGCACCGGTCTGCAGCCCGGTATAGACCTCGGCATAGGCCATCGGGGTCGGATTCGCCCCCAAAGACTGGCCGAGGAACTGCCAGGCATCGCCGCCGGGCATGCGCAGCTTGATGCCGGCGAGATCCTCAGGCTTGCTGATCTTCTTGTTCGGCTTGAGGCCCACATGCCGGGCGCCGAAATAGGTGGGTCCAAGGATATGGATGCCGAGCTTGTCGGAAGCCATCTTCTTCAGCTGCTGGCCGACGTCACTGGCGAACACCTTCTTCAGATGGTCGGCATCGCGGAACAGATAGGCGGAGGTGACGATGGACCATTCCGGAATCTGGTTCGAGATGTCCTGCGGTGCGATGTTGCCCATCTCGAGATTGCCGCGCTGCATGGCGACAAGCTCGGTGCCCTGCTTGAACAGGGTGCCGCCGTAATAGGGCTGAAGGTTGAAGCCTTGCGCCTTCACCGCCTCCCCGAACTGCTTCATCATGTTGGCTCGGATATCCTGCTCCGAGAACACGGCGGAAAATCTCAGGTTTGTGGGTGCTTGTGCGGCGGCCGGTCCAGCCATGCCCCATGTCACAAGGGCCGCACCTGCAGCCATCAAGGCACGCCTACTGATGTCAAATCCCATGGTTTCCTCTCCTTCAAGTTGCCGCGCATTAGCCTGCGTCTCCGTGACACTATCTCTTCCGAGGTTCGCAAAATCAATAGGCATTTTACAGATCATCTGATATTTTGAATTTTAACATATGAATCAAGATCCTTTGAAAGGAACTGGGTCAGGGAGGCCCGCATGATATTGGCTCAAGACAGGGCGGTGACGGGATGAGCATCGAATTGATGGCGACATCCATTGCCGACCGCGCCTATGACCGGATTCGGGCTGACATCATATTCGGCCGTCTGGCTCCAGGGCTGCGGCTTCGTCTGGACCGGCTAGCGAGCCACTACGGCGCGAGCGTGAGTACCCTCCGGGAGATCCTGAGCCGCCTCTCATCGGAGAGCCTCGTCATCGCCGAGGGACAGCGCGGGTTTAGGGTCGCCCCCGTATCACCTGAGGGTTTCGAGGATGTCGCGGCAATGCGGCTGCTCCTGGAGACCTACGCGCTGCCCCTGGCCTTTGCAGCCGGCGATCTGGAATGGGAAAGCCGCGTCGTAGCCGCGCATCACAAGCTCGCCTTCATGGAACGGCGGATGCTGGCCGGAGATCAGGAGGGCACTGAGCTTTGGAAACGCTATGACCGTGAGTTCCACCAATCCCTGATCGAAGCGTGCGGCTCCCAGACCCTGCTCGATCTCTATGGCGGTGTGTTCGACCAGTATCTCCGTTATCAGATGGTAGCCGTGGTGTTTCGCGGAGAGATCGCCGCTGAAGAGCATAGGGAACTGTTGGACTGCGCCCTGACGCGTAATGCCGGTAAAGCTTGTGATGTTCTCACACGGCATGTGAATGGATGCGTGGCCTATACGCTGAAGAGCGGAGCGCTGGCATGAGCGACCAACTTCTGATGATCTCTCAGCCCAACATGATCGGTGAAAGCGCCTACCAGAAGATCCGGTCCGATATCGTGTTCGGCCGCCTGCCTCCTGGCAAGAAGCTGAAGCTCGAGAGATTGAAGGCCGATTACGGTGTCAGCGTCAGCACGCTGAGGGAAATCCTGAACCGCCTGCATTCCGAGCGGCTCGTAGTCGCCGAGGGACAGAAAGGCTTCGAGGTGACGCCTGTCTCGATCGCGAATTTAAGGGAGATCGCAGCACTCCGACAGCTTCTCGAATGCCGCGCGCTGGAGCAGTCCTTCCGGGCAGGCGACATGGAATGGGAGGGCCGCGTCGTTGCTGCACACCACCGACTCGCTCGTATGGAGGCGCGGATGGCCCAAGGCGACAGAGCCCATACAGAGGAGTGGAAGCGGTACGATTGGCAGTTCCACCAAGCGCTGATCTCCGCCTGCGGATCGAAGATGCTGATCGACAACCATGCTGCCGTCTTCGACAAGTACCTGCGTTACCAAATGATCGCACTGAGCTATCGCGGTGACATTGCTGCCAAGGAACATGCACTCCTTATGGAATATGCCCTGAAGCGGGACGCGGCACGTGCCTGCGAAGTGCTTACACGCCATGTCGCCGGTGGCGTCGAGCATGCGCTCGCTACGGGAACGATCAGCTGAAGAATAAAGGAGCAGGCCGGTACGACAACACGCTCCTGCATATAAGATTAAATGGATCGACAAGCATGCGCACCGCCATTGCCACCGTCTGCCTGAGCGGCACCCTGACCGAGAAGATCGAGGCCATTGCGGCTGCCCAATTCAAGGGCGTGGAGATCTTTGAGAACGACCTCTTGTCCTTCAACGGCACGCCGGCCGATGCTCGGCGCATGATTGAGGGCCTTGGGCTCGAGACAGTCACCTTTCAGCCGTTCCGCGACTTCGAAGGCATGCCCGAACCGCAACGGTCGAAGGTTTTTGCCCGGGCTGAACGCAAGTTCGACGTCATGGAGGAACTCGGCTGCGATCTCCTGATGGTGTGCAGCAACGTCTCGCCAGACTCGCTGGGCGGGATCGAACGAGCGGCGGCTGACTTCCACGAACTCGGCGAGCGGGCTGCCAAGCGCGGCATGCGCGTGGCCTTCGAGGCCCTCTCGTGGGGGCGTCACATCCACGATTACCGCGATTCCTGGGAGGTTGTGAGGCGCGCCAACCATCCGGCCGTGGGCCTCGTGCTCGATTCCTTCCATGTGCTGGCGCGCGGGACGGATCTATCTGCGATCCGCTCCATTCCATCGGACAAGATATTTCTCGTGCAGATGGCCGATGCGCCGAGGCTCGACATGGACTACCTATCCTGGAGCCGGCATTACCGCTGCTTCCCGGGGCAGGGAGATCTGCCCATTGGAGAGTTCATGAATGCGCTCGGCGCAACAGGTTTCGACAGCCTACTCTCCCTGGAGATCTTCAACGACCGCTTTAGGGCCGGTTCCGCACGCAGCGTCGCCATCGACGGGCATCGCTCGCTCATCGTTATGCTCGACGAGCTCCGCCGGACAGGAGTGGTTCTGCCTGAACTTGCGGAACTGCCACCCAAAGCTGTCTGCTCCGGCGTAGAATTTGTCGAATTCGCCGTGGATGAGCGCAGTGTGGTCGGGTTTGAACGAACCTTGAGCGGGCTCGGGTTCCAGAAGGCCGGACACCATCGCTCCAAGGCTGTAAACCGCTGGCGCCAGGGAGATATCAACATTGTCGTGAATGCAGACAAGGAGGGTTTCGCCCATTCCTTCAACATCACGCACGGCACCTCGGTCTGCGCCCTGGCTCTCCGGGTCAATGACGCACCGGAAACCGTCGAACGTGCCACCACGCTCTTGGACCAACCTTTTCAGCAGCCGGTTGGGCCCGGCGAGTTGAACATCCCGGCGGTTCGTGGCCTTGGCGGCAGTCTTCTGTATTTCGTGGACCATAAGACCGGACTCGACCGGCTCTGGGACGTTGATTTCGAACCCACCGAAGTGAGCGATTTCGCCGGAGCGGGACTGGTCACAGTCGATCACATCTCTCAGTCTATGCATTACGAGGAGATGCTGACGTGGCTCCTTTTCTACGGCTCGCTCCTCGAAGTGCGGAAGACTCCGGTTCAGACCGTAATCGACCCAGGAGGTGTGGTTCAGAGCCAAGCCATCGAGACCCATGACGGGTCGCTACGGCTGATCCTCAATGCATCCCAGAGCCAGCGCACCCTGTCCTCGCGCTTTCTGAACGAGCTTTTCGGTTCGGGAGTCCAGCACATAGCGCTGGCCACGAGCGACATCCTGGCGACCGTGCAAAGCCTGAAAGAACACGGGGTCGATCTCCTGCCCATCCCCGAGAACTATTATGATGATCTCGAAGTCAGAACTGACCTCTCCGCCGATGATGTCGAGCGGCTTCGTGCCAACAACGTTTTGTACGATCGAGAAGGCGAGGCCGAGTATTTCCAAGCCTATACGAAGACCCTGGAAGGCGGTTTCTTCTTCGAGATTGTGGAGCGGCGCCGCTACCGGGGTTATGGAGCGGTCAATGCACCCATCCGGCTCGCATCCCAAACCCATCTGGCCTCCATAACCGTGCCTCCCGAGCTTTAGGCTCTGCAAAGCTTTTAGTGCTCCCTCAGATGCCTATGCTCATATTCTTGCCCATCTTCGCTGAATTAAGAGATGGCTTGACCCTTTAGAGCCTTTTGATAGGGCAAGAACCCTATGAGAGCAGGCTTGATCCAGAGGAGCCCACCTGAGATGCCATTGACCTCCCGTCTTGCAGGTTCAGCTATAGCTACGGTACTGGCGCTCAGTCCCTTGCCCTGTTTAGCTCAAGCTTCGGGTTCGACCGCAAAGCCGAAGCAGCCTGCGCCTAAAGACCAAAAGGCCCAGCCTCAAACTCCCGCCACGGTTGTTGTCGAGCTTAAGGCGGCACCGTTCCAACCGGAATGGACCAAGGTTTGTGGGCCAGATCAGAATGCCAAGGATCAGACCTGCTATACCACGCGCGACTTCGTTACCGACAAGGGACAAAGGATCGTTGCAGTGGCCCTTTACGACGCGAAGGGGAAGGGGGCACAGAAAACGATGCGGATCATGATGCCGCTTGGCCTCCTTGTGCCCCCTGGCATTCGGATTACGGTGGACAAGAGCCAGCCGGCCTCAGGCCGTTACGCCACGTGTGTCCCTCACGGCTGCTTCGCCGAGGCTTTGGTGAAAGATGACTTCGTGGCTGCCCTCAAAAAGGGTTCTATCCTAAGTGTGAGCGCCCAAAATCAAGCGGGGAAGGAGGTTACCTTCATGGTGCCGACAACCGGTTTTGGCAAAGCCTTCGACGGGCCGCCCATCGATCCCCAAGTGCTGGCCGATCAGCAGAAAAAGATCCAGGAGGAGCTTCAGAAGCAGGCAGAGGAAGTCCGCGGTCGCCAGATGAGCAATCCCGGCAACCCCGCCGAAGCTCCTGCCGCCAATGCCGGAACGACGGCGCCCAAAAATTAGAGCTCGCAACCATATGGTTGCGTTCTCGTCTCGCCTTTGGAGACCGGCGATGTCAGCCTAGGTCGAGCTCCAACAGCACGGGCTGGTGATCGGAGGCTTGGGAGGCCTGGTCATAGACGATCCGGCGGATCCTCGGTGCAAGATCCTCGGTGACGAACATGAAGTCGCAGCAATGGGGTTGCCCGTTCCTCTGATCGTAGAGGCAAAAAGATGGAGGATGGTCGCTGTCGCCATTCACAGCTTCCCATGCGTCAACAAGAGCCGGCGCGCCAGACTCGAAAGGGTCGGACAAACGCATCTTGGTTGGATCTCTGGCCTTCATGTTGAAGTCGCCGGTCAGGATTGCGGACGATGCCGTCGGGAGCAACTCATAGGTGCCAGGGCCGTTTTCCCGAAGGGTGTCGGCCCGGTCATGGGCCGTGCGGTGGACGTTGCGAATGCCTTCCACCTGCGCACGTCTCAGCTTGTCGGATGAGTATTCCAGGTGAGTTGTCATGACGCGCAGCGGACCCGCCAGGGTTTCTACTGTGGCTTCCAGGAGAAGCCGGGGCATGTTCCGGGTTGGAGCAGCCTCCCATGGCAATGTGTGACGCAAGACCTGCGCCACAGGCAGGCGCGACAGGATCATGTTTCCGAACCGTCGGCGGCCTCCTGCACCGTCAGGGATGTCGAGAGCAACACCTTCAAACGCTGCGAAACCCGGGAGCATGGCTGCAATCCGGGTGAATTGGTCCGCTCCGTCGTTGCCTTCAAGGTTCGAGAAGTTAGCCGAGACCTCCTGCAGGCAAAGCATGTCGAAATCGGCAAGATTGCGGGCTTCCCTTATCAGCCGCCCGAGATCGACCCTGCCGTCGATGCCTAAGCCCCATTGGATGTTCCAGGTAATGATCCTGAGCATGTCCGCCATACTCACTGACCGACCTTGCTTAATACGTCGGCCTTGAGGAAGCGTTCGATCACGAGCATGAACAGCACCGAAGGAACGAGCAGGATCAGAGCTGTAATTGAGGCAATCTGGTAGTTGCCTCCCATGCTGGCGTTGTAGAGCAGCAGCGGTAGGGTTGTGACCTGCGGCACGCCGACGAAGAATGTGCCGGTGAACTCGTCCAGGGACTCAAGGAAGACGAAGATGGCGCTTGCCATAATGCCCGGCGAGGCTAGCGGCAGGGTTATCGTGAAGAAGGTACGCAGAGGCGACGCGCCGATGTTGCGGGCTGCCAGTTCGAGGTCCTTATCGACTGCTGCAAAAGCTGCAGCTGCAATCCAGACCGAGTAGACGAGGCCGTGCGCAGCGTGCACAAGCACGACCCCCGTAATCGTTCCGGTGAGACCAAGCCCATAGAATACGCGCGCCACGTTGATGTAAATCGCCACAGATGGGAATGCCTGCGGCAGCAGGAAAAGGATCATCAAAGCCGTGCGCCAGGGCAGCTTGAGCCTCGCCAAGGCGTAACCTGCAGGCACCGAGACCACAAGAGCGACCATCACCGTCAGGCATGCAATGCTGACGCTCGTCAGCAGCGACGCCATGGCGTCACCGGTTGGACGGAACACGGTCTCCCAATAGCGCATGCCATAGGTCACCGGCAGTTTATACGGTGTGTACCACCTCTCTGCCACTGACCACAGGACGAGATTGGCCAAGGGCCCGAACAGCAGGAAAGCAAAGATTGCTAGCCCGATGATTTTGAGGATGGTCGAGCCGAGCGACCAGGATCGCAATCTGAGCACCGAAGGAGCCTGCCCAGGCGACAGAGTGGGCAATGCGTTGACACGCGTTGGAGAGGACCACATTGGCGCAGTCATGCCTGCGCCTCACGCTTCATGTTGTGACGGAGATAGATCCAGGCAACCGTACCGGCAATCAGATAGGAAATTACGCCGAGTGCATTGGCCGTGCCGTAATCGCCGTATGAGTTGATGCGGAATGCCATGTCCACGGTGAGCATCGTCGGCTGGGATCCTGCGACCATCATGGGAACCGACAATACTGAGAGCATTGTCACGAAGGACAGCACAAGGCCGACGAGCAGTGTCTGAGCCACTTGTGGCAGGACCAATTCGATCAGGACCCGCAGCCGTGAGGCACCAAGATTGCGTCCGGCTTCGATCGTGGCGCGATCAATGGATGCCATGGCACCTGCCAACATCAGCGTTACGAAAGGCACCTGCTTCCAGACGAAGGTGATGATGATACCGCGCCAGTCGAGAAAGCTTGTGGCCTGGAGTGGCTCCATGAGCCCAAGTCCCACGAGGGAATTATTCATGAGGCCGTTCTTGGCTAGGAATGTACGCATGCATTGAGCTGCGACGATGAATGGGATGAAGAGGGGCCAGCGATAGAGATTGCGGAGTGCGGTCACCAGCCATGGTGTTTCGCTGAGCGTCAGGATTCCTGCGATGATGATCGAGATCAGGGCGGTCAGCAGCGTGGATACGATGACGATGAAGAGCGTGAAGGCAATATCGGTCGAATAGAGCTCATAAGCTTTCTCAAAATGAACGAGCGAGAGAAAGCCGCTTCCCGGATCCGTAAAGGCGGTCGCCAACGAATAGCCTAAAGGATAGAGGAACAGTGCTCCGATCATTGCCAGAGCCGGCGCAATAAGAAGAAGGCCAAAGAAAGAGGGTCTCGCCATGATTCTATGTCATATCGCTCTTGTTGGGAGCCGGCTTCAAAAGAAAGCCGGGCGGCTATGCTCTATAACCGCCCGGAGACAGATCTTAGTTCGCGACCTTTTTCTCGTAGCTTTCGAGAATGTCATTGAAGTAAGGACTGATGGGGAAGGGCTTGCCGTTTGAGGAGAGAGCTTCCGGCGTGATATCGGCGAAGAGAGCATTCCAAGCGGCTTTATCGAGCTTGCCTTCAAGGTTCTGGGCGTCGATGCCTGGGTACCAGTTGAAACGCTTCACGATGCCATCGGCTTGAACCTCCGGGCTCGTTGCCAATGCAATGAACTCGGCCGCCAGCTTTTCGTTCTGTGTCTTGGAGGGAATGGCATAATACATAGGCTGACCGGGCATCCCAGGCGATACGAGCTTCAACCGCATATTCGGTGGAATCTTGCCTTCGGCCTTCCAGGTATAGAACATGTCGACCCATACCGGACCCATGGCAATCTCGCCACGGTTGAGCATGTCGAGCGTACCGGCATTGCCGGGGGTGATCACGACATTCTGGTTGAATTCCTTCAAGTCCGCCAAGGCTTTATCCCAGGTGGCCTTGGTAGCGGCATCGTATGGGCCTTTCTCCAGCTTCGCCGCATCGCCGCCGAACGCGGATACCCAGCCCGTGACGAAGGCTACACCGGACATACCGCCCTTGATGCCATTATAGCCGAATTGTTTCGGGTTCTTCTTCGCCCAATCGCGCAGCTCCGCATAGCTGTTCGGCGGGTTTTTGATCAGGTCCGGATTATAAGCCAGCGCAGTCTGCGAGTGGAACATCGGCATGACATAGCCCGACACGTCGGCGCCGAGCGAGTTGTTGGCCGTATCCCGGCTCACCAACTTCCCTGTCGGAAGGCTGTCACGGTATTTCTTGAGAAAGCTGCCCTGTACCATCGTACCGGCAGCCTTCTGGTGCACGACGACAACATCGAAGTCCGACGGAGCGTTGGCGCTCTTCTGGGCTTCGAGCTTCTCATAGATCTTCTGCGATCCGCCATCGCCCGGACCCGTCCCGACAGCGACGACCTTCACGCCTGGGTGCTGCTTCTCGAACATCGGACCGAGATAGTCCTTGATGTAATCGACCATGTTCTGGTCGCCGGCGGTAGCAACATTGAGTGTCTGCGCACTCGCCGCGCTCGTCATCAAAACTGCTGCGAAACCAGCAGCCAGCAAGCCTTTATGCATGAAGTCCTCCCTTTGTTTGTTCAGTGGGGAACAGATGTAGCGAAGCCACCGGAAGGCGCAGGCCGACCGGACGGTCAAGCTCGTGGTATCTGTCGTCTGTCACGGAAAAATGACGGTCGCCGATAGCAACCACGTACCTGTAGTATCCGCCCGGGTAGGTTCTCTGCGTGATCCGTCCGGGAAGAATGATGGATCCGTCGATGCGGGCAGCAGGGTCCTCGAGGGATGCCACATCATCGCGGAAGTAGGCTGTGACGGCTCCGATCGGAACGGAGTCGATGCACGATGCCATGCTCCCATCGTCTGCCCTGATCTGAACACCCGATCCGGCAGGCGTAACGTCGAGGCTGATCGTGTTCTCAGCTCCCATGAAGCTGGCTACGAAGGGAGAGGCTGGCTGGTCGTAAACTTCCTTCGGCGTCCCGACCTGGGCGATCCGTCCGGCTTCCATCACGACGATCCTGTCCGCCATGGTCATGGCCTCTTCCCGGTCGTGGGTGACATGGAGCGCGGTGAAGCCGAGCTGGTTCTGGAGCGACTTGATTTCCGAGCGCAGTTGGATCCGCACCTTGGCGTCGAGGTTGGAAAGAGGTTCGTCGAGCAGAAGTATCTGAGGCTCTATGGCCAGCGCCCGTCCCAGGGCAACGCGCTGACGCTGGCCGCCCGAGAGAGCCGTTACCTTGCGGTTTTCGAGGCCCGACAGGTTCAGCATTTTGAGGACAGAGGCAACTCGGGCCCGGATCTCTTCTCTTGGCACGCCCCTGAGGCGCAAGCCGTAACCGACATTGCCGAGAACGGTCATGTGAGGCCAAAGAGCATAAGATTGGAACATCATGGCCATGCCCCGCTTCTCGGGCGGTACATTCACCACATCGCGACCGGAAAGGCGGATGCTGCCACCGGAGGCTTTCTGGAAACCGGCGATCGTCCGAAGAAGGGTTGTTTTTCCGCAGCCGGAGGAGCCAAGAATGGCCACGAATTCGCCGGAGGCGATCGAAAGACTGACGCCATGCAGCACCTGCTGGCTGCCATAGCTCACCTGAAGATGATCGACATCGATCGCGGGCAAGACAGTGCCGTCCACGCTCGTTATACCTCCCTATGTACGCTTTCTGCGTCTCTTATGTGATCAGACAATCACATTTGGATGGCGTTGGAAAGTATTCACCTAGGGTCATTTCAGACATTTTGCTGGCTATGAAGTCTGGAGCCCGGACCGTCAATTCCTGATCAGAAGCAGGGCCTGATTAAGAGCTCCGCCGCTCGATCAGGACATGGCCCGTATCGACGACAAGCGAGGTGCCTTCGGGGCGTTCACCATGGATGCTGGCGAGGATCAGGCGAGCGACTTCTCGCCCGATCAGGTCTCCGGAGGGGCGGATCGTCGTCAGGGACGGAATGCACGAGGCACTGAAATCGAGGTCCCCGAAGCCGACCAAAGAGACCCTCTCTGGCACGGCAACCCCCTGGCGCTGGCACTCGAAGAGAGCTCCCAAGGCGATCAGATCATTCGAGCATACGATGCCGTCGAGATTCGGAATCTGGCGGAGGGCACGGTTCAACAGGAGCGATCCCGCCTCGACCGTGGCTGCGCCGGGATGATTGATGATCTCACAGGTTGCCGGCTCTGCTGCGCGCTTCGTCTCTTCGGCAAAACCGCTTGCGCGCTTGGCCGCGCGATGATCTTCCTGCATGCGGGCCCCTAGAAAGGCTAGGCTTCGGCGCCCTTTCGACAGGAGATGCCGGGCCGCAGATGCGCCGACCTGCGGGTGTGAAAATCCCACGGCCATGTCGATCGGCTTCCCACCAATCTCCCACATCTCGACGACAGGCACGCCGCTCGCTTGGAGAAGCTTTCGGGTTTCGGCGTTATGGGACAGTCCTGTCAGGACAACGGCGGCCGGGGCCCAGGACAGGGCAGTCCGAACCAGAGCCTCCTCCTGATCCTCGCCATACTCGCTGTGACCGAGAATCACCTGCAGGCCTTCTGCCGACAATTCTGATTGGATGGTCGACACGGTCTCAGCGAAGAAGGCATTGCGGATCGAGGGTACAATGATGCTGACCACCTTCGAGGACGCAGCCGCAAGCCCCCCCGCCACGAGATTGGGAACATAGCCCAGGGTCGAGATGGCACGAGCAATTTCCTGACCTGCCGCAGGGGAAACGGCGCCAGGCTTGCGAAGGTAGAGCGAGACAGTGGAAGGGGAGACCTGGGCGAGCTTGGCCACATCCATCATGGTCACGCGCTGCATCTTGCGCCGCTTCCTAGGTACGCGATTCTGCAAGTCACTGCTCGCGTCCATCAGTCTCCTCTTTCGTAGCGCTACGATAAAATCATTCTCGTCAGTATAGCGGCTATGGGGCGCAATTCAAAGAAAATATCGCCTCCCGAACTCCAAAATCGCTTATTTTCCTGTTCGAAAATCCCCTTGGATGCTTCTTGCATAAGCCTTATCGTAGCGCTATGATAAGCCTACTGAGCCAAAAGCCTGGGACTCGTCGCAGGGGCATCTGCGCAGGCGTGACGGATTTGAGCGCGCTGCAAAGCAACAGGGAGGGAGCATGTCGTCTGTCAGCTTCCGCAAGCTTGAGAAGAACTACGGTGCACTTCGGATCGTAAAGGGCATCAACCTGGAAATTGCCGACCGTGAGTTCGTGGTGCTGGTGGGCCCATCGGGCTGTGGCAAGTCGACGACCCTGCGCATGCTTGCAGGTCTCGAAAGCATCAGCGGCGGCGAGATCCGCATCGGCGAGAGGGTGGTGAACAAGTTGCCGCCCCGTGAGCGCGACATTGCCATGGTGTTCCAGGATTACGCGCTCTACCCGCACAAGACCGTTTATGAGAACATGGCGTTCAGCCTGAAGGTACGCGGAATTCCGTCTGCCGAGATCAAGCCGCGCATCACCCAGGCGTCCGAGATGCTCGGAATCACTCAGCTTCTTGAGAGGAAACCCAGCCAGCTCTCTGGCGGTCAACGCCAGCGCGTGGCCATGGGGCGCGCCATCGTGCGACGTCCCCAGGTATTCCTCTTTGATGAACCGCTCTCCAACCTGGATGCCAAGCTGCGCGGCCAGGTTCGCACCGAGATCAAGCGCCTCCATCAGGCCATCGGCACCACCATCATCTACGTGACCCATGATCAGGTGGAGGCGATGACCCTTGCCGACCGGATCGTGATCCTCAAGGGCGGTGAGATCGAGCAAGTCGGCACGCCGGATGAGGTCTACAACTCGCCAGCCAGCGTTTTCGTCGGCGGCTTCATCGGCTCGCCTGCGATGAACTTCGCGAAGGGGACGATCCGCGGCGGACAGGTGATGTTCGATGGTGGGGCCGGCATTCCGCTCCAAGGCCACCTGGCCCTGAAACCCGGTGGCCTGGAGGGCCGTGATGTCATTGTCGGAATCCGGCCTGAGCACTTCATGCCGGCCGGCGAGGGCCATGCCCTGTCAGGCCAAGTGCAGGTTGTTGAGCCGCTAGGCTCCGACACGCTCATCCACTTCGCTCTTGGCTCGTCCATGCTGACGGCACGTGTCGCGCCGGAGATGCGGCCAAGCCCGGGCGAAACTCTCTCCATCGGTGTCGATCCATCACGAATCCACCTGTTCGATGCGGCAACGGAAAAGGCCCTCGTCTGAAAAGCGCAGGTCAACAAAGGATGCCGGTAAGGAACCGACATTGTCAAACTTCCACGGAGGAAACGATGACTCTGAAGACAACCATGACACTGCTTCTGGCGGGTGCGGCCGTGACCCTGTCGTCATCCATCGCGACGGCACAGACCAATCTGCAGGTTTTCGTCTCGAGCCAGCACCGCCCTGACGTATGGCGCAAGGCCTTCGACATTTACGAGGCCAAGAACGCGAACGTGAAGGTGACGATCGAGACCGGCGGCAACACCTCAGAGCAGCAGGCGCAGTATCTCAACACCGTGATGACCGCGAAGGATTCCTCGCTTGACGTCATGATCCTCGATGTGATCCGCCCGGCACAATATGCGGCGGCGGGTTGGACCGTACCCTTCAACGAAGTGCTTGGCAGCGATGCCGCCAACTCAATGAAGCGCTATCTCCCGGCTTATGCCGAGGCCAACACGGTCGACGGCAAGGTCGTCGCGCTGCCGGCTTTCGCCGATGCCATGTTCCTTTACTACCGCAAGGACCTGCTCGAGAAGCACGGCATCCAGCCGCCGCAGACCTGGGACGAGCTTGCGGCGGCCGCCAAGAAAGTCGCCAACGCCGAAAAGGACCCGAACCTCCAGGGGCTTTCCTTCCAGGGCAAGGCGATCGAAGGTGCCGTCTGCACCTTCCTCCTGCCTTACTGGAGCATGGGTAAGCAGCTCGTTTCCGATGGCAAGCTCTCCTTCGACAAGGATGCTGCCGTGAAGTCGCTGAAGCTGTGGAAGGACTTCGTCGATCAGGGCGTTGCCAAGAAGAATATCGCCGAAGTGGCCACTGACGACACCCGCAAGGAATTCCAGGCCGGCAACGTTTTGTTTGCGGTGAACTGGTCTTATGCCTGGGGCCAGTTCCAGGGCGCCGAATCGGTTGTGAAGGACAAGGTCGGCGTCGTGAAGCTCCCGGCGGTGCAGGGCGGCCAGCCGGCCTCCTGCCTGGGGGGCTGGGAATGGGGTGTGTCCGCCTATTCCAACAACAAGACCGAAGCGCAGAAGTTCGTGCAGTATCTGTCGAGTCCCGAGATCTCGGAGTTCATGGCGGTCAATGCCGCACTGCTTCCGCAATTTCCGGAAGTCTACACGGATGCAGATGTGACCAAGGCTGTGCCTTGGTTCGCCAACGCCCGTCCGGTAGTGGAAACCGCCAAGGCGCGGCCGGTGACGCCTCGCTACAACGAGGTGAGCGAGATTATCCGCACCACCGTCAACGCCGTCTTGGCCGGCCAGTCGACCCCTGAAGAAGGCGCCACACAGATGGAAGGCCGCCTGCGTCGCGTGCTGCGTTAAAGCAAACAATAAAATCTATCTGACGGACGCCTGTGTGCGTCCGTCACCTCAACTGTGCAACCGGGCAGGATGGTGACGATGGCAATGGCCAGCGAAACGACCCTAGTGACCACACGCAACGAGAGCGGCACGAAGTGGTGGACGCGATTCCTCGATCCAAGCGAGGGCACTCTGGCCGTGCTGCTGCTGATGCCGGCGGCGCTCCTGTTGACACTTATCATCGTTTATCCGGTCTGTCGGCTGATCTGGACCAGTTTCCAGAACCTGTCTCTCACCTCCGGCGTTCCTGCGACCTTCGCTGGGCTTGAGAATTACACTCTCATGCTGGAGGATCCGGTATTCTGGGAGACAACCTGGAACACGGTTCTCATCACCCTCATCACCGTTCCGGGCGCGCTGCTCATCGGCATGGCGCTAGCCCTCATGGCCAACCTGCCGTTCAACGTGAAATGGCCGGTTCGTCTTTCACTTCTCATCCCCTGGGCTCTGCCGCTCTCGTTCGCGGGCTTGATCTTCGCGTGGTTCTTCCATTCCGAATACGGCGTCGTGAACGACGTGCTTCGCCGACTCGGCATCGAGGGCGTGATTTGGTTCAACTCGGCCAATTGGGCCTTCGCGGCGATCTGCCTCACGATCATCTGGAAGACGTCATCCTTCATGGCGCTCATCATTCTCGCCGGTCTGCAGACGATTCCTCGCTCCCTCTACGAGGCAGCGGATGTCGACGGGGCAGGGCGCTTGAGGCAGTTCTTCGAGATCACGCTGCCGCTGCTCAAGCCCGCCATCGTCGTGGCCCTGATCTTCCGCACCATCACGGCATTGCAAACTTTCGACATCCCGTTCACCATGACGCGCGGCGGCCCGGGCACCTCCACTGCCACCCTCGCCATGTACATTCACCAGAACACGGTCGACTTCCTTGATCTAGGCTACGGCTCGGCGCTCGCCGTCGTCATGTTCGCCCTCTCCATGGGTGTGACGGCGATCTACCTGCGCATGATCCGGGCCAAGGGGTGACAGCCATGAGCCACGATACGACCGCCAACCGCTCAATCTTTTCCGGCAAGCCCCTGCGCATCCTGATCGGCTTTATCCTGGTCATGAACGGCACGTTTCCGGCGCTGTGGATTTTGTTCACGTCGCTCAAGACGGAAGCTGAGTTGACCGTGAAGCCGATTACGTGGCTGCCCCATGCGCCGACGATTGCCAACTACCTACGCGCCTTCACGGACCAGCCCCTGCTGTTGTTCTTGTTCAACAGCTTTATGGTAGCGATCTTATCCACCGCGCTGACGCTCTTCATATCCGTGCTCGCTGCCTATGCGCTCGCACGGCTTCAATTGCGGGCGCGAGACCTCATCCTGTCAGCCATTATTGCGGTTTCGACGTTCCCGCTCGTTACGCTGCTGGTGCCGCTCTTCGAGATCATGCGCGCCCTAGGCCTGCTCAACACCTGGGTGGCCTTGATCCTGCCCTATACGGTGCTGAGCCTGCCGGTCTGTACCTTGATCCTCGTGTCGTTCTTCGAAGGGATTCCTCGCGATCTCGAAAACTCTGCCATGATCGACGGCTGTACCCGCATCGGTGCCCTGTTCAAGGTCGTGGTTCCGCTCTCGGCGCCAGGCGTGTTCACGGCCGGCATCCTCGCCTTCGTGAACGCCTGGGATGAGTTCCTGCTCGCACTGTCCTTCAACTCCAATCCGATGCTGCGCACGCTTCCTGTCGGCATCACGCTGTACCAGGGCGAATTCGCGTTCCCCTGGCCGGTGATCTCTGCGGCGCTCGTCGTCGGCATCGTGCCCGTTGCAGTCTTGATCGTGATCTTCCAGGAGCGCGTCGTGTCCGGCCTGACCTCCGGTGGCATCAAGGGATAAGGACCATTTGAGATGACACGCCGATCAATCGGGGAACTGCGGAGCCAGCGCTGGTTCGCATCAGACGACATGCGCGGCTTTGCGCATCGCCAGCGCACGCAGCAGATGGGCATACGGCGGGAGGAGTTCCTCGGAAAGCCCGTCGTCGCCATCATCAACACCTGGAGCGATCTCAGTCCCTGCCATTCGCATTTGCGTGACCGTGCCGAGGCGGTGAAGCGCGGCGTTTGGCAGGCAGGCGGCTATCCGGTGGAGTTGCCTGCTCTGTCGGTCGGCGAGGTGATGGTGAAGCCTACCACCATGCTCTACCGAAACTTCCTCGCCATGGAGGTCGAGGAACTCCTGCGCTCGCACCCCATTGACGGCGCCGTGCTCCTGGGCGGCTGCGACAAGTCCACGCCGGGCCTCCTGATGGGGGCGATCAGCATGGATATTCCGGTGATCTACTGCCCGGCGGGACCCATGTCGAACGGGCAATGGCGCGGGCACAAGACCGGAGCTGGGACCCACACCAAGAAATACTGGGACGAGCTTCGCGCTGGCAACATCACCCAGGACGATTGGGTCGATCTCGAAAGCCGAATGACCCGCTCCATCGGCACCTGCAACACCATGGGTACAGCCTCGACCATGACGTCCATCGTGGACGCCATGGGCCTCACGCTTCCCGGCGCGTCTTCGATTCCCGCCGCCGACAGCGGTCATCCGCGCATGGCTTCGGCCTGCGGCGAGCGCATCATCGAGATGATCTGGGAGGATTTCAAGCCATCCCGCTTCCTCGATGCAAAAAGCTTCCGCAACGGCCTTGTCGCCTATATGGCGCTCGGCGGGTCGACCAACGCCGCCGTTCATTTGGTCGCCATGGCGCGGCGAGCGGGAGTCGATCTCACCCTCGACGATATGTCCGACATGGCCGCCCGGGTGCCCGTCTGCGCCAATCTGTTCCCATCGGGCGAGTATCTGATGGAGGATTTCTATTTCGCCGGCGGGATTTTGGCGCAGCTCAAGAAGCTGGAGCGGCATCTCGACCGCGACGCCATGACCGTGAATGGCAGGACGTTAGGCGAAAATATTGCCGGAGCCGAGTGCTGGAGCGACGAGGTCATCCGGGGAGACGACAACCCGGTCGTACCGCTCTCGCGCGGCAAGACGCTGGCCGTGCTGCGTGGCAATCTCGCTCCAAATGGCGCAGTCATGAAGTCGTCGGCAGCCAACCCGAAATTCCTCAAGCATGTCGGACCTGCCCTTGTCTTCGACAGCCCCGCCGAAATGAACCGCACGATCGACGACCCCGACCTCGACATCACGGAGGATACGGTGATCGTGCTGCGCAATGCGGGCCCTGTCGGCGCGCCGGGCATGCCGGAGTGGGGCAATCTGCCGATTCCGAAGAAGCTCCTGAAGCAGGGCGTGCGCGATATGGTGCGCATCTGCGACGGGCGCATGAGCGGCACTCATTACGGCACCTGCATTCTGCATGTTGCGCCGGAGGCTGCAATCGGCGGACCTCTCGGTCTCCTCAAGACGGGAGACCTCGTGGAACTCGACGTGGAAGCCGGGCGACTCGACATGCGGGTTGACAAGGAGGAACTGGAGCGCCGCCGCGCCGCATGGAAGCCGGGAGCCTTGCGCTACGAACGGTCCTTCGCGGCCCTCTACCAGCGCCACGTCTCCCAGGCTGACGAAGGCTGCGACTTCGATTTCCTGTCCACGCGCGGCCTTGTGGCCGAGCCATCGATTTTCTAAAGGCTTTGCCATGATCAGCATCGAGAACCGCTTCAAAGACTGGCTGAAGGGGCAGGGACCGCGCCCGCCGCTTGGCACCTGGCTTATGGCGGCTGCCCCTGCAACGGCCGAGGCCATGGGCTACAGCGGCTTCGACTTTCTCGTCGTCGATATGGAGCATGTGCCGATCGAGGTGTCGGATCTGGCGCATATCCTGCGCGCCATCGGCTGCACGCCGGCCGATGCGGTCGTGCGGCTGGCCTGGAACGATCAGGTGCTCGTCAAGCGCGTCCTAGATGCGGGCGCCCAGACGATCATGCTGCCCTTCGTCCAGACAGCGGAGGAGGCGCGTCAGGCCGTCTCGTTCGCGAAGTATCCGCCGGACGGCGTGCGCGGCGTTGCCGCCGTGCATCGCGGCTCACGGTTTGGACGCGCCTTCGATTACCTCAAGCGCGCCAACGATAAGGTCGCGGTGATCGTACAGCTCGAGACGCCGGAGGCGATCGAGCGGCTGCCGGAGATTGCCGCTGTTCCGGGAATCGATGCCCTGTTCGTCGGGCCGGGCGACCTTGCCGCCGCCATGGGGCATATCGGCAACATTGCACATCCTGATGTCCAAGCCCTGATCGAGAAGGCAGCCAAGATGGCGCAGCAAGCCAGCAAGCCGGTCGGCATCGTCGGCCCCAATCCCGACATGGTGCAGCGCTTCATCGATTACGGCTATGGCTATGTGGCAGTGGCCTCCGACATTGCCATGATGACGAGCCGCGCCTCCGAGTGGCTCGGCACTCTCAGGGGTGAGGCCGCTCACTTTCCTGTCGCGCCCGTCGCGGCCTATTGAAGCCTTGAGGAGGTTATCCTGATCGTCACGCTCAGGAGCAGCGCTTTGAAGCTCGATCTGGCGCCATCCATCGGAGGCACTATCGCGGGCTTCTGGCATGATGACGCGGCGCTCATGCGAGAGACCCCAGAGCAGGCTTTGCGCGATGGACTAGTGCGGCAGACCAGCTGCTATCCGCTCATCCCCTACAGCAACCGCATCGCCCAGGGACGCTTCTCGTTCGAGGGCGTCGAGCATCGGCTGGCGTTGAACTTCGGCGATCATCCACACTCCATCCATGGCAATGCGTGGCATAAACCCTGGCAGGTAGCGGAGGTCGAAGAACCACGCTGCCGTCTCGTTCTCATCCATCGTCCAGAAGGCGATGGCGCGTGGGGCTGGCCCTTTGCCTACCGCGCCGAGCAGATCTTCGAGCTTTCTCCGGATGGATTGAAGCTGACTTTGATGCTCGTGAACACGGATCATCGCCCCATGCCGGCTGGTTTGGGGCTGCATCCGTTCTTTCCGAAACGTCCTGGCGTTCGTTTGCAGTTTGCGGCCGAGCGCGTCTATCCAAACTGCGAGAGCTCGCTTCCGATGGACAGCATGCCGGTTCCACCGGTTTGGAACTACCGGGCCATGCGCGAACTGGGCGAACCGCATCTCGACAACTGTTTTGCCAGCTGGAATGGGATAGCTCATATTGCCTACCCCCAGGAGAAGACCGCCTTGAACATCGAGGCCGATCCGCTCTTCGGCCATCTCGTGGTGTATGTCCCCACAGGGCGTGATTTCTTTGCCGTCGAGCCTGTGAGCCACATGAACAACGCCATTAATCGACCCGACCCGGTTAGCCACGGCCTGATGGTTCTTGGGCCGGGCGAGCGTCTGACGGCGCGGGTGCGGTTCGGCGTGGAGATCTTGTCATGAGTCTTAAAGTTGCGCTCGATGTTCGGACTGAACTTGGAGAGTGCCCTGTCTGGTCCATTGAGGAGCAGGCGCTTTACTTCGTCGATATCAAGGGCAGGGCACTCCACCGCTTTGTGCCCGCAACCGGCGCGCATCGCACCTTTCCCATGCCCGAGGAGATCGGATGCATCGGGCTCCGAAGAGGTGGTGGCTTCATCGCTGGCTTCCGATCGGGCCTCTGGCTGCTCGATATCGATGGCAACCGCACACAGAAGCTCGCCGACAACCCGGAGGACCAGCGCACGAGCCGGTTCAACGATGGGCGCGTCGATCCAGCAGGACGCTTCCTGGCCGGCACCATCGATGAGCCCAAGGAGGGCGGCAGAGCGCATCTCTACCGCTATGACTCTCGTGGGCTGGCAATGCTGGCCTCTGGTCTTCTGACCTCCAACGGCGTTGCCTTCTCACCCGATGGCAGCGCCCTCTACCACTCGGACACGCCCACCTTCACGGTGTGGCGCTACACCTACGATCCAGCAACGGGGGAGGCCAAGGACAAGACTCGGTTTGCGCGTCTCCAGCCTACGGAAACCGACCAGGGTCGCCCCGACGGTGCAGCGGTGGATGCGGAGGGCTGCTATTGGACCGCCCTGTTCGAAGGCGGACGAATCCAGCGCTATTCTCCAGAGGGGCGCCTGCTGACCGAGTATCCCGTTCCGGCCCGGTGCCCCACCATGGTCTGCCTCGGCGGCCCTGATCTGAAAACGCTGTATGTGACCTCTGCCCGCACCGGCCGTTCCGAGGATGAGCTGGCGGTCTTTCCGCATTCCGGCAGCCTGTTCGCCATGCCGGTTGATGTGCCGGGACTGCCCGAATACGAATTCGATATTTCCGTTTAAGGCTGCATTGCCATGTCGTTCGATTACACAGCTGCCCAATATCGCTCCCTTGCCAACCGGTCCGTCATCATCACCGGCGGGGCGTCCGGGATCGGCGAGGAGATGGTGAGAGCCTTCGTCTCTCAAGGCGCTCGCGTCTCGTTTATCGACATCGAAAGGGAGCCGGGCGAAGCCTTGGCGAAGGAAACTGGCGCGGGATTCTACGCCTGCGACGTCACCGACATTGCAGCCCTCCGCGCCGTGTTGTCCGGGATCGAGAATGACCACGGCAGCGTGGATGTTCTCGTCAATAATGCCGGCAAAGACGACCGGCACGACATGGCCGAGGTGGAGCCCGATTACTGGCGCCGCGCGCTGGCGCTCAATCTCGATCATCAGTTCTTCGCAACGCAGGCGGTCTCTAAGGGCATGGCCGCGCGCGGTGCCGGATCGATCATCATGCTCGGCTCTATTTCCTGGATGCGTGGGCGTCCCGGTATGGTGGGGTACACGACCGCCAAGGCGGCGATCAACGGGATGACGCGAACGCTTGCACGCGAGTTGGGGCCTGCGGGTATCCGAGTGAATTGCATCCTGCCGGGCGCGATTCTCACAGACCGGCAAAAAAAGCTCTGGCTGACGCCGGAAATGAACCAGCAGTTCCTCGATCTACAAGCTCTGAAGTTCCGGCTCGATGCCAGCCATGTGGCCAGGATGGCGCTCTTCCTCGCATCCGACGAGAGCGGCGGCTGCACAGGGGCGAATTTCATTGTCGACGCCGGCCTGACGCAAAATTGAGATTGCCATGAGAATCCAGACCAATCCAGACGGCTTCGACCTCGTTCTCGACGGCAGGCTGATGCTGCGCCACCGCAGCGACACCCCATGCCTGTTCGTCGGTCAGGGCGACGCCAGGATGGATATGTATCGCGGCAACTTCGACATTGAGGACTACGTCATCGAGCGCACGCCGCTGGTGCACGCCGTCGTATCCGGTTCGGAAATTGCCTTCTCGGCGGCACCGGGTCAGCCGGCTCGGTTGACCCTTCAGGCCTCAGTCGATGGACGGGACGGCATCATCGCGTTCCAGACCGACGATGCCTCGATCAATCGCGTGTGGCTCCGCGTCGAGGCGGAGGAGCGCGAGCATGTCTGGGGTGGCGGCGAACAGATGTCGTATTTCGACATGCGCGGCCGGCGGTTTCCCCTATGGACCTCCGAGCCTGGTGTGGGCCGCGACAAGACCACTGAAATCACCTTCAAGGCAGATATCACCGGCAGGTCGGGCGGTGATTACTGGAACACCAATTATCCGCAGCCGACTTATCTCTCATCGCGGCACTATGCGCTGCATGTGGAGACGACCGCCTATTCGGCATTCGATTTCCGTCGCGAAGACTTTCACGAGATTGAGGTCTGGGCCGTGCCGGAACGGATCGAGCTGACCGCTCGCCCGACGTTCATTTCTCTCGTCGAGGCCATGGCCGAGCGCTTCGGTCGCCAGCCGCCATTGCCGGACTGGGTCTATGGCGGGGCGATCATCGGGCTCAAGGACGGGGCCAATTCCTTCGAGCGGCTCGAACACATCATCGCAGCCGGCACGAAGGTTTCCGGACTCTGGTGCGAGGATTGGGTAGGGCTTCGCCATACGTCCTTCGGCGCGCGTCTCTTCTGGGACTGGAAGGCGAATGAGGATCGCTATCCGGCGCTGTGCCAGCGCATCGCCGAACTGGAAGATCGCGGCATCCGCTTCCTTGGCTATGTGAACCCCTACCTCGCCATCGACGGCTCCCTGTTCCCGGAGGCGGAAGCTGCGGGCTATTTTGCGACTGACGAGAACGGGCAAACGGCTTTTGTCGATTTCGGCGAGTTCGATTGCGGTGTTGTCGATTTCACGAACCCGGAGGCGGCGGCTTGGTTCGCCGAGCGCGTTATTGGTCGGAACATGCTCGATTATGGGCTCTCCGGGTGGATGGCCGATTTCGGCGAGTATCTTCCCATCGATGTGAAGCTCGCCAACGGCGTTGATGCCAAAGTCATGCACAATGCCTGGCCGACGCTCTGGGCCGAGGTGAATGCCCGCGCCGTCGAGAGCAGGGGAAAGACAGGCGAGATCCTGTTCTTCATGCGCGCCGGGTTCACTGGTGTCCAGAGGCATTGCCCTCTGCTCTGGGCGGGTGATCAGTCGGTCGACTTCACCCGCCACGATGGCCTTGTGACCGTTATCTCCGGCGCCCTCTCATCGGGGCTCATCGGCAATGCCTATCATCACTCGGACATCGGCGGCTACACGAGCCTCTTCGGAAATGTGCGCACGGCAGAGCTCATCATGCGCTGGGCCGAGATGGGAGCCTTTACCCCGGTCATGCGCACCCACGAGGGCAACCGTCCGCGCGACAACCTGCAGATCGATCAGAACCCGCAGGTGCTGGCCCATTTCGCGCGGATGACACAGGTCTATGTTCATCTCGTGCCCTACCTGAAATCCCTCGTGGCGGAGGCCTCTACGCGAGGGCTGCCGGTGCAGCGGCCGCTCTTCCTCCATTTCGAGGATGACGCCCGGACCTATGCCATCCAGGATGCCTATCTCTACGGGTCTGACCTGCTCGTCGCGCCAGTCTCACAAGCTGGAAAGACTGAATGGAGTACCTATCTGCCGGCAGGAGCGGAGTGGGTTCATGTCTGGACTGCCGAGACGTTCGCTGGCGGAAGAGACGTGACCGTACTTGCCCCCTTTGGTCAGCCACCGGTGTTCTATCGCGTTGGCTCGCCCTTCGCCGACCTGTTTGCGGGCCTCAGAAAACTCTAAACGATGTCAGTTGCGGAACTCATCGGTTTTCTCTTGCTGGCGGGCACTGCGGCCTATGCGCAGACCCTGACGGGCTTCGCCTTCGGCCTCATCACCATGGGCGGCGTCGGGCTGATAGGGCTTTTGTCTCTGCCTGATGCCGCCGTGATCGTGAGCGTGCTGACGCTCGTGAATGCCACGCAGATGCTGCTGAAAGGCTGGCGCGATGTGGCGTGGCGAGAATTCGGCTTCGTCATGGCCGCCAGCATTCCGATGCTTTTTGTCGGCTATTGGCTGCTGGAGTGGCTTGCTGGAACCCG
Organism: Microvirga arvi; assembly: GCF_016892765.1. GTDB lineage: Bacteria > Pseudomonadota > Alphaproteobacteria > Rhizobiales > Beijerinckiaceae > Microvirga > Microvirga arvi. The sequence continues at coordinate 88,215 of NZ_JAFEMD010000014.1, forward strand.
GGCCGATCTTCTGCGCCTGATCCTCGGATTCGTGATCATCGTCTCGAGCTTGCAGTTGGCGCGAAAGCCTGAGCCTTTGGCGAAGCAGTCGGGAGAGGGATCGTTCCTCTTCTTCGGTGCAATCGCCGGTCTCATGGGAGGGATGTTTTCAACCGCAGGACCGCCGCTCGTCTATCATTTCTACCGCCAGCCCGTGCCCCTGGTGAAGATCCGGGAAACCCTCGTCACCGTCTTTGCGCTCAACGCTGTTTTCCGCATCGGTCTCGTGGTGCTATCCGGCGATCTGCCGTCAGGCCCGAACCTGACGGGCCTTCTTGCCATTCCAGCCGTGATGAGCGCGACCTATCTGGCACGCCGCTGGCCACCTCCAGTTTCATCAAGTACGATGCGCCGCATCGTGTTCATCCTTCTGTTCCTCTCAGGCGTGTCGCTCGCAGCGCCTGCTGCCATTCATCTATTTGGAGCTATGCCATGACTGCCCATGCTAAACCTTTGGATCGTCGTGTTGTGGAGTTGCGGGATACCTCGCTTTTGGTGGATCGGGCCTATGTGGCGGGTGAGTGGGTGGAAGCGCCGGACGGGCGTACCTTTCCTGTCACCGATCCCTTCGACGGGGCTGTGATCGTCACCGTGCCTGATCTTGGCCCCGAGGTCGCAAGGCAGGCCATCGACACGGCTCACTCGGTGCAAAAGGACTGGGCACGGCGCACCGCCAAGGAGCGCAGCGCCATCCTGCGCCGCTGGTACGACCTGATCATCGCCAACGCCGACGACTTGGCCCTGATCCTCACCACCGAGCAGGGCAAGCCGCTTTCCGAGGCCAAAGGCGAGGTGATCTCGAACGCAGCCTACATCGAGTGGTTTGCCGAGGAAGCCAAGCGCATCGATGGCGACGTGATCCCCGGCGCCACCCCGAGCCAGCGCATCGTGGTGCTCAAGCAGCCCGTGGGCGTATGCGCCGCCATCACGCCGTGGAACTTTCCCAATGGAATGATCACCCGCAAGGTCGGCCCGGCGCTCGCCGCCGGTTGCACCATGGTTCTCAAACCCGCAGCCCAGACCCCGCTGTCGGCGCTTGCCCTGGCCGTGCTTGCCGAGCGGGCGGGTGTGCCGAAGGGCGCCTTCTCGGTGATCACAACCAATGACGCCAAGCCCATCGGTGAGGAGTTCTGCCACAACCCGAAAGTGGCCAAGATTACGTTTACCGGCTCCACTAATGTGGGCCGCTGGCTGATGCGTGAGGCGGGAGGCAGCATTAAGCGCCTATCGCTGGAGCTTGGGGGCAACGCGCCCTTCATCGTGTTCGACGACGCGGATCTCGATGCGGCAGTGGATGGGGCGCTCGCGTCCAAGTTCCGCAATGCCGGCCAGACCTGTGTGTGCGCCAACCGCATCTATGTGCAGGAGAGCGTGGCCGAGGCCTTTGCCGAGAAGCTGGCCGAGAAGGCAAGAGGGCTGAAGCTTGGGCGTGGCACGGAATCCGGCGTGGCCATGGGGCCACTGATCGACGCGCGGGCCGTGGCCAAGATGGAGGAGCATGTGGCAGACGCGCTGGATAAGGGCGGGCAGATTCTGGTGGGCGGCCGCCGCTCGGTTCTAGGCGGCACGTTCTTCGAGCCCACCGTGATGACGGGCATCAACCAGAGCATGAAGGTGACGAAGGAGGAGACGTTTGCGCCCTTGGCACCGATCATCACCTTCAAGGACGAGGCGGAGGTGATCGGGATGGCCAACGCGACGGAGTTTGGTCTGGCTTCCTACTTCTATGCCCGTGACATGGCCCGCGTGTGGCGGGTGGCGGAGGCATTGGAGAGCGGCATGGTAGGGGTGAACACGCCAGCGCTTGCCAACGAGATGGCGCCCTTTGGCGGCGTGAAGCAGTCAGGTCTTGGACGCGAGGGTTCCAAATACGGCATCGAAGGCTTCCTCGAAATCAAATACATAGCGCTCGCAGGAATGTGAGGTCGCAAGAAAAGGCGGCAAACAAGGGCTTCAAGGCGCTGCTGCCTTCGTTGACTTGCGGCTTCTAGAGCTGATCAACAGGAGGGAGCACCCGACGGGCATATGGTGGCTGCTCTACCTCTTTACTGTGACCGGGCGAACGGGTGGAAGGATGATCCGGCCCGCGCCCCCTCTTTCAGGCGAAGGCTTGGGGGCAGGAAGGAGGACTTCATTATTATAGGCGAGCTTCCGAACTGCCTTTCTGTTCCCGGCCCGTCCACTGGCGAGCTCGCCGGCAATCCAGCGGGTGATCAACGGTGCCGAGACGCTCGTACCGTTCATCGCAACGACCGATCCGCTGCGTGTCCCAGCACCAAGGACACCGGCGTGAACCAGAGAGTCGTCGCTTATTGTCAGCGCCTCCGGCCCGCGGCGATGTGCGGATGGGGCGCCGGCTGGGGGCGTGATCGGCCCGCCAGCGGAATAGTAGGGTGGGCGAAGCTCCTGCCTTAACAGCCCTCCAATCACGACCGTTTCCTTTCCAGTCGCGATTGCATTGATCATGCCTGCTCGCTTGACGAGACAGGATGGGTCGTCTTCTTCAATAGGACGACCTGCTTCGTCGTAACGTTTGTAGCAGGGGTGATCGAAGTAGGCTTGCCGCCCGCGACGTTGATAGCCATAGGGTGCATCGTCTCTCTGAACCCAGACTTCGATTTTCTCCTGGCTCGAAAGCCCGTTATTCGTGAGGGTCAGGATCCATACACCGTGTGGTGCCATCGGGTCGACAGGGATGGGCGAGTTCTCGGCCTCGATTCTTGCTGTGGGCTGAAGCGAGATCAGGAACATCCCACGGTTTGTCGGCGCAGGGAAAAAATAATATCCTGCATTACAGATCACCTGCCCATTCGTCTCGAGCTCAAGAATCTGGTTGTCGTTCTCCATCAGCGGCGGACTGATCTCTCCGGCCGGAGTCTCAATCGTCAGTCTCACCCGGTTGCCTGCGACAGCGGCATGGGGGAGCCATATCTCGACGAAACTCGGCGTGTGATCGTCAGGCAGCATCCGCAAGGGGAGGGTCACCTCATCGGAAGCGGACCCAAACGCAATCGTCGCATGCGCACGGGCAAGGTGGCTGTTGCCGGACGGAATGACAAGCCTCATCGGCTTGTTGCCGGCCTTGCTGTTATGCTCATGCAGGATTTCGTCGATTGCCAACTCTATTTCGTGTGTGCCGTCGTGAGGTCCAGCCAGCAGCCCGTAGCTGAAGTTGATAACGATCGGCAGGCTCTTGCCTGGTCCGGCAATTTCCTGAGCCTTATCGCGAATGTATTTCACCGCATCGACGGCATACGGCGCTAGGCTGGCGCCTGAGGAATCGGCAGTCGTCGCGGTTGGGAGTTGAACGCAGACGATCCGCCAATCGGGTGCCTGATTGGGTTCCCATCCACAGGCGATATCCATTACATGGGCTCCGTGCGAAGCTCGCCAAGCCAGGCTCTTCCGGCCGTCCATTGTGAAATCGGCGAGTTGCAAGCGACGATAAATTTCGTCTTCGTCAACCAAGTCGCCTTGCCGGCAGGTCACGAGCAGATTGTCGATGACCGGCTTTCTGATCTCTCGGCCGTATTTGAAGCCGCTCAACCCTCCGTCATAGATACCGTCCTGGATCCAGACACACTCGACACGGGTCTGAGAGACCGCTTTACGGAAGCGTTCATGGGCAAAGGGAATGCCATCATCAATGATGCCGACGATGACGGTCTTGGCGGTTGCTTTTGTCGAAGTCAGGGGCTGGTACCGGCGAGCCTCTTGCTCCGTCGTATCAGCAACTGAAGAGGCGGGCAGGGGCGGGCCGAGGGTGAACCGATCGAGACTCTGGAGGAATGGCTCGTATCTGGCTTCGGTCAAGAGACTGCGTGTTTTATCGAAGGGTAGGAATCCTGTCGTGAAGCGCTCCGTTTCGCGAGGCGCATCTTCCGACAGGTGAGGGAGATCGGAGAGTTCCCGCCAAAGCGCCCAAGCCTCGTCATTCCATTTATTTTCCCGCTGCCGCAAAAGCACAGGAATTTTCTGTTTGTCAAAGGAAGGCAGGATAAAATCCGACAGGCCTGGGCCCCAGGTCCAAAACACGTATGGATCGATAATTGATCTAGGAATTGGGTTGTATGGAGGTGGGTCGAGCTTCCAGCCCATCGGATGCTCCTTCTTTCAAAGTTCAGGAGGTCTCGGGTTCAACTCCATTCCTTCTTCGCCTTGTTCCAGAGCCATGTGAGCACATAGGATTGATGCGCTGGATTGATACTCTGAGCGGTGGAGTCGTACTGGACGGAATATCCCGTCGCGATCGGCATGGACTTGAGTTGCTCCGTATTCACGTCATAGAGTTCGTGCCAGATGAAATCGCTACTGGGCGGATACTTCGTGCCTTCGAAGCGCCATGCACTGTAGCCTGCTGCACCGGAGCAGCGATTGACGAGATACTGGCCAAGAGTCAGGCCGAGAACCGCACCGGCGGCGCTGTCGACGGGAAAGTGCACTCCTGCAATGGTCCGATTGATGGCGATCCTTGCCGCCAGACGAAGGAGTTGCGTGCGCCAATCCAGGGTATTGTAACCGACTCTTCCTGAGGCGCGCATCACGTTCCAAAGAACCAATGCAGCCACGAACGCCTCCGTTGCATGGCCGCTCGGGAGAGATCCATGCGCCGGGGTCATGATCATCGGTTGGATTTGCGGCGAGTATTCAAGCGGGCGGCGGCAGGCGAGGCCTTGCTTGAGCCGCAGGTGAACGAACATTGCAAGACGCAGGGCTGCCGCTAGAAGCTCCAGGGTATAGGGTGTTCGGTCAGGGTGGAGTTGACTGACGGAGCTTAAGAAGGCCAACCCGCCACCCATTTGCGCCAGGATCTCGGATTGTCGATCAGCCCGCAGTTCGGCGTAGGAGTTGATGAGCGCAAGTTGTGAATTGAAAACGGTCCTCCTTGGGCGTGCCATGAGAATAAGCGGCTTATAGACCGGCTTAGGGGCATTTTCTCCGCTAGGGGGGGGAACCTCAAGATGCCACACGGCCATGTGCCTCGGGTGGATGGTGGCATCCTCCAGCGTAAATCCGAGGCGTGAGATCATCTCGACATCGATGACGCCCGCCCGAACCCACGGCGACCACCGCTTAAGATTCCTGCCATCTTCTCGGTGATATGGTCCAGGCGGGATGTTGGAAGGCAGCCAATTGCCGGCTATTCCGTCGCGGCTCCGGATGAGGCCATCGCTTATCAGAGGTGAGTCGTAAATGGCTCCGCTGACACCCCCGACGCCTCCAACGCCTCCAACACCGCCCACTCCACCGACCCCGCCTACGCCTCCGACCCCGCCAACCCCTCCCACTCCCCCGACGCCTCCGACGCCTCCGAGAGGCCCGATCCCTGATGAAAAGTAACTCACGTTGGTCCTCTCCCTTTTCACTCCGCGCAAAAAGCGTCACTCGGGCACGCCGGCACTCTGGAGTACCGAAGCCCATTCCTCGCCTATCTCATATCCGGAACTGGGCGTGCGTTCTCTCCAAGTTCGGATCGTGAGATGCGGCTCCAACTGCATGAGCCTTTCGACGGTGCGCCGCGCGTCGTCATGAAAACCGAGCTGCCACTGCGCAATTGCCATGGCGCGAAGGGTCGAGGTATGTGTGCAGTTGGACCTCAGCGAGCGCTGCGCTAGCTTCAGGGCACGATCATATTGATGTGCAGCCAAGTGAGCAGTCGCGGAAAGAGAGTCGTAGAAGTAGCGGTGAGGATCGAGAGGCGACAGCTTCCGAGCACGCTGCGTGCAACTCACTGCCTGCTGACCTTCACCTTTGAAGGCGTGCAGGGTGCCTTTGAGCAGCCATGCGAGCGAGTCGTTTGGATTGGTCAAGAGGGCAAGCTCATAGCGCTCTTTGGCGATATCGAGCTTCTTCAGCAGATTCGTATGGACAAACCCGTCTATGGCGAGTGCTAGAGAGCAGTGTGGATCGATATCCAAGGCTTGTTTCGTGCATTGGAGGGCGAACTGAGCGTCCTGCTGGGGGTTCTCTGACCAGCCCTGCTGGACTCTCAGGACATGCCATTTGGCAAGCCAGGCCCGAGGTATGGCTTGCCGTGGTGCCCGTTCGATGAGAGCTTCCAAAAGCTTGCGGGCCTCGTCAAAGTCGTATGGCGACAGGCGATGCATGAGGGCGACAGCGGCAATGAGAAGCGTATAGCTTTTCAGGGTGGGTAGAGCCTGCGATTGAGCGCGCTGCAATTCGCTGACCATCACGGCAGTGCTCACATTGGCGGCGATCTCGTCAATCAGATCCCGTTTGCCGGAGATGACGCTTGCCAGTTGGCCCTTGTATCGCCCTGCCCATGCGATCTGACCCGATTTGGACTCCGCGAGCTCGACCTCTAAAATGGCCTGCGAGCTTCTGATGCGATAAAAGCCCGAAAGAACATAGTTTGCATTCAGGTTGGTGCTGACTTGAGCGAGGGTCGCTCCCCTGTCGCGGAAGACAGTCGTCGATAGACGTGATATCACGTGTAGTTCCGGGGAGCGTGAGAGATCCTGAATGAGCTCCTCTGCAAGAACCTCTCCGAGGATGCTATGCTCGTCTTCTATGCCGTGCGTGGTAAACGGGATAACGGCAAGCGTCGGAAGCAGATCTTCGTGAAGTGTTCCAGGTTCGATCACCGGCTTCGGGCCAGGTGGTCCAATTCGATAGGCTCGGATGGGATACGGCATATGCTTGAGATAGCACTCGCCAAGATCCTCAACGTCTGCATCGAGATCTGCTGTGAGACGGTCGCGTACATTCGCAGATATGACGATCTCGCCGGGGCCCGCCAGAGTGAGGATTCTGGCTGCCCTGCTTACCCCTCGCCCATAAAGATCAGCATGATCGATGATGACATCGCTGACCTCGATCCCCATTCTGAGCATGATCTGCCGGTAGCCCCGAACCTTGACGTCGACTTTCGCTCTGAATTGATAAAGCCGCAGAAATGGCAGATCGAATGTCGTCGAAATCCAGCAGGAGCCCATCCCCCAGTCCCTTGGTGAAACGGCCATTATGCTCAGGAAGGATGTGGGTTCTGACGTGTTCGACGAATGCCAGCCAGCGCACGATGAAGCTTGTCTCGTCCTGCTCCACAAGACGAACGGATTCGACAACATCAAGGATGAGAACCGCCCGATTGGCCCGTACGGCAACAGGAAGCGGCTCTTCAAATTGCTGACCAATCTGCATCAAAGAAATCTCGCAACATTGTTCCTGTCCGCGGCGTGGCACAGATGGAATAGAAGACGATGTTGGAAATCTGTTTTGTTTGATCCTAACGCAAGTAGGCTCTGTTTTATAGTCTAGGAGTGGTTACTCACCTTGCTTATGGGGCACGACTGAAGAGTTCTTGGATTATTTTCATAATTACCTATGTACGGTCTTCCCCTGAGACGGCAGGACCAGCAGGGACTTTCGTATCTACGAGCTTGTGGCAGTCCATAGACGCCGGCAAACCCGAGCCCTTGCCCCGGGAACGAAGGCCCGGCAGTTGCCGGGCCCTTACAGTTGGATCAACAATCAATTGGTGCTTCGCTTCTTGTGCTCCAATATCAACCCAACGGCGGTTCGATTTGCGAAACCTTTCCAATAGGTATGCTCGGGCTTGAGCGAACCGTCCTTGTTGGCCGCGAAGACCCCGTCACTCGCCCGCTCTACTGGTAAATCCAGATAGCTGCCAAGTTCCGCGTCCGCTTTCACATAGCGGCCCAGAAAAGCCGTGACGAAGTGCTGCGTGATGTTGTTCATGCGCACTGTGTCCCACACCGGATCGGCATAATGGTTGAAGGGTGTTGAGTTGCCACTGTCCATCATCTGCCAGCTCTCGACCGGCGCCGGGATAGGTGCTGCGGCATTGTGATTGGCGTTCTCAAAGGTGAGCAGATACCGGTCCGCATTGACAGTGCCTGTGTAAAGCGTCCGCACACCTTTCTCATAACCTGAAACATCATCTTTGCTTCCGGCCACGTAGAGGATTGGTGCCGTAATTCCGGCAAGTCCCTGATCGTTCCAGAAGCCGCGTTGCATGCCCCACGGTGCGATGGCAACCACAGCCTTGATTCGCTCGTCGCGCAGCTTTTTATGCGTCTCGGATCCAGCCAGATGCAGGGATAGCATACCTGCCGGAACGCCCGAGTCATACGCGACGGCTTCCTTAGTGACACCGGCTCCAGCAGTGATGACCGCCCCGTAGCCACCCATCGAGTAGCCAATCAATCCGGTCTGTGAGACGTCGACCAAACCGTTCAGGAAATGACCATTGTTCTTCGACAACTGATCCAACGCATTGAGCACAAAAACCTGGTCGAGAGGCCGATTGATCAGCGTCGAACCGAACTTGCCTTGGTCGGTATAAGTGGAATCCGTGTGGTCTATGGCTGCGATCACATAACCTTTGGTTGCCAGATTCTCAGCCAAATGGCTCAGAAGGAAGCGATTGCCCGGGTAGCCATGACTGATGATAACCAGCGGGTAGGATGAGCCGGTGCCGGCGGCCCGCTTGGGCTGGGCGTCTCGTACAGCTTTGCCGTAGAGCGTTACCTGTGTTTTGCCATCGCGCAGATATACACCGCTATACGCGCCAGACTGACTTCCTTGCGTTTCGGCCGGATACCAGACCTCGAGCGTGAGCTTGCGATCAAAGCGGGGTGGTTCCTGTCCGGCTGTTGCCTTCGAGACGTCGATCTGGTCCTTGTTGGTCACTTCGATCGTGCGGACACCGATCCCATGCTCCCCAGGCTTGGAGAGAGCCGGGGCATCAGGACGGATCAAATCGATACGGTTGTGATGGTTCATGTCCTGCGCGAGCGAGGGAGAGGTGATTGCCAATAGGGTGAAAGTTGCCAATGCTGCGCTTCTCATGAGGCATCCTCCTGGATGGAAAGGCGTTTGGGGAATACCGAGGGATGGGTTTCTTCCCGGCTTCTGGCAGAGCAATTCTCGAAAACCCGATCAGGATGGTTCAGGCGGAATTAGCGCCTGCTTGTGGCGCAAAGAACGTGTACTGGGCTTTGATCAGGGCTTCCAGGCCAGCCTTGGATCCGTCCGTGTAGTACCATTGCGCGAGTGCTGCTGATCGCGAGTACAAGCCAATTTCAGCTTCCGCGATCCGGCATTGCATGTCGGAGAGGCTGTTGAAGCCCTTTTCAAGAGCAATCTCTTCCGAGCTTCTTGGCTGACCGGTCTTGGGCCCAAGCGGCGGCTGCATCGGTGTTGACGGATGGGAGGCGAAATCCCGGCCTAAGATGTCCAGAACTCGAAGGAGTGGATTTTGCGTCAGTGGGTAAAGCACGGGAACCGTCTCTGAAGGCATTTGTCCGGACCATATTAGTCGAGGATGCCAGTCCATATAGCGGGCGCCTTCCTGAAATTAAGGGAAGGTTAATGACGAAAGTGACGTCGCGGAGGGTGGTTTGGAGTAGCCTCAGGAGAGGCAAGACAGTTCTCTTCCGATGCTCTATTGTCCTGCCAAATTCAAGGACAGGGCAGTAGAGGGCAGTGCAGGCCATGAGCATCGAGGATCTCAAAGCCAAGGTTGCGCGTGAGTTCGGGACACCTGCGGTTGTCATCGACCTCGATGTCGTCGAGCGCAACATTGCCAGAGTGCAGGAATTATGTGACGCTGCGGGTGTTGCCAACAGGCCGCATATCAAGACTCATAAGAGCCCCGTCATTGCATCCATGCAGCGCGATGCCGGCGCCCGTGGCATTACCTGCCAGAAGATCGGCGAAGCCGAGGTCATGGCCGAGGCTGGGCACGATGACATCCTGATCGCCTATAACATCCTAGGTGAGGAAAAGCTTGGCCGGCTTGGCCGGCTGCTGTCTCGGACGAAAATGACCGTTGCAGCCGACAACCCTACGGTAGTCGCAGGCCTGCCTCAGGCCGCTGCCATAGGCGGGCAAGATCTGGGTGTGGTGGTGGAGTGCGATACCGGACGCAAGCGGGCAGGCGTCGAGACGGTTGAAGAGGCCGTGGCCCTCGCCAAGGACATTGCATCACGTCCTGGTCTTTCATTCGCGGGGTTCATGCTGTACCCGCCTGAAAACGCCATGAGAGAGACGCAAGCCTTCCTCGACGCGGCCACGGCCGGCATCCGTGAGTTCGGTCTCGAGCCGCAGATCGTATCATCTGGAGGGACACCCAATCTCCTCAATCTAGGCAAGATCAATGGCGTGACCGAGCACCGGGCCGGAACATCAGTGTTCAATGACCGGATGATGCTGGCAGCCGGTGTAGCGCATCTGCAGGATTGTGCGCTGACCGTCTATGCCACCGTCGTCAGCCGGGCGGGGTCCGAGCGCGGCATTCTCGATTCCGGATCGAAAACCCTGACGAGCGATACGGGTGGGTTGGAGGGACATGGCCTCATCCTCGAGCATCCACAGGCGAAGATCGCCCGCTTTGCCGAAGAACACGGTTTTCTGGACCTGTCAGGCTGCAATGATCGTCCCAATGTCGGCGATGTCGTTCGAATCGTCCCCAATCACGTGTGTGTTGTCGTCAACATGGTTGATCGGCTGGTGACGGTCCGTGGGAATGAAATCGTCGGCGAGTTGCCTGTCGCAGCCCGTGGGCGTCTGACCTGACAGGCGACACGCGCGTAGAGAGGGGACACACAGACGATTGATCTAACGAGCTGCCTTTGTTGGGGCGCCGCCGACCGATTGAACGGAGCGGGATCCAGACTCTACACCTGCGCCAAGACTCTCGCGAAGGTCGTGCCCCTTCAGCCAGGCGTGCAGAAAGCCGGCATTGAAGGCATCGCCGGCTCCGGTGGTATCGACAACGTCGACAGGAAGCGCTCCGGCACTGGCAGAGCCCGAATTGTCATATGCCAATGCTCCCTGCTCGCCGCATTTGAGTACGACGAGGGAAAAGCTCTCCCGGAGCTTACTGAGAATGGCGCGTGGATCATCCTCGCCCGTCAGGGCACGCCCCTCCTCAAGGTTCGGGAAGAGAATATCGATCCCCTTACAGGTCTCAAAGAACGCATCATCCTGACGGATCAGCTGGTCGTCCCAGCTTGGATCGAGCGAAATCGTGAGGCCGCGATCCCGGGCCATGGAAATAACACCGGGACTATCCTTAAGCGTCGTAAATTCCGCGATGTGCAGATGAGCGACATCCGGGTCAGAGAGTGCCTGCTCCAAGTTGGCTGGGCGGGAGCCGCCGGCACGACGGGATACGAAGGCCCGCTCTCCGCCCTGAACCAAGGCTACAGTGGGCTGAGGACCGGCATCCTCGGCGCGCTCCACAAACGAAAGATCGATGTCACTGGCGCCCAGTTCCCCTTCCAGAGCGCGTGACAGGGGGTCCATTCCGAGCCGGGAGAGAAGAGCCGCTGGCCGCCCGAGCGCCACAAGATGGGCGGCCGTGATATAGGCTCCACCGCCGGCTGCAATCGTTACATTTTGAGCAAATCGCTCCCGGCCCAGCGCCGGCATCTCGTTCAAGCCCGTGAAGATGATGTCGCAGTAGGTTCTGCCAAGGCACAGAACCTTGCTTCTCCCGCTGGATGCCGCACTCATCGGGCCGCCAATGCCTTTTCGGTCGCCTTGTCGAAATAGTACAGGCGGTCGACCGGTGCATGCAGGGTCAGATGCTCACCAACCTTGGGGATCAGTCGGCCCGGCGCCGAGCCGATGATGGTCTGCCCGTCATTCTCGATGTGAACAAGTGTTTCGGACCCCAGGGTTTCAACGACGACCACGGCGCCCGAGAGAGTCAAGCCCGCTGCATCGCTTCCGGTCGGCATGAGATCCTGGGGACGAACGCCGACGAGGACCTCAGGCGTCGTAGCCATGGTTGCCGTCGCCGGCAGGGATCCGCCAGCCGACAGCTCAATCCGATTGTTCCGAACAGCGCCCGGGAGCAGGTTCATGGTCGGGCTGCCGATGAACCGCGCCGTGAACACATCGACCGGGCTCTCGTACAGCTCGAGCGGGGAGCCGACCTGCAGGATTCTGCCTTCCCTCATGACGACGATCCGGTCTGCCATGGTCATGGCTTCCACCTGATCGTGTGTCACGAAGACGGAGGTCGTGCCGAGCCTGTGATGAAGGCGTTTGATCTCGATGCGCATCTGGGTGCGGAGCTGCGCATCGAGATTGGAAAGCGGCTCGTCGAAAAGAAAGGCCGAAGGATCGCGGACCATAGCGCGACCGATAGCGACGCGCTGGCGCTGGCCGCCTGACAGGGCAGAGGGGCGGCGCTCCAGCAGATGAGTAAGCCCCAGTGTTTCGGCAACCTGCGCGACGCGCGCGCGCTTCTGGCTCTTCGAGAGCTTGGAGCGGTAGAGCCCGAAGGCGATGTTGTCGGCAACCGTCACATGCGGATAGATCGCGTAGTTCTGGAACACCATGGCAATGTTCCGCTCCTTGGGCTGGAGATCGTTCACCACGCGCCCATCGATGCGGATCTGGCCGCCGGTAATCTCTTCGAGACCCGCGATCATTCGGAGCGTTGTGGACTTGCCGCAACCGGAGGGGCCGACGAGCACCACGAATTCTCCGTCCTGGATCGCAAGATCGATTCCATGAACGACGGTGGTACGTCCATAGGCCTTGACCAAGCGATCGATTTCAATGGTCGCCATCAGCGAGCTCCGAGAAGGGCGGTGAAACGGGAGTGGAGATCTTCGGCCGATGCGGTCTCACGCAACTGGGCTGCCTTCATCCGGCTTCTGATGCTTGAAATTTCCTCTCGGTAGCCAGAAAGGGCCTGGGCCAGCGCCTTGGGAGCCGGACCGCCGAAGCGGTCGCGGACTCGAACGAAGTTCTCAGGAGACACGATCTCGGCGAAGTTCTCTGGTCCGACAGAGCTGCCGCGGCCTGTGCAGTGCTTGAAGGCATTCTGGAACGCTTCGTAGCCGTCCGTCCCAATATCGCCGCCGATGCTCACGACGGATCGAGAGACTTCTGCGGCGATTTCGTGGGCCTCCCGGAAGGACAGCCCCTCCAGTCGCACCAGAGTGTCGGCCAGTTCGGTGACCGTGATGCAGCTGCGGCGAATGTTTTGCCGGACCCGGTCACCGTTGATATGCAGAGCCGGAACAAGCGCTGCCAGGAGATCGAGAACACGCCCGCCGCTTTCGAATGCACCATAGCCGAAGCCCTGGCTCTCGCCCTCGCTGTCGTTCATGTCCGTAAAGGGCGTATTGTGCATGATCGTGATCATGGCCTGCGCCCGCCCAACCGTCTGCGATGCCAGATGGCGCATGTGCTCGATGGGAACGGGATTCCGCTTCTGCGGCATGATCGAGCTGATCTGCACGAAGGCGTTGGGCACATAGACCTGTCCGACCTCGAAGCTCGTCCAGAATTGCAGGTCCTGGATGAAGCGGCCGAGATGAAGGAAGACCAATTCAATCGCCGAGTAGGTGGACGTGATGTAGTCGATGGATGCGATGCAGCCGTAGGAATTCTGCAGCGGTCGGCTGAAACCGAGGAGGTGTGCCATCAGATCCCGGTCGATGGGAAAGCCGCTGGTGGTGATGGCAGCGGCTCCCATGGGGCTGCGGTCGACGATGTCGCGCGCGGATTCCAGGCGGGCAATGTCGCGCAGCAATGTTTCCAGAACGGCGGAGAGATAATGGCCGAAGACGGTCGGTTGCGCCGGCTGTCCATGGGTGTAGGCGACGATAAGCGTCTTGCTTTCCCGCTCGGCTACGGAGGCCAGCGTTTGGGCCAGATGGGCCAGACGTTCGAGCAGGGGATCGATCCGATGCTTGAGGCCGAGCTTGAAGAGGGTATGGTCGATATCGTTGCGGGAACGCGCCGTATGAAGGCGGCCGGCAAGATCCGGCCCCAGGCGGGTGCGAAGCTGTTTCTCGATGAGAAAGAAAAAGTCCTCCACCTCTCCGGTGTAGGTCAGGCTGCCGACATCGACCTCGCGGTCGATCGCCTCAAGGGCTTCGGCGATGGGACGGGCCTGCTCTATGGTGAGAATGCCTGTTTGATAGAGCATTACGAGATGAGCCCGGTCGATCAAGCGAAAGCCTTCGACATGATGATCCCTGGCCCCATCGAAGAGAGGGCGAAGCACGGTCTCCTTGTAGACTGGATCCGGAAAGACGGAGGTGTCGTTGAAGGTGCCTGTAGTCATCGGCTTTAGCCTTTGAGTCCGGCGAGCATGACGCCCCGGACGATGTAGCGCTGGAGGAAGAGGAAGATGATGAGAGTGGGAAGGGTCGCGATGCTGGCGCCCGTCATGATCTTCTCCCACTGTACCGACTGTTCCACTGCGAAGCTGGAGAGACCGACGGGCAAGGTGTAGAGTTCGGCGCTCGTGGTCACGATGAGCGGCCAGAAAAAAGCAGTCCAGTTCCCGAGGAAGGTGAAGATCGCAAGCGCGGACAGGGCAGGGGTCACCAGCGGCATGGCGATCTTCCACCAGATGGTGAACTCGTTGAGACCATCGATGCGTGCGGCCTCGAGAAAATCGTCCGGCACGCTCTCGAAGAACTGCTTCATCAGGAAGGTCCCGAACGCTGTCATCATGCCCGGGAACATGATGCCCCAGTAGCTGTCGATCCAACCGAACTGGCTTGCCATGAGATACCAGGGCAGAACCAGCATCTCGGTCGGGATCATCAGGGTGGACAGGATCGCGATGAAAACGATGTAACGGCCCCGGAATCGGAATTTCGCCAGCGTATAGCCCACCAGGCTGTCGAAGAACACATTCGAGAGGGTGACGATGATCGCCACGATCGTGGAGTTGATGAACCAGCGCGTGAAACGGCCGTCGCTCAGGATCTCGATATAGTTGTCGAGGGTTGGCGCAGCCGGGATGACGCGCAGGTCATAGACCTGGGAGGCATCCTTGAGTGAGGTGGAAAGCATGAAGAGCAGAGGCGTCACCATGATGACGCCGCCGATGAACAGCAAAGTCCAGGTGATGATCCTGCCCGGTCTGACCCGCGCCATCGGAAGAGCCTGAGAGGAGGCAGTGTCTTTCATCAGCGGTCACTCATGAGGCGCAGTTGGACGAGGGAGATCATGAGCAGGATCAGGAACAGGACAACGGTCTGAGCCGCGGCGTATCCCATTTCGTAGGAGCTGAAAGCGGTCTGGTAGATCATCAGAACGAGGGGCTTGGTGGCGTTCAGAGGTCCGCCGGGATCGTTCGTGTTGATATTGTAGACCTGGTCGAAGATGCGAAGGAATCCGATCGACGAAAACACAACGAGGAAGACGAGGGTTGGCTTGAGCAGCGGAAGCGTAATCTTCCGCAGGATCGCGCCTTCCGAAAGGCCGTCGATGCGGGCGGCTTCGTAGTAGGTGATCGGAATCGCCCGCAGGCCCGCGAGGAAGATGATGATCTGAAAGCCCAGGCCCGCCCAGATTGCCGGGGCCAGCACCGCCGGCAGCGCCTGAGAGGTCGAGCGGAGGAACGGCTGCTGGGGGATGCCGAAGCCGGAAAGCATGTCGTTGATCACGCCGATGGGGACCGGCTGGTAGAACCAGCGCCAGACCCAGGCCATCGCCGCTGCTGTCGTGAGGAACGGAAGGAAATACAGCGCGCGGATGAACGAATGCATGAACCGCACCCGATCGAGATAATAGGCGACCACGAACGAGATCAGCAGGCTGATCGGCGTGCCAAGGATCAGGTAAAGGAAGGTATTGCGAAATACCTGCCAGAACAGAGGGTCCGCCAGAAGTCTCTTGTAGTTCTGAAGCCCGACGAAGGCGGCGGGCTTCGTGATGGTCCAGTCCGTGACGGACAGGTAGAAGGCCTGGAAGGTCGGCCAGAACCGGATCACCACGTAGAAGAGGAGAGGAACCGCGAGGAAGCCCCACGCCCATATCAGCTGTTTCTGGCCAAGGCTCATCCTTGACCAGAGGCCGCCGGTCGCGGCCTCCCGATGTGCGGCAACGGACATGAACCTGTTCCTCGCGGACTGGGCTTAGCGCTTCGCGCGGTCGATGATCGCCTGCTCGGCTTCAGCGGCCTTGGCAAGCGAGGTCTTCGGATCCTCGCCACCGATCAGAACGCGGTTTGCCATGTCGATCGCCACCTGCCGCTGGGCGGCCTCGTCCTTGAACAAGGTCGTATGCGAATACTCCAGACCCTTGAGGAACGGACCGTAGATCGGGTTGGCGATGTTCTCCGGGGTCAGAGCTGCAGTGCGGCGCGCAGGCAGCTCGCCTACGACATCCATCCAGATCTTCATGGCCTCCGGTGAAGACACGTAGCTGAGGAACTTCTCGGCGGCTGCGAGCTTCTCGCCCTCCGCTTTCGTGGTGATCGCGTTGGCGAAATAGCTGGCATAGTTGCTGCGCACGCCCTGGGCGTTGGCGGGGAGTTCGGTCACGCCCCATTCGAAGGCTTTGATCGTGCCGAAGGAGCCAAGGCGGAACGTGCCATCGATGGTCATGGCGGCGAGGCCCGCGCGGAAGGCGGCCTGTCCGTCCTCCATGAAGCCGGCCTGGCCGACTTTGTGCTTCTTCTGGAGATCCGTATAGAACGTCAGCGCCTTCTGACCTGCCTCGTCGTTATAGGCAACTTTGGTGTCGTTCTCGGTATAGGGAACACCGCCGAACTGACGGATCAGGACTTCGCGCCACCATTGGTGATCCTGCCCGCCCATGTCGAGGGTCATGCCGGCGGAAACGATATTGCCGCTGCCGTCGCGCTTGGTGGTCTTCTCGGCTGCGGCAACAAGCTCGTCGAGGGTCTTGGGCGGGTTATTGGGATCGAGGCCCGCGTCCTTGAAGGCCTTCTTGTTGTAAAAGAGCGCCAGCGAACGAACGGCGGTCGGCAGACCGTAATAGTCGTTCCCGCGCTTCATGGCACTCACGATCGGGAAGAAGTCGCGCTCGATGTCGGCGCTCGGAAATGCTTCCGCGCGCAACGGCCGGATCATCTTTCCCGAAATGAAATTGTCGGTCCAGCCGTAGAAGAGCTGCACCACGTCCGGCCCTTGTCCGGCGAGAATCGCGGCGGCGACTTTCGTCTGGTAATCGGCATAGGGGAAGGTCGTTTGCTTGACCTTGATGTCCGGATTGGCCTCCTGGAACTTGGCGATCAGCTGGGTCATCGCCTTCACCCGGGTGTCAAAGACGTATTGCCAGTATTCGATTTCGACCGCCTTGGCTCCGGAACAGGCTAAAGTGGCGAAGCCCAGGGCGACGCTCGCAAGCATGTGACGATAACGCATATCCCTCTCCATTATTGCTGGCGCCGAGCGCCCACGCTTCTCTGGTCGCGGCCTTCGGAGGACCGTTCCGAATGCAAGGCTCACTTAGACTTAAGGACCTGTCAATAAGATAATTCACTTGAGTTATTCATTGACCCAAGCCATCGTTGTACGGTGGAGTGGTGGAGATGCCGAGAAAATCCAAAGCTGCGGCGCGATCGACGATTGGAAGCAATCCTGAGCGGAACCGCTCTCATAACCGCCGCGTGGTGTTGGATGTCGTACGCCAGTTTGGACCAGTCGGGCGTATGGAAATCTCCCGGCATGCCCATCTGAGCACCCAAGCGGTCTCTAATATTGTCGATGATCTCGTCTCGGACGGACTGCTCATCAAAACAGGGCGGCTGAGGGCAGGGCGCGGATTGCCGCCGATCCAGTTCGCGGTCAATCCAAATGGCGGCATGACAGCCGGAATCGAGATCGCCGCCGATCATGTATCCACCCTTCTCGTGGGGATGGATGGCCAAGTTCGTGCCCAGCGGACTCTATCGATTCAGCGGAACGATCCCAAAACTGTGCTTCCGGTTATCAAGGCCGAAATCGAGGCCGCGCAAGCGCAGATGAAGACTCCTGTGCCACAGCTTCTCGGAGTCGGCGTCGTGATGCCCGGTCCGTTCAACGTGGAAGGCATGACATCCGTCGGGCCGACGACGCTCTCCGGGTGGTTGGATTTCGACGCGGCCACCGGCATCGGCCAAATGCTCGGCTCGCCCATCACCCTTGAGAATGACGCTACGGCAGCAGCTGTCGGCGAGCGCCTTCACGGCGCAGCGAAGGATTTGAAGAATTTCTGTCTCATCTATTTTGGGCAGGGACTTGGTCTCGGCATCATGATCGACGGCCACCCTTATCGTGGGGCCAACGGCAACGCAGGCGAGATTGGACACGTGCTGGTGGAGAAGGGAGGGCGCCTCTGCTCCTGCGGACAGCACGGTTGCCTTGAAGCCTACGCGTCGATCCAGGCCCTGACCGAGAGACTGGCTGGTGCCGGGATCAACAACGTCGACTATTCGCGTTTGGAGCGACTCCACAGCGAAAAACATCCCGTCATTCAGGCATGGATCGAGGAGGCTGGTGGTTATCTCGCGCCGCAGATTGCCATGCTCGAAAACTTGTTCGATCCCGAGGCCATCGTGATCGGCGGCGCTCTTCCACCGGGACTCCTGGAAGATCTCACCCAAGCCATGCAGCCGCTGCCCTTGTCGGTTGCGCGTCGTAGGAACCGGAGCGAAGCGCGCCTGCTTCATGGTCGGACGGGGCGGCTTACGGCAGCTCTCGGCGCCGCCGCCTTGCCGCTCCTGGAAACGATGACCCCCCGGCTTGATACGGCCCATGCAGCCCGAAGTGAACCACCGAAAGAGGAGATCTCTCTTGCTGGATGACCGCAGCCGTCTCGCCCGCGCCGTTCATCAGCCGGCACTGGTCCGCCTGCATCGGGCATTGAGCCGGTTGCCGTCCGTGCTCACCGTCATGAACACGGGTGCGCACCCGGACGACGAGATCAACGGCATGCTGGCGGCCTTGCGCTTCGCCTTCGGCATGCGCACCGTGGTCGCCTGCTCCACCCGAGGAGAGGGCGGCCAGAATGCCCTCGGCCCGGAGCGGGGAGGCGCCCTCGGCGTGCTCAGGACCGCCGAGATGGAGGAAGCCGCGCGCCGCATGGATGCCGACGTGGCATGGCTTGGTCACGGCCCGGACGATCCAGTGCACGATTTCGGCTTCTCCAAGAACGGCGACGATACCCTCCGGCGATGGGGCGAGGAGCGCATCGTCGAGCGTCTCGTCCGAGCCTATCGGCAGTATCGACCGGACATTGTGATTCCCACATTTTTGGACGTGCCCGGCCAGCACGGACACCATCGTGCCATGACGCGAGCCGCCGAGAAGGCCCTCATTCTGGCCGCCGAGCCTTCTGCCTTTCCGGAGCATGCAGAACTGGGGCTTCAGCCGTGGCAGGTGTCCAAGTTCTATCTGCCGTCCTGGTCGGGGGCGGGCTATGCCTACGATGACGAGGTACCGCCGCCGAACACCACTCTTCGCATCCAGGTTGATGGCGGTGATGAGGTCACCGGTTTGGCGTACCGGCAGCTCGGTGAGTGGTCGCGCGCGGCGCACGCATCGCAGGGGATGGGGGTCTGGCGGGACAATCCGGTCGATCAATGGAGCCTTCACCTGAAGTGTCAGGCCGAGGGCGCCTCAATCACGGAAAGCGACATCCGCGATCATCTCCCTGCAACCCTTGCGGATCTCGCGGTCACACCCGGCCTGACCGATGCTGCCGCAGCCGCCTTGCGGGAGGCCCAGACGGGTCTCGATGCTGCCATAGCAGCCTTCCCGGACCGCAGGGGGATCAGCGAGGTGCTCACCCGAGCGGCACGGCTGATTGAAGAAACACGGGCGGGTGCGGATCGGAATGCCGTCGATCAGATTGGTCATCGTCTCGACCGCAAGCTGCGGGAGATCGATGCCGCTCTTTTCGAAGCCCAGGCGAACGCTGCCCAGGCGATCTTCACGGGCTCAAGCCATCCAGATTCACGAATCGCCTTGGACGTCCACATCGATGCTCCCGGCCTCGCGAATCTCGCCGTCACTCCACGGCTTCCAGATGGGATCGAAGCCAAGGAAGTCTCCCGCGAACCGGGACACATTCAATATACAATAGAGATACCTTCTGCGGCGTCCCTCACGGGCAATTACCCCGTAGCCTTCGACCCTCTCGGTGGCAACGGTCAGGCCGGCATTCAAATCTCCGGCGAGGTTGGCGGGCGGACGATCCGGGTTGATCTCGATCCCGAGGAGCCTCTGAAGATTGGCCCGTTGCAGTCGCTGCTCCTTGATCCCGCCATGGCGATCATCAGGACGACTGAGCAAGCGCCGACTATCCGTGTTCACGCGGTCGGGGCCAATCCGACGGATTGGCAGGCTCCGGACGGATGGAGCGTCCGGCGGCAGCATGGGGATTGGATCATCGACCCGCCCCGAGAGGTGAATGCCGGAGTTTCCAGGTTCATTCCCATCGTGGACGGCAGATCGGCTAGCACCGTCCAAGCCATCGCCTATCCGCATATCCGGCCCACTTCGTTCACCGCGCCAGCGGAGTTCAAGGTTCTTGCCCTCGACATCACTCTTCCGGTGGGTGCCCGCATCGGCTATGTCGGAGGCGGAAGTGATAATGTCGGTCTCCACATGCGCAGCCTCGGTCTCGACGTGACGGATCTCGGAGAGGCAGAGCTGAAGGCCGGATCTCTGTCAGAATACACCACCATCGTCATCGGCATCTTTGCATTCGGACTGAGACGTGATCTCAAGGCTGCGACGAAGCGGTTACATCGGTTCGTGGAGGAGGGTGGTCACCTGGTGACGCTCTATCACCGACCGACCGATCTCTGGGATCCCGATCATACCCCGCCACGGCGCCTGGCGATTGGTTCACCCTCGCTCCGGTGGCGTGTGACCGATCCTTCGGCTCCCATAACGGTTCTGCAGCCCGAAAGCCCGCTGTTGAACTATCCCAACCGAATTGGAGCGGCAGATTGGCAGGGCTGGGACAAGGAGCGGGGGCTTTATTTCGCCTCGGACTACGATCCAAGCTATGAGGAGTTGCTGTCACTGAGTGATCAGGGGGAGAGCCCTCTCAAGGGATCCCTGGTCTCGGCCCGGATCGGTCTCGGACGCCACACCCATATGGCTCTCGTACTGCATCACCAGATGGATAAGCTCGTCTCAGGCGCTTTCCGGCTTCTGGCGAACCTGGTGCAGCCGGCCTGAAGGATATGTCGGCTGATCTGGCAAGTTCTTCTAAGGCGACTGCGGTGCCGCTCTGGCGTAGCGCAGGGTGGCTTCTGGTCGACATGGCGCTGGTCACGACGATGCAGGCCATCGTCAAGGTGCAGGGCGAGACCTATCCAGCCGTTCAGCTTGTCTTCCTTCGCTCCCTCGTCGGGCTCTTGTCGGTGGCTCCGCTCGTCTGGCGCCACCGCTCGGAGCTGACGAAGCTTTCGAATCTCCGCGATCATTTGATCCGCGTGGGGTTCAATTCGGCGGCCCTGACCTTCAATTTTGCTGCATTTACAGCTCTTCCGCTGGCGCTGGTGACGGCCATCGGCTTCACCCGACCTCTCGTGCTCATGGGCATGGCCGCGATCCTGCTCGGGGAACGAGTCACGAGGATCCGTTTTGCGCTGACAGGGGTGGGGTTTCTTGGTGTCCTGATCATGGTGCGGCCGGATACCATTGCATGGAATGTGGGGCTGGTCGCTGCTTTCGCATCCGTGGTGTTCGGCTCCATGGCGGTCGTGCGGACAAGGCGTCTGGCCGGAGAGAGCACGGTCGTCCTGATGCTGTTCTACACCGTTGGCCTCACCCTCCTGACTTCGATCCCGGCGGCCATCGTCTGGGTGCCCATCTCCTGGACCGAGACACCAACCATCATCCTCATCGGTGTTTTGGCACAACTGGGCCAATATTGCTGGTTGAGGGCTTACCAAAAACAAGAGGCCCGTTTCCTTGCGCCGATCGGGTATCTGTCCATCCTGTTCTCGGGACTCACAGGATGGCTTTTTTTCGCCGAGGTCCCCACACTTTCGCTATGCATCGGCGCAGTTACCGTCATCCTGACGACTTCACTGGTTACACCTGTTGAGCGCTGGTTCGAGAATAGACGACCTTTGTAGAATCGTTCGAATATCGCCGCCTCGGGTACGCTCGGGCCTACTTGAACGGTCAGGCCTCCCGGTCATTTACATGGGATAGGTCGAATGCCGTAGATGAACCACGGCAAGCGGGAGGCTGCCCCAGATGAGCGATGAGCCGAAGATCAAGCCCTATCCGGGACCTGCAGGCGGTTGGGGCTCCGTCCGTTCCGTCGAAAGTATTTTGGCAAAGGAAGGGCGCCTCGTCAGCGGCAACGCCATTCTTCTCAAGCAGAACAAGCCGGACGGCTATGCCTGCGTGAGCTGCGCGTGGGCGAAACCTGCCGATCCGCATCCGTTCGAATATTGCGAGAACGGAGCCAAGGCAACGGCCTGGGAGCTCACCACGAAGCGCGTAACGCCGGAGTTTTTCGCCAAACATACCCTTGCCGAACTGCGAACGTGGCCGGACCACGACCTTGAGGAAGCCGGCCGCCTGACCCACCCGATGCGCTATGACAGGTCCTCCGACACCTATTCACCCGTCAGCTGGGACGAGGCTTTCCAGGAGATCGGACAGGAACTCAAAGGCTTCGATCCACGCCACGTAGTGCTCTATGCCTCCGGCCGTGCTTCCCTAGAGACGTCATACATGTGGGCGCTCTTCGCCCGGCTGTACGGCACCAACAACCTGCCGGATTCCTCCAACATGTGCCATGAGACCACCTCGGTCGCTTTGCCTGAGAGCATCGGCGTTCCAGTCGGCACGGTGATCCTCGACGATTTCGAGCTGACCGACTGCATTCTGTTCTTCGGGCAGAACGTAGGAACCAACAGCCCGCGAATGCTGCATCCTCTTCAGGAGGCCTCCAAGCGCGGCGTGCCCATCATCACCTTCAATCCGCTGAAAGAACGTGGTCTCGAGCGTTTCACCAATCCGCAGGCGCCGACCGAGATGCTGACCGGGTCGGAGACACGCATCTCTTCACAATATCATCAGGTGAAGATCGGCGGCGACGTCGCAGCGTTCATGGGGATGGCTAAGATCCTGATCGAGGCCGACGACAAGGCGCGCGCCACCGGCGGCAAGCCGGTGCTCGACCATGCCTTCATCGCCGAGCATACCCATGGCTTCGAGGAATTCGCGCAGACAGCCCGGAAGGCTCAGTGGCCCGATCTGGAGCACCGTTCGGGTCTCTCCCGATCAACGCTGGAGGCGGCAGCAACGGCCTACGCCCGAGCGAATGCTGTCATCGGCATCTATGGCATGGGGCTCACCCAGCACAAGGCCGGTGTCGAGAATGTGCAGATGTTCATCAATCTGCTGCTGCTGCGTGGGAACATCGGCAAACCGGGTGCCGGGATCTGCCCGGTGCGCGGCCATTCCAACGTTCAGGGACAGCGCACGGTCGGCATCGCGGAAAAGCCCGAACTCGTGCCCCTCGACAAGCTCAAGGAGCAGTACGGTTTCGAGCCGCCGCGCTGGAAGGGCATGACTACGGTGGAGGTTTGCGAGAGCATCATCAAAGGCGAAGTGAAGGCCTTCGTCGCCCTCGGCGGGAACTTCGTGCGCGCTGCTCCGGAAACGGCAGCTCTAGAGGAAGCTTGGACGCGTCTGCGCCTGTCGGTGCAGATCTCGACCAAGCTCAATCGCAATCACCTCATCCCGGGTGAAGTCACCTACATCCTCCCGTGCCTTGGGCGGATCGAAATCGACGAGCAGGCGACAGGGCCTCAAGCCGTCGCGGTTGAGGATTCCACGGCTTGCATCCATGGCTCCAAGGGGATCGCGAAACCCGCAAGCCCCGACCTTCTGTCCGAGCCACGGATCGTCGCCGAGCTCGCGAAAGCAACCCTTCCTCCCAATCCGAAGGTGCCGTGGGATGATTGGGTCGCCGATTATGCCCGCGTGCGGGACGCCATCGAGGAGACCTATCCTGAGAATTTCCGCGGGTTCAACGAGCGGATGTGGAAGCCCGGCGGCTTCCATCGTCCCATCGCAGCCCGCGAGCGTCGCTGGAAGACCAAGACAGGCAAGGCCAATTTCACCGTACCCCGGAGCCTTGAGACGGACCCTGGCATAGCCGAGAGCGATCGTGACGTCCTCAAGCTCATGACGGTCCGCTCCAACGACCAGTTCAACACGACGGTCTATGGCTATTACGACCGGTTCCGAGGCGTCAGGGGCACCCGCATGGTGCTCTTCATGAACCGCAACGACATCGTCCGGCTGAACCTGGAAGAGGGCGACACCGTCACCCTGACGACGGCTGTCGATGACGGCGTGGTGCGTCAAGTGAGCGGCCTGCGTGTCACGCCTTATGACATTCCGGAAGGTTGCTGCGCGGCCTATTATCCCGAGTGCAATCCCCTGATCCCGGTTTGGCACCACGCCGACAAGAGCAAGGTCCCGGCTGCGAAGTCGATCCCGATACGCATTACGCTTCAGCAGAAGCAGTTGTCGGAGGCGGCAGAATGAATCTTCAACTGCAGCCTGTCGTTCGCCTGCCTCGGACGAGCGTCGCCAAGGGTGCCGTTGCTCCCGGGGAACGCGTCCTGCCGGAGGAAACCCCGGTTGCTCTCACCTATAACGGGTCGACTCATGCCGTGATGATGGCCAGCCCCTCCGACCTCGAGGACTTCGCCCTCGGATTCAGCCTCTCGGAGGGGATCATTGCCGGGCCGGGCGACCTGATCTCGACTGAGATCATCGAGCATGATTTGGGATGCGAGATCAGAATGTGGCTGTCGGATCCAAGCGGTGGGTCTTACCGGACCAGACGCCGCGCCATGGCAGGTCCGGTCGGCTGCGGATTGTGCGGGGTGGAGTCCTTGACCGAAGCACTGCGACCGGCGCCGTTCATATCCGATACTGTCATCATGCCGCCGGGTGCCATCGCCACGGCCATGTCCGACCTGTCGGACGCGCAGCGCCTCAACCGGGAGGCCAGGGCCATCCATGCAGCAGCCCTCTGGCGCCCTGGCCAGGGCCTGGTCGCCATCCGTGAGGATGTTGGACGGCACAATGCGCTCGACAAGCTGGCCGGGACTCTCGCCAGGAATGATGAATCCTGCGCAGGGAGCATGGTGCTGCTGACGAGCCGCGTGTCGGTGGAAATGGTGCAGAAGGCTGCCCGTATGGGTGCTCCGATCATTGCCGCGATTTCCGCTCCGACGGCTCTTGCTGTCAGGGTTGCGGAGGGTTGCGGGATCACCTTGGTGGCAGTGGCGCGTGGGGAATCTTTCGAAGTTTTTACCCATGCCCAGCGTATCCAGCTTCTTGGGTCTTAAGGCCGCAAGCAGCGCTAATTCAGGGAACGATCCGGCACCGAACCGATTGTCCAACAGCGAAGCTTCGCCTCAGGCGCGGAGCCTGACACAATGAAGGGTGCGCGGCACGGGCGATGGCGCAGCTTTTCACACCGGCAGCAACCACCCTGTTCCGGGTGGTCATCGTGCTCACGGGTCTTGGCCTCGTGGCTGCGGGCGCGACGGCTTATGTCTGGGCCCGAGCGGGAAGCACCTGGAACGTCGGCAAACCCGCGCCCCAGCCTGTCCCGTTTCGGCACGATCTCCATTCGGGCCAGCTCGCCGTTGACTGCCGTTACTGCCATTCGACCGTAGAGCGCGCGGCTGATGCGGGCATGCCCTCGGCCCAGACCTGCATGTCCTGCCACTCCCAGGTCTGGGTGGGTGCGAGCGTTCTCGAACCCGTCCGTTCGAGCTTCGCGCTCGGACAGCCGATCCGATGGACCTCCGTTCACCGCCTGCCGGACTATGCCTATTTCCATCACGCGGCCCATGTGACAAAGGGTGTCGCCTGCGAAACCTGTCATGGTCGTGTGGACCAGATGCCGAAGACGGTGAAGGCCCAGACCCTCTCCATGGGCTGGTGTCTGGACTGCCATCGCGATCCGGTGCCGAATCTTCGCCCCCGCGGGGCGGTGTTCACCATGGGATACGAGCCGCACGGCGATGAGCTTCCTGGGGACATCCGCGAGTTCTACCGGGAGGCCTCCCGGCGGCTCACCAGCTGCAACACATGTCATCGGTAGGTTTGATGGGCGAGGGAATGACGATCAATCTCGAAGCCCTTAGAGCCCGCCTCGCGAAGGAAGAAGGGCCGCGTCTCTGGCGCAGCCTGGAGGAACTCGCGGATGTGCCGGAGGTGCGCCGTTATGTGGAGGCCGAGTTCCCCGACATCGTGCAGGCGTCCCACATCGACCGGCGCACCCTGCTCAGACTGATGAGCGCCTCCTTGGCGCTCGGAGGTTTGGCGGCCTGCAACGGCAGCGAGACCGGAAAGCACCCGCCGCTCCTGTCGCAGAGCCATAACATGCCTGGCTATGTGCCGGGTGTACCGGTGACGATTGCCACCTCCCTACCTTTGAACGGCTACGGCCGGGGCGTCCTCGTCAAGGCGCAGGAGGGCCGTCCCGTCAAGATCGAGGGTAATCCGCTTCATCCTGCAAGCCTCGGTGCGACGGATGTGTTCGCGCAGGCCGAGATCCTCTCCCTCTACGATCCTGACCGCTCCAATGCTCCAGTTCAGGGTGGTGCGCCGAGGTCTTGGGAGGAGCTTACGAATTTCATTCGCCCTGTGCGCAACGAGCTTGTGGTCGACGAGGGCAGGGGGCTGCATGTTCTGATGCCGCCGACCTCCTCCCCGACCCTTCACAGACTGGTTGGGCAGGCGCGGCAGCTGTTCCCGCATGCGCAATGGCATGAGTTCTCACCCATCGACGACGGCAATCGTCAGGCTGCCGCCAGGGCGGTATTCGGACGCGATGTGGAGCTGGTCTACGATCTGACCCAGGCCGACGCCATCGTGACCCTGGGAGGCGATCTCTTTGCCGAGGAGGCAGGCCACATCCGCTACGCGGCGGGTTATCAAGCACGGCGTCGGGCGAAGGAGCGAGAGCTCCCCCATCTCTTTGCCGTCGAGACGCGCCCGAGCCTTGTCGGCGCCCGCGCGGACGAGCGGATCCCGCTCCGCCCGCGTGATTTCGAAGCCTTTGCCGAGGCGCTTGCAGCGGCCCTCGATGCAGGAACTGCGCCTTCCGGCTCCCATCCCGCCATTCCCCGTCTGGCTGATGCGCTACGCCGTGCCGGCAGCCGCAGCCTCCTTGTGGCAGGTCGCGAGCAGCCCACCCACGTTCATGCGCTTGCCCTCGCCATCAACGCCCGTCTCGGCGCCTTCGGCAAGACGTTACGCGCTATCGAGCCCCTGCGCATTACCGCCAGCGAGATTCGTACGCTCGCCGACCTCGCAGAAGCCATACAGGCCGGACAGGTCTCGCGCCTCGTCATCCTCGGCGGCAATCCCGTCTACACCGCGCCTGCCGACATCGATCTCGGCGCGCTCGTGCGGCGCGTGCCGCTGTCCCTTCATCTCGGCCAGCACCGGGACGAGACGGCTGCCGTCTGTCAGTGGCACATACCCGAGAGCCATCCGCTCGAAAGCTGGGGCGACCTGAGGGCTTTCGACGGCACAGTGGGTCTGCGTCAGCCGGCGACGACGCGGCTGAAGCCTGGGCTGAGTGCGGAGGAGTTCCTTGGCCTCATGGCGGGACAGAACACGGATGGACGTGGGCTGGTCCAAGCTGCATGGCGCGAGGCCTGGGGCGACGCTTTCGATGAGCGCTGGGCGCGATCCCTGGAAGATGGAGTGATCGAAGGCTCTGCGGCGCCGACCGTCGATGTCGCCATCCAATCAAGCTGGAAACCGGAGCCCGCTGCGCCAGCTTCGTCCGCGGGCATGGATGTCCTGTTCGCGCCCGACCCATCCGTTTGGGATGGCTTCTACGCCAATAACGGCTGGCTGCAGGAACTGCCCAAACCGTTGACAAAGCAGGTTTGGGGCAATGCGGCCCTGGTCGCACCGGAGACGGCGGAAATCTTCGGTCTCTCGTCGGGTGACGCCATCGACCTGTCCATCGACGGACGCGTGGTAAGGGCGCCCGTGTGGGTGCTGCCCGGACATGCGCCCGGCGCGGTGACGCTGACCCTTGGCTACGGCCGCCAATCGGCGGGAAGGATCGGCAACGGTATTGGCTTCGACGCCTATGCAATCCGCCCGTCCGATGCGCGATGGTTCGCAAAAGGGGAGATCCGACGTGCTGGTGAGAAGATCCCCGTCATCTCCACGCAGCAGAATCATTCGCTGCAGGGGGGGGACATCGTGCGTGTCGTTGCGCCTGATGAGGCCTTGGCCCAGCAGGCGGTGCAGCCCTCCATCTACCCTGAGTGGCCCTACAAGGACCATGCTTGGGGCATGGCCATTGATCTCGATGCCTGCATCGGTTGCAATGCCTGTATGATCGCCTGCCAGGCCGAGAACAATATCGCCATCGTCGGTCCCGAGGAGGTGGCGAAGGGACGTGAAATGCACTGGCTTCGTGTGGACCGCTACTATGCCGGCGATCCGGTGTCGCCCGAGACCTATTTCCAGCCGGTCCCCTGCATGCATTGCGAGACGGCTCCCTGCGAGGTCGTCTGCCCTGTCAACGCGACGGTGCATTCCTCAGAGGGGCTCAACGACATGGTCTATAACCGTTGCATCGGCACGCGGACCTGCTCGAACAACTGCCCCTACAAGGTGCGCCGCTTCAACTTCGTCGATTATCAGGGAACCGACTTCTCGGCTCCCTCCGATGCCATGAACCCGCAGGTGACGGTGCGCGACCGCGGCGTAATGGAGAAATGCACCTTCTGCGTCCAGCGGATCGGCGCTGCCCGCGCGAATGCCCGTGTCGAGGATCGGCGCCTGAGCGACGGCGAGGTGATGACTGCCTGCCAGCAGTCCTGTCCGACGCAGGCCATCGTGTTCGGCGACATCAACGATCCTGGGAGTGCCGTGAGCCGCCTCAAACAGAGCCCGCGCAATTACGCATTGTTGGGGGCGCTGAACACGAAGCCGCGCACCACCTACCTCGCGCGCGTCGAAGACCCGAAGGAGAACGGATAGCCGAATGAGCAGCGACGCCCATGCAGCAATGAGCCCGATAGCGGATATTCCACTCTCACACCACTTCGGCTGGGCATGGTGGCTCGCGTTCCTTGCCGCCGGCGGGCTCGTCGCGCTTCTCGCCTATACGTTGATCTCCGTCACGATCATCGGCGTCGGCGTCTGGGGCGTGAACATCCCCTATGTCTGGGGCTTAGATCTCATCAACTATGCGTGGTGGATCGGCATCGCAAACGGTGCAAGCCTTTTTGCCGCCATTCTGGTCCTGCGGCGGCACGATTTGCGCACGGCGGTCAACCGTTTCGCGGAAGGCGTCGCCCTTTTCGCCGTCATCTGCGCCGGCATCTTCCCAATCTTCCATCTCGGACGGCCCTGGCTGTTCTACTGGACGTTTCCCTATCCGGCGACCTTCGAGGTCTGGCCGCAGTTCCGCAGCACGCTGACCTGGGATTTCTGGGCTATCAGCACTCATGTGATCGTCACGAGCCTGCTGTGGTACGTGGGCCTGATCCCCGATCTGGCAACGCTGCGCGACCGGGCCCGACGCCCGATCGTGCAGCGGATCTATGGCGTCCTTGCCCTTGGCTGGCGCGGCTCGGTACGCCACTGGGCTTTCCACCAGCGCGCCTACCGCCTCGTTGCCATCCTCGTGCTGCCCCTGATCCTCATCATGCAGAGCACGGTTGCCTTCGAATTCGCGGTGACCCTGGTGCCCGACTGGCACGAAACGCGCCAGCCGCTCCACTTCGTGGCAACAGGCTTGGCGCAGGGCCTATCCATCGTGCTCCTCGTCGCGGTGCTCTTGCGCTGGGGCCTGCGGCTCGGGCGCTACATCGATGAAGGGGACATCGACCTCTTAGGCAAGCTGGTCCTCGCGAGCGCGCTAGTGTCGGGCTATCTCTATGTCGACGAGATTGTCGCCGCCTTCCTATCGGGAGGCTTGGCTCAGGAGGCGACTTTCGCCCGTATGACGGGCGAATATGCCGGACTCTACTGGACGGCGATCGTCTACAGCGTCCTCTTTCCCCAGCTGCTCTGGTTCAGGAACGCCCGCCTGAGCACCCTGGCTGGGGTTTTCATCGGTGTCTCGATTGGCGTCGGTATCTGGTTCGACCGTTTTTCGATCATCGTCGGCGGGCTTCAGGTCGACCATCTCCCGTCAAGCGGAAGAAGCTATAGTCCGACGCTGCCGGAAACGGGCCTCTTCCTAGGAACGATCGGGCTGTTCGCAGCCCTTCTGCTGCTTTTCGTCCGGTTCCTGCCCGTGGTTTCCATGTTCGAGACGCGCCATGACGAGCATGAGGAGAAGTTCTCTTGACGCAACCCGCTTATGGAATCATGGCGGAGTTCAAGACGCCTGAAGCCCTCACGGAGGCAGTCAGGGCGGCCAAACATGCCGGCTTTACGAGGATCGACGCCTTCAGCCCATTCCCTCTACCGGGGATCGCCAAGGAGCTTGGTATCCGCACGAGCACGGTCCCCTGGATCGCATTTGTGGCTGGGCTCATTGGGGCAGCGATACAATACGGCTCGCAATACTGGATGAACGCGGTCGATTACCCGCTGAACGTCGGCGGGCGCCCTCTCCATAGCTGGCCTGCCTTCATTCCCGCGTCGTTGATCGTCGCCATTCTTTGGGCTGGCGCAGCAACCCTGATCGGACTGCTCCTGATCCTGCGGCTGCCGCGCCTGCACCATCCGGTCTTTGCGGTGCCAGGGTTCGAACGTGCATCGGAGGATCGATTCTTCCTCTGCATCCTGCATGACGATCCGAAGTTCGACAATGCTGCCATCCGTGAGTTTCTGGGGGTGCTCTCGCCTATGGCCGTCTCGGAGGTTCCGGCGTGCGAGTAGCCGCAGCCATCGCGAGCCTTGTCCTGCTGGCCGCCTGCGATATGGGGACGGAGGAGCGCGAAGCCGTCGCCTCGACGCGTACGGTCCAGCGGGGCTATGCGCCTGTGCCTCCCGGTACGATCCCGAGAGGAGCGTCTGCGCAGGCCGCCGCCCTCGCACCTCCGGGGCCGGAGCGTACGCCGGCTCTGCTCGCCCGTGGCGAGGAGCGATTCCGGGCTTTCTGCTCTCCATGCCATGGCCTGAGCGGCCGTGGCGATGGCCCAGTGGTGTCGCGAGGCTTTGCTCCTCCGCCTTCCTATCATGAGGAGCGGCTTCGAGCGCTGGCGCCGGAGCAGATCGTCATGGTGGTCACCCAAGGCAGAGGGCGCATGTTCCCCTATGCCGACCGTGTTCTGCCGGAGGACCGCTGGGCAATCGCGCATTACGTCAAGGAATTGCAGGCGCGCGGCATCGGAGCTGCGTCCGGGCAGAAGAGCACAACTCCATGAGCGCGATCGAGGCTCTTTATATCGTGTTCGTGGGTCTGGCGGGAATTGCCATGGGCAGTCTCGTCGTACTGATGGTCGGACATCTCATGAATGAGCATTGGCTTGCGCCGGTGCGTGCGGAAGCGGAAGCCGCGTCCCTGACACTGCCTCTGCTCCTGCTTCTGGGCCTCGTGCTGGCGTTCGGTCTCGGCGAACTTTTCCCTTGGGCCGGTAACCCGGCCGACCTTCCTTCCGCCCGTGCGACTTATCTGAGCCCCGGCTTCTTCATGATCCGGAGCGCCGCCTATCTCCTGACCTGCACGGGGCTCGCCTATTGGTTGACCCATACCCGCCACATGCGCCGGGTCAGTGCCATAGGCCTCGCATTGCTGACGCCGATCATAACCTTCTCGGCTTATGACTGGGTGCTGTCGCGAGAGCCGCATTGGTGGTCGAGCCTGTTCGGTTTCGCCTTCGGGTTAGGGCAGGTTCTCGCAGCGCTTGCGAGCGCGATTCTGATCACGCTTCTCAAGGCAGAGCCGGCCGCTCCCAAGAGAATGGCAAGCTTAGAGCGCGCGCTGCTGATCCTGCTGCTGCTGACCGCCTGGACTTGGTTCGCGCAATTCATCATCGTGTGGCTCGCGAACCTACCGCAGGAGGTGGCATGGTATCTAAGCCGCTCTGATGATGAAAACCTGATCCTTCTCGGGGGCTCTTATGCGCTAATGCTTGCTGCCATCGTCGTCCTGGTGCCATCGGGCGTGAGCCGCATAGCGATGATCGTGGGCAGCGCGCTGGCGCTTCTGCATCACGCAACGCACATGATCTGGGTTCTTCAGCCGCGGGGAAAGCCTACCTGGCTTGGTCTCGTGCTGATCCTTGCGGTCGCTATGATCTGGATCGTCGTTTATGCAGCCGTGATGCGTGCTCGCCCGACTTATGTCGAAGAGGCCGTGGAGGAGCCTTAGCTTCTCGGCATACTTCCGTCGGGCTTGGGGACGATGCGGTGGGTGCGCACATCGGTTTCCGAGGGACTGGCCGGAGAGTTCGGAATCCCGGCTGACGTCCCTTCCTCGTCACGAAGGGATAGGGGTGGATCAGGGGGGTAAACCCGCATGTCATCCCGTCCCAGGGAATAGAGATAGGCGGCGATATGGCGAGCCTCCGC
Source organism: Microvirga arvi (assembly GCF_016892765.1). GTDB lineage: Bacteria > Pseudomonadota > Alphaproteobacteria > Rhizobiales > Beijerinckiaceae > Microvirga > Microvirga arvi. The sequence continues at coordinate 120,518 of NZ_JAFEMD010000014.1, forward strand.
CACGGTCACGCCCTGAGAGGGCATGCCAGTCGTTGGCTTCAGGGCGACGGGATCCATCAGCCAAGCGATCAGGTTCTGCGGGGTGTTCGGCAGAAAGCCGGCGAGGAGATGCTGCTGGGCGTAGTTTTCCAGGCGCGGTCCCACCTTGCCACGCACTCCCCGAACACCCTCGATCGTATGACAGGTGCCGCAGCCATAGGCCTGGATGAGCGCATGGCCCTGATCCGGCTCGCCGCCAGCGATGGCAAGACGCGAGGACTGCTCTGGGGTCTCGCTGCAGGCGGGAAGTCCGGTGAGGGCAATCAGCATCAGGACTTTGAGGCGAGGGCGCGCGATCATCGGGTTGATTTCAGGAGATTTGCTGAAGTAACCGGCAAACCTCGTGACCGTTCCGCTCCGGGCGGTGTCAGGAGCCGGAGCGCCATGATCAGCCCTGCCGCAAGATAGATCGCGCACATAGGTAAGGACATGATAGCTCCTGCCAGTTGCTGATCTTCCAGAGCTGTCAAACCCCACTCCAATGTGTCGGGAGCATGGTACAGGGCCTCGCGCGCGAAACTGAGGAGGGCGCTCAGGAGGCCGCTCTGAAGCAGCGTGATGAAACATGCGATGAGGGCGGCCGCTGCGGCCTCGCGGCCGGAATGAGCCTTGACGACGGCGCGCCAGAACAGAACCGCGGTGCCGAAGAACAGGACGTGCTCCAGCCAATGCAGCTTATCGGAGGCGACTGCTGCATCGAAGAGCAACGGGCTGTGCCAGATCCACAGGGTCGCCATGTGGATCAGGGCGGCCGGGATGGGCCTTGCACAGGGCGACAAAGCGGACAGAACGGACCTCGTGGGGCCGTGCCGCGCTAAGCCTCGCCGCCAATGCGCCGGCAGCACCCAGAGCCATGCGACCTCCGGCTTGCCGAGAACGAGGAGAGGCGGCGCGGCGGCGATCAGCAGGATATGCTGGACCATGTGAGCCGAGAGCAGGGTCGTTGAAAGCGCCTCGAGCGGCGACAGCAGAGCAATGACGAGAACCATTATTCCGAGGGAGAAACAGACGATCTGCCTTATACCGAAGCCAGGCCGAAGCCGCCCCAGATCCCGGCGCAGATGCAGGACTCCTCGGATGAAGAGCAGGCACGATGCGGTCAAGGGAACCGTGATCAAGGGGTCTGCATGCCACGCGTGCCAGAGATTGCCAGCATCGTGAGGTGCCGTGCCGTGGGCTGCAGCGGGGATGTCGAGCAGGATGGTGGCCATCCCGGCCGCCAAGCCTAGTTCGCTCCTGAGGGACCTGTTCAGGGATACCTTGCGGGAACCAAGTCTCACGGCCAAGCTTTTCCGTTCAATGCACGCAGGAATGACCTAGGGCGGATGGACCACGAAACGACCCTGAAGCACCTCCGAGGGTGGATGGACTCCGTTGCGAGGCGTGCGGCCGGGCTTCTGTGGGCTTTGCCGGTCGCAGGCTGCGGCGGGGTGCAATCCGCCCTCGATCCGGCGGGGGGCGACGCCACCGGCATCTATCGGCTCACCATCGTCATGACGGCGGGGGCAACGCTGATCTTCATCGTCGTCACGGCCCTGCTGCTCTATGCCATCTTCGCTCCGCCGGAGAGGCGGGCCTGGCTCGGGAGCCGCAGGACCATCGTCTATGGCGGGCTCGCCTTTCCGGTCGTCACACTCTCCCTGCTTCTCCCCTATGGCCTCCTCGTCATGCGGGACACCGATGTTCCTAGGCCCGGTGCGCTCCGGATCGAGGTGATCGGCGAGCAATACTGGTGGCGGGTGAGGTACCCGGCCGAAGACGGGCAGGCCGAATTCTCGACCGCGAACGAACTCGTCGTTCCGATCGGGCGGCCGATCACGGTATCGGTCACGGCGGCCGATGTGATTCACAGCTTCTGGATTCCGAACTTCGGCGGCAAGATCGACATGATCCCGGGACGGATCAACCGTTTCAACTTCACGGCGGAGCGGCCCGGCATCTACCGCGGCGTCTGCGCCGAATTCTGCGGCGATCAGCACGCCCGAATGGCTTTCGATGTGGTGGCGCTGGAGCCCGCCGCGTTCGCCTCCTGGCGCAGCACTCAGGCCCAACCTGCCCCGGAACCGGCGATTCCGTTTCTTGCCCGGGGGGGCGAGCTGTTTCGGGCAGGCGGATGCGGCTCATGCCACGTGGTGCGCGGCACCGAGGCCAACGGTCGCTTCGGCCCCGATCTCACCCATGTGGGAAGCCGCCGCACCATCGGAGCGGGCCAGTTCCCTAACAATATCGGCACGCTGGCCGGCTGGGTCGCCAATGTCCAGCATATCAAGCCGGGTGCGAGGATGCCTTCCTACGGCTCGTTCACCGGCGAGGATCTGCGGGCGCTGGCCGGCTATCTGGAGAGCTTGAAATGAACGCACCCGAGCTCCCGAATTCCTTCGAACGCAAGGAGACCGATCTTCCCAACCCGCTGCCGCGCCCGGAGGGCGAGTTCGAAGCGTTGAAGAAGGCCTGGGAGCCCCCGCGGGGCATCAGCTTCATCACGGCCGTCAACAACACCTATGTGGGCCTGTGGTATGTCGGCACGGCGTTTCTGTTCTTCATCCTGGCAGGCATTCTGGCGCTGATCATGCGTGCGCAGCTGGCAGCGCCGGAGAGCGACCTCGTCAGCCACGACCTCTACAACCAGCTCTTCACCATGCACGGCACGGTGATGATGTTCCTCTTTGCGGTTCCGGCCGTGGAGGCAGCGAGCGTCTACCTGCTGCCGAACATGCAGGCCGCGCGCGACCTGCCGTTCCCGCGCCTCTCTGCTTATGCGTTCTGGGCCTATTTCGTCGGCGGCCTCGTCTTCTTCGGCACAATCTTCTTCGGGCTCTCGCCGAACGGCGGCTGGTTCATGTACCCGCCGTTGACCAGCACCAAGTACTCGCCCGCCGAGAACGCCGATTGGTGGCTACTCGGCATCGGCTTCATCGAGATCTCGGCCATCGCGGGCGCCATCGAGATCATTGTGGGCGTCATGAAGACCCGTGCCGTCGGCATGAGCCTCGACAAGCTGCCGGTCTATTCCTGGGCCATGCTCGTCTTCGCCGTCATGATCGTCATCGGCTTTCCGGCGATCATCCTGGGAACCCTGCTGCTCGAGATGGAGCGAGCCTTCGACTGGCCGTTCTTCATTGCCGAGAGGGGCGGAGACCCGCTTTTGTGGCAGCACCTGTTCTGGTTCTTCGGCCACCCGGAGGTCTACATCATCTTCCTGCCGGCGACCGGCATGGTCTCGATGATCGTGCCGACCATGGCGCAGACCCCGCTCGTGGGTTACCGCCTCGTCGTGCTCGCCCTCATTGCTACCGGCTTCCTCTCCTTCGGCCTGTGGGTCCACCACATGTTCGCCACGGGCCTGCCGAAGATGTCGTTAGGGTTCTTCTCGGCCGCCAGCACGGCGGTGGCGGTTCCGAGCGGCATTCAGGTCTTCGCCTGGATCGCCACCATCGCGTCCGGGCGCATGAGGCTGACGACGCCGTCCCTGTTCATCATCGGCTTCCTGTTCGTCTTCACCCTCGGCGGGCTGACCGGCGTCATGGTCGCCATGGCGCCGTTCGACTGGCAGGCGCATGACAGCTACTTCGTCGTGGCTCATCTGCACTACGTGCTCATCGGCGGCATGGTGTTCCCGCTCTTTGCCGCCTTCTATTACTGGGTTCCCGTAGCAAGCAAGCGGCCTCTATCGGAACGCCTCGGGCGCTGGGTGTTCGGCCTCATGTTCATCGGCATGAACGTGACCTTTCTGCCGATGCACATCACTGGCCTGATCGGCATGCCCCGACGCGTCTATACCTATCCGGTGGGAATGGGGTGGGATTCGTTGAACCTCGTCTCCACCATCGGCGCCTTCATGCTGGCAGCGGGCGTGGCACTCTTCCTGGTCGATCTGGCCCGCAACTTCCGGTTCGCGGGCGAGAACAACGCTGGCAATGTCTGGAACGCCAGCACCCTCGAATGGCTGCCGAACGGCAACTACAACACGCGCAGCATCCCGTCCGTCGTCGGCCGGGATCCTCTTTGGGATCAGCCCGGCCTGTCGCAGGATGTGGAGGATGGCCGCTACTATCTGCCAGGAACGGCGACGGGTGTCCGGGAGGCGCTGGTGACGAGCCCTTTCGATGCCCGGCCGCAATACATCCTGCAGGTCCCGGGGCCTGGGTGGCAGCCGGTGCTCGCCGCGGTGTTCACGGCCGCCTTCTTCCTGCTCCTGACGGTGAAATTCATCTTCACCTCCGTCATCTGCGGTGTGCTGGCCGTAGGGTGCGTGATCTGGTGGCTCTGGGAAACAGATCCCGGTCCGACCCGTCCGCCTGCCGATATCGGCGGCGGGATCGTGATCCCGGTCTATGTGACCGGTTCCATGAATCATTCCTGGTGGGCGATGATCGTCCTCATGGTGGTCTCAGGCATGATCTTCACCTGCCTGATCTTCTCCTACCTGTTTCTCTGGCTGGTGAACCCGGGAGTATGGCCGCCACAGGGCGTTCGAATACCCGGCTGGATCTGGCCCGCGCTCTCCGCCATTCTTTACTGCGCCAGCGCAGCCCTCGTCGCCGTCGCCAGCCGGCAGCTGCAGGGCGAGGATCGGCGGAAACCGCGCTCGGTGCCGATCATGATCGGAGTGGCGCTCCTGCTCGTGGGCGGATCATCAGCCATCGATCTGTGGTCTCAGTGGCAGAGCGCCTTGAGCCCATCGGCTCATGCCTACGGAGCGGCGGTCTATGCCATCATGTCCCTGCAGATCTTCTTCGTCCTGACGACGCTCATCATGGGCGCCTACACCATCGCCCGCTGGCTCGCCGGAAAACTCGACAGCATCCGCCGGACGACCTTCGATAACACCATGCTGTTCTGGTACTACACGGTAGGGCAGGGCCTCGTCGGTCTCCTCGTGGTCCATGGTTTCCCGCGGTTCACCGGAGGCGTCTGATGAGCGGAACGCGGACGCTGCACGTGCTGGTGATGCTCGGCGGGATGATCGCCTGGGCGGTTCAGTTCACCATCATCTACGGGGTCACATCGACCCTGTGCGGACGCGGCTGGGCGGATGCGACGCTGTTCGGCATCGGGATCGTGCAGGCCGTCATTGTGGCGACGACCGTTCTGGCGTTCGTGCCCACTGCGTTGGTGTTCATGGGACTGCTTCGCGCCTACAGGTCACTGGAAGGGGAGGACGCCTCTGCCGCGACAGCCTTCATGATGCAGGCCGGGATCCTCATCAACGGCCTTTCGCTCATTGTCATTCTCTGGCAGGGCGCTCCCGCACTCATCCTGCCGGCCTGCGCCTAGTGCAGGATGATGAGCGCTCCCTGATCAAGTACCAACTGGTGCTGCACCGGAGCGACCCAGCACAGAGCATCCGGCGCTTCTACAGCCTCATGATCGAGCGGGATCTGTTCGGGACCATCCGCTTGGTGCGCCATTGGGCCGGATCGGCACCAACGGGCAGGAGAAGGTCGAGATCTTCGACAACGAGATCGCAGCCGGGGAGGCGCTTGAAGTGCTGGCCCAGGAGAAGCGCCGGCGGGGATACCGGGATCTATAGTGCGAAACCTGTCACGTCCCTAAAGCGCTTTTGATCTGAGCTTGAATCTATTCGGGTGGGCTGCGCGTTGACTGAGATATGGCCCGGGAGGCGAGCCATGCCCCAGCCCTATTCCGCTGATCTGCGTGAGCGTGTTCTGGTCGCCTGCGAGCGGGGCGACGGCTCTCAGGTCGAGATCGCCCATCGGTTTCAGGTCTGTCCTGCCACCGTGTCGAACTGGCGCCGCCAAGAGCGCGAGGACGGCCGACGTGCTCCGAAGCCGCACAGCGGCGGCGTGCCCTCGCGCCTGGATGCAGCAGCTCTGGAGGTGCTGCGTCAGCTCGTGGTCGAAGACAATGATGCGCTGTTGCGCGAGTACCGCGAGCGCCTGGCCGAGCGAACGGGCGTGACGGTGTGTCTGGCGGTGATCTGTGAGGCGCTCAAGCGGCTCAAGCTGCGTCCCAAAAAAACTAGGACGGCAAAATTAGCTGGCAGGCCTGGAGTTCGAGAGCTGCCAGGTAAGCGGCAGGATCGTGCCGAAAGCGGGTGCGTAGAGTTCGCGCGCGGCGACCTCGCTCCAGGCGTTGACGCAAGCTCGTCCAGTGCTCCCGGTTCGCGGCGCCCAGATCTCGCGCTGTGGGCGCCTGCACACGGGTCGCGGTGGCAGCAAGCAGCCGGACCGAACCGCGCAGAACCGCACCAGGGGCTGCCGTCTTGCGGCCCGTCGCGCGCCGCTCGTGATAGCGCTGGGAGCCGAACAGCTGTTCGAGATCGTTGTTGGTGCGCGGCAGGTCCGGCACCGCATAGGTGTGGAACAACCCAGGGCGATAGCTGCGCGTGACGTTCTGGAAATGAGCGAAGGCCCCGGCCAGCGTCCCGGCCTTGTCGCGATGCCGCTGCATCGCACCCAGCACCCCGTTCACCCGCCGCCGCACCATCGCGGCGCTCTCCTCGTGCGGGTTGCCGAGCCAATGTGCCACGGCGTGCACGAACCGATAGGCGTACTCCACGTCCGGCCACAACGCGGCCGTACGCTCCAACGCTCGGTCAATCATCTGGTGCAGGCGCGTGAGCGCCGGCGCGAAGCCCCCTTTTGCTGCACCCGGTGCAGACTGCCGGCGACCGTCTCCAGCCGTTGCTTTAATTTGAGACCCGCGGCGGAAAGCGGTGCCCGACCGTCATCGGTGATCGCGCTGCGCACGGCCGCGCAATAGCCCTGCACGATTGCGGCTTCGGGACCATCCTGCTCCTCCACGGCGCGTTCGATCCCGCGGATGCCGCGCACCTGCTTCTTGAGCTCCTTCTTGGCATGCCGGTCGGCCTCGAAGATCGGATGCGCCGCCTCGCGCAGGAAATGGAACTGACACAGCTGATGCGGCACCCCCGGCAGCACCTGGGCGACCGCCTGGCGAATGGACGTCTGGCCGTCGCTGATCACGCCCACGACCGGCACGCCCACCGCGGCCACCGCCTCGCGCAGCAGAACCGCCAGATCCCGGGCCCGGCCGGAAAGCAGGCTGCGGGCCAGCACGATGAAGCCAGACAGGCAGTCGCGGATCACCCACAGCACCTCATGGCCGACATCCGGCTGCACACCATCCAACGCCAGAATGACCCGCCCCTGCTGGGCCAGCAGCTTCTGCAGCGGGCGGCGCTCCATCAGCCTTGTGGCGAGCAGCTCATCATAGCGGTCGAGCAGGT
>NZ_JAFEMD010000150.1 GCF_016892765.1 Microvirga arvi
AAGTCGTCCCCGGTTCCGATTTGATCCCGTCCACCGTTCCGACTTGAAGCCGTCCATCCTTCCGATTTGATCCCGTCCAGGGATCGGTCTGAAGAACCCTGCTGCACCGGGTCATCCGATTGGGGCATTGCGACTTCTCCACCAGAGAGGGACGCGATGCCAGCAAACAGAGAGATGACCATGCGACAGATGCGGCAAGTGCTGCGGCTCCACGCCAGCAAAACCAGCGACCGCGAGATCGGCCGGATCGTGGGCGCGGCGCGCTCGACCGTGCGCGATGCCATCCAGCGGGCCAAGGCGGCCGGGCTGATCTGGCCGCTGCCGGAGGACCTGACCGACGCGGCCCTGGAGGAGAAGCTGTTCGCCCGGGCGGGCACCCGGGTCGGCACGCGCCGCCGGCCGGAGCCGGATTGGGCCCATCTGGTCCAGGAGCTCAAGCGACCCGGCGTCAGCATCGCCATCCTGCACGAGGAGTACCGGGCAGACCATCCGGATGGCTATGGCTATTCCCGCTTCTGCGACCTGTTCCGCTCGTTTGAGCGCCGCCTGACGCCGACCATGCGCCAGCATCACGTCGCCGGCGACAAGGTGTTCGTGGATTACTCAGGCAAGAAGCTGCCCATTGTCGATCCGCTCACCGGCGAGGTCCGCCACGCCGAGATCTTCGTCGCGGTGCTCGGCGCCTCCAACCTGACCTATGCCGAAGCGACCTGGACCCAGACCCTACCGGATTGGATCGAAGCCCATGTGCGCATGTTCCGGTTCCATGGCGGCGTGCCAAAGCTCATCGTGCCTGACAACCTGAAGAGCGGCGTCCACAAGGCCTTGTTCTACGATCCCGAGATCAACCGCAGCTACGGCAAGATGGCGGCCCACTACGCGGTCGGCATTCTTCCAGCCCGGCCCCGACGCCCGAAGGATAAAGCAAAAGTCGAGGCCGGCGTGCGCTTCGCCCAATCCTACATTCTCGGTCGCCTGCGCCACCGCACCTTCTTCTCGCTCCAGGAGGCCAATGCCGCTATCGCCGAGGCCGTCGAGCGCATGAACAGCGTGCCCATGCGCCGGCTCGGCGTCAGCCGGCGACAGGTGTTCGAGACCATCGAGAAGCCGGCCCTCGCACCCCTGCCGGCGGAGGATTACGTCTTCGCGCAATGGCAGTTCGCCCGGGTCGGGCTCGATTATCACATCGAGGTCGAGGGCTTCTTTTACTCGGTGCCGTTTGGCCTCATCGGCCAGCAGGTCGAGGTGCGCGTCACCCAGCGCACCGTCGAGGCCTTCCACAAGGGCGGGCGCGTGGCAGCCCACGCGCGGCGTTACGCGGGGCGGGCGCACGGCACGCAGGCCGAGCACATGCCGAGCTCGCATCGCCGCTATGCCGCCTGGTCGCCCGAGCGCTTCCGCTCCTGGGCGGCGTCGATCGGCCCCAACACCGAGGGGCTGATTGCCGCCATCCTGTCGGCGCGTCGCCATCCCGAGCAGGGCTTTCGCACTTGCATCGGGGTTTTGCAGCACATGCGCGGCATCCCGCAGGAGCGTGTCGAGGCGGTCGCGGCCAAAGCCCTGGCGATCCAGGCGCTGACCTACAAGAGCATCGTGTCGCTTCTCGACACCCACCGCGAGCGCGCTCCCGCCCCAGCCGCCGATCCGCCCGTTCTCACCCACCCCAATGTCCGCGGACCGGGGTATTTCCACTAACAGGAGACCGACCATGTTGACCCATCCCACCCTCGACCAGCTCCACGCGCTGGGCCTGCACGGCATGGCCAAAGGCTTCAAGGCGCTCAGCGCCACTCCCGAGGCTGACGCGCTCGGCCATGCCGAATGGCTCGGCCTGATCCTCGATCATGAAGTGACGACGCGGCAGCAGAAGCGTTGCGAGACCCGGGCCAAAACAGCCAAACTGCGCCATCCCGCCAGCGTCGAGGATGTCGACTTCCGGGCTCCGCGCGGCCTTGACCGGGCGCTGTTTCTCAAGCTGGCGTCCTGCGACTGGATCCGCGAGCGGCGCAATCTGTTGATTACCGGCCCGTGCGGCGTCGGGAAGAGCTGGCTCGCCTGCGCCCTGGGACACCGCGCCTGCCGCGAGGACCTGTCGGTGCTCTACCATCGTGTGCCGCGGCTGTTTGCGGCGCTCGATCTCGCCCGCAGCGATGGCCGCTACTCTCGCCTGTTACGCAGCCTCGCCCGGGCCAAGCTACTGATCCTTGACGACTGGGGTCCTGAGGCGCTCACGGGCGAGCAGCAGCGCGATCTGCTGGAGATCGTCGAGGACCGCTACGATGCCGGTTCGCTGCTGATCACCAGTCAGGTGCCGGTCGAGAACTGGTACGCGATGATCGGCAGCGTTCCGACCCTGGCGGACGCCATCCTCGACCGGGTCGTGCACAATGCCTACCGGATCAATCTGACCGGCGAGAGCCTGCGCAAGACCCGCCACACGCAAGCCGACGCTTGACCAGCGTCACCACCTCAACCACCATCCATCACTGACCCGAAGAGCGGCGCTCAGGTGGACGACTTCACCTCGGACCCATGGACGGCTTGAAATCGGAATGCCTGGACGGCTTCAGATTGGACGAAGTGGACGGCTTCGTCGGTATCCTCA
>NZ_JAFEMD010000151.1 GCF_016892765.1 Microvirga arvi
CGGTTCCAGGTCAGGCTTCAGCACCCTCTTGGAATCATAGCGGCCTCGGCCACTCAACCCTTTTCGGGACGGGCTCTTAGATGCACGCTTGTTGATTACTTCAAACAGCAAGTCGAATTACAAAATGGTCCACCTGCCAAAAGATGATCCATCCTAAAGTATGGTTATTATGCCGAAAAGCGAACGAGATATGGGAAGGAGAGGCGTGCGGCCGAAGAGTTTGCTTCGCAGCTGCAGCCGGAAGATGTGTTGACCGCCCAGGGCGGGACACTAGCGGAAGCCACTGAATAGATCGACGTGACGGAGGCCACGCATTGCAGGTGGCGTTTCGAATGTGGTGCCTTCAAGAGCGATTAGAGCCTGTAGAGGCGTGTGAGATCGAATCCTCCATTTGGCTCGCCGTAAGGGTGATGCCGGATAGATGCCAGAAGCCGACCGGGGCCGATCAGAACCAATTCTGCTTGCAACGGGAGAACTGTCCGGAGAGGCAAAGCGTCTAATCAGAGATCCCAAACCTATCGGCTTGGGTCGGCCACCGGTAAAATGTTTTCCTCCACATCGGCCAATTTGACAGGGCAATACCATCTAGGGCGGCTTTGCGCTGGCTTCGGCCTCTAGCCAGGGCAAGCCGCACGTACATATCCTGGAACTCTTTGGCAAACCCAACATGTGGCATGGAGATCTTTCTTCCTCATCAGAGTGCCCTCACTTCTTCGAACAAAAACCCCTTTGAATTCACTCTAAAAGGCTAGCGACTACCACCAAAAAGCTAAATCTCAAGAGACGTGCGAAGTGCTAGCTATTCCGTAGCGGCTGTTTTCCGCTGCTTCCTATGAGCAAGATCAGTGGCAATTGCCCGTGGAATTAAGGACAGCATCTCTATGGCCGCTATATTTATTGATAGAGGAGCTGCGCAAGACAGAATTTATCTACTTGAGATCTTTTTCGTCTACGCTCTCCTCATGTCCACAGGCGCATTCGATTACCAGTTGACTGGGATTGATCCGGATATGGTTAAGCCTCTTGAGCCGCTTTCTACCATGGGAAGGCTAAGCTCAGTATTTGTATATGCCACTACATTGATCATCTACATTGGGTATAGAAGGAAAGTGCATTCCATCATACGATCATCGTGCTTACTTTATGTATTTCCGCTTCTCGCTTTGCTCTCTTGCTTTTGGGCTCCGGATCTTGGGACGACCTTACGACGCGTCATAGCGCTTTCATTCAACTTCCTGACCGTCGCAGTCATGGTCGCTGCGCTACCACCCATACGGATTGTAAGAGTTTCCGTCTTGGCTCTTGGATCAGGAATCCTGCTGAGTGTCCTCTGGGTAGTGATGCTCCCGCGATATGGAATTCACCAAGCAACGGATTGGCTAGAACCGAAGCATGCTGGGTTGTGGCGGGGCATCTACACTCATAAGAATAGCTTGGGTGCGATTGCTCCATTGGCTCTAGTCTTGATGATATTTTTTGGGAGAATAACGATAAAATCTGTGTTGTTCCGGGCTCTCGTAATCATTTCGGCAACAGCTTGCTTGGCAGGCGCCAGCTCCGGAACAGGAACCATTCTGACGTTCGTAATGGCTATCGTAATTTTCCTGGTCAGAAGCTTGATGAGGATGGAAATTTCTACAAGAGCATTCTTCGGTGGGGTTATATTACTTGGAATTGTTTCGGTACTTGTGGCTGCTGTGCCACTGACATACTTGATCCTTCAAATTCTTGGGAAAAGTACCGATTTTACTGGACGGGTTCCAATGTGGGTATCGCTTATCGCATGGGGTGAGGAGCGAGCGCTTCTTGGCTTCGGCTATTCTACCGGCTTCGAACTAGTCATGTCGCCGCGAATTCTCGATCTGATGGGCCTTAACATTGGAAGTGCTCACAATGGGTACCTGGAAACTTTCATCAGCTTCGGGTATGTAGGAGTTGTACTACTATGCATCGTTAATATTTCATTTCTAATGAAACTGCTTGCTGGGTTGATGCTGACCAAGAAAGATGGAAGTATCACGTTGCCATTCATCGCAGGGTTGTTTTTCGTAGCGCTCTTCGGAAACATCACGGAGTCTCAGTTTTTGACTCAAAACAGTTATTCCAACATGAGCTGGGCTCTTGCTTATGTAATGATCTCGGTTTGGGTGAAGTCTTCGCCAATAGCCCAGTCAATGACGGCAGATCCCCGTTTGAGAAGCCCTTACGGAGTTGGACCAGCATAGCTACCGGTCCATTCTGCCTCTTTCCTTCTTTGTGGGCATTTAGGGTTTTCGGCTGACCTGCCACTGAGGTTTCATCCATTCGCGTTTGAAGCCTCAGCGGTTGATACGCCGTGGGGTGCGACAAGAGCGAGAGGTCAGCGCGCGAGTCCTATCCGTTGGGCAGTGTGATGGTCTCTTGATCTTCTCCCGATTGAGAGCGCCTAAAGCGCTTTTGATCCGGACTTGAATCCATTCGGGTGGGTTGGGCGTTGACTGGGATATGGCCCGGGAGGCG
>NZ_JAFEMD010000152.1 GCF_016892765.1 Microvirga arvi
GTAAGCGATGTTCTGACCCCACCTTACATCCGTGTCTCTGAGCGGCGAGACTAACGATCTCGTATTTGGGATCTTTTTGTGTCGATGGTTGACCATATGCTTGAGCCGCCCCGAGCCGTGCGGCGTCTGGAAGTGATCACCGGAGCTGGCGTGCGCCGACGCTGGTCGGCCGATGAGAAGGCGCGGATCCTGGACGAGGCGATGGCACCAGGCGCGATCGTGTCCGAAGTGGCCCGCCGGCACAGCATGTCGCCCCAGCACCTGTTCACCTGGCGTCGTCAGGCCAAGCGCGAGGCGGGCGATCATCCGCTGGCCTTTACCCCTGTCGTTGTCGCCCCTGATCCATCGCAGGCCATTTCAGCCGCCCCTCGTGAGGCTGTGATCGAGATTGCCGTGGAGGGCGCCGTCGTTCGTGTCCCGCCGGGAGCCGACGGCGCAACGCTGGCCGTGGTCCTGCAGGTGCTCAAGAGTGTGCGATGATCGGACCGAGCGGCAGCGTGCACGTGATGGTGGCAACCAAGCCCGTCGACTTCCGCAAGGGCGCCGATGGATTGGCCGCCCTCGTGCGCGACACCATGGCGGCCGATCCCTTCTCTGGGACGGTGTACGTGTTCCGCGCCAAACGCACGGATCGCGTCAAGCTGGTATTCTGGGATGGCACAGGAGTGGTTCTCGTCGCCAAGCGATTGGAGGATGGCGAGTTCCGCTGGCCCAAGGCGCAGGACGGCGTCATTCACCTGTCGGCCGCCGAGCTCTCGGCCCTGCTCGAAGGTTTGGATTGGCGCCGCGTGCATGCGCCACGATCGACCTCTGCGCCTGTGGAGCCCAGCTGATCGCGGTGCACTCCATCCATAAGAGTCATCGCCTGCCTGCCCGAAGCATGATTCACTTCGTCTTGTGACCAGCGCGACGCAAACCCTCCCCGATGATCCTGACCTGCTGAAAGCCATGCTCCTGGCCGAGCGGGCGCGCGCCGAGCGCCTGGAGCAGATCATCAAGGCGATGCAGCGTCACCGCTTCGGTCGCCGCGCCGAGAGCCTGCCCGAGGATCAGCTGCTGCTCGGGCTGGAAGAAGCCGAACAGAATGAGGCCGCCGAGGACGCCCGCCACGAGCAAGCGGATCCGGCCGAGCGTAAAAGCCGCGCGGCTCAGCGACGCCGGAACCGCGGATCCTTGCCGGCCCATCTGCCGCGCATCGAGACAATCATCGACATCGAGGATCCGGCCTGTCCCTGCTGCCGCAACTTCCTGCACCGCATCGGCGAGGATGTCTCCGAGCGGCTCGACATCGTGCCGGCGCAGCTGCGCGTACTGGTGGTCCGCCGGCCCAAATATGCCTGCCGCGCCTGTGAGGCCGTGGTGCAAGCCCAGGCTCCGGCCCGTGTGATCGAAGGCGGGCTGCCCACCGACGCGCTGGTCGCGCAGGTGCTGGTGTCGAAATACGCCGATCATCTCCCGCTCTACCGGCAGTCTCAGATCTATGCCCGTCAGGGCATCAGCTTGGATCGCTCGACCCTGGCCGATTGGGTCGGGCGGGCCGCCTGGCATCTGCGGCCAGTGCATGAACGCCTGCTGGCGCAGTTGAAAGCCTCGTCGAGACTCTTTGCCGATGAGACCACGGCACCGGTGCTCGATCCCGGCCGCGGCCAGACCAAGACGGGTCAGCTGTTTGCTTATGCGCGCGATGACCGGCCGTGGGGCGGCACGGACCCGCCTGGGGTGGCGTACGTCTATGCGCCGGATCGCAAGGCGGCACGTCCGATTGCGCATCTGTCCGGTTTTGCCGGCGTGCTGCAGGTGGATGGCTACAGCGGCTACCGGGCTCTGGCGGCAGGCAATCAGGTCACCCTCGCGTTCTGCTGGGCGCATGTACGTCGACGCTTTTACGAATTGGCCGCGGCCGGTTCGGCGCCGATCGCCAGCGAAGCGCTCACGCGCATCGCGGAGCTGTACCGAATTGAGAGCGACATCCGTGGCATGAGTGCGGCGGAGAGATGCCGGATTCGCCAGACGAAGAGCCGTCCCATCCTGGACGCTCTCGAGCCGTGGTTGCGCGGCAAGCTCGGGCTGATCAGCCAGAAGAGCAAGCTGGCTGAGGCGATCCGCTATGCGCTTGTGCGCTGGGAGGGGCTAACGCGGTTTGTCGATGACGGGCGGATCGAGATCGACTCCAACGTGGTCGAGCGGGCGATCCGGCCTTTGGCATTGACGCGCAAGAACGCGTTGTTTGCCGGCTCGGATCGCGGCGGCGAACACTGGGCGATCATCGCCTCGCTGGTCGAGACCTGCAAATTGTGTGGTGTGGATCCGCAGGCCTATCTCACGAACGTGTTGAGCCGCATCGCCACCGGCCACCTCAACACCCAGATCGATGATCTGCTGCCGTGGGCCTATGCCACCACGCCGGACCTCAAGGCCGTGGCCTGAGAACATCGCTTAC
>NZ_JAFEMD010000153.1 GCF_016892765.1 Microvirga arvi
GACCCTGAGCTGACTTTGACCGGTCCGAGTCATACGGCACAATCCCGGCAGCGGGTTTGGTGCCAGCAGCTCCTCAAGCGTTATCTAACATTCGTGCTGAGGCCGGGCAGAGTGGTCGTGTAGACTGACTCTTTACTGACTCACTGCCATGAGCCGCGATGGAAGTTTCGGCATACGTTAAAAAGGAACCTTATCCAGTTCCGTAAAGGCCCTTTCTGCGAATTGTGGCGGGCCTACTGGGCCGACGCAGACTGAGGCGGCAGGATCGCGCAGCGTGTGATGTACAGGGCCTCGGGATCCATTCCGTTCGGTTGATCAGCAAACCCGCACCAATGACCTCCACCCGTCAAGCCCGTGTCGCCAGGGACCGCCACATATTGGATCTTGTCGCTTGGCACCGCGATCCATCGCTTGTCGACGAACATCTGCAGACCGTTTGCGACGAACCGGTACGGAGCAAGCTGGCAATCCCTGTTATCGCAGCAGCTCGTACCCAACTTGTCTTTCAAATGCGAGTAGATGTCGTGGGCTTGGATTGGCAGCGGCAGGCTGGCGGCGAGCACAACGGCCACAGCGGCTCTTGACAACATACGCCCCTCCCCCACGGGTCCCGCTTCTCTTGGATCCAAGCCCTGGCTTCCAAGTGCCAGTTGCCCCGGCCGTCAGCATGAGCCCGGATCATCGTGGTCGTGACAGGGCGCAGCCGGTGGGAACCAACTACGCCCTGCACCGCTCATTGGACAGGGATTGCTGCTGCGCTCGCTGGAACGCTGCTTAGCGAGGGTTGCACCGCATCGGCTTGGAGTGTGGGCGCAGGCTTTACCGCGACGGCAATGCCGCGCAGCACCCGATGGTCATGGATCAGCCACCGTCCGACATCATGGTCATACGCGAATGCCAGGCTGACCTGGGACGGCTGGCTCACCGTTTCGCCTGACTGCCCGGTCACGACGAACTCCATGCCACCGGCACAAGTGGCGGTCGCATCATCATACGCGTAGCACTTGATGTCACTGAGCTTCACTGAACGCGGCGCGTTGCGCCAGTTCTCAAAGTAATAGTGCTCGCTGATGGCCTCCGGTCCGATCATATCGGCGGCGTCCACACCATGCAGGCGGGCATAGCGATCGTACAACTGCGATATCTTGCTGTGATCACCCACCGTATAGGCCTGTGCCCAAGCTGCGACGATGTCTCGGACCTCCTCGTCCGGAGTTGCTAACGCTGGAGAGACTGTGATGCATAGCATCGACGCAACAAGAATTCTCGATACGGTTCTCATGGAGACCTCCTGAATGAGTTCACGACCTCTGGATCTTGGGTTCTTCAGCCAGCTCCCGTAGGAGGAGGGATTGGGATCAGTGATCTGTTAGAGGGCGGGTGCTACGGAGCCGCTGCCGTTTGCAGGTAGCCCAGGGTGTCCTTCTCGGCCTCGCCCGTATTCGCGCCGATCTGCAGGATCTCATTGTGCGTGGAACTGGTGAGGGAGCTGGTTCGCTCGACATCAGCGGGCCCGCACAGGAGGCCGAAGGTGTCCTTCTCGGGATCCCCACTCAGGCCTCCTACCTGAACGACCTGAGTAGATCCGCATGCGGCCAGAGCCGGTCCAGCGGTTGTGAGAACAAGAGCGGTGGCTGCAAGGATGAAGAGAGGACGTGTGGGCATAGCTTCGCCTCCTGCGGAACCAATCGCGTTCCGCAATCATGAGAGTCTTGACGGGCTAGTTTTGCTGGATTAGATATTTTCGAAATATATAAATTTCACGAAATTAACATTCTGTCAAATGCAGAGATCTGATGGCGAGAGACTACCGGATGCAGAAGCGGGCAGAGGCCCGTGACCAGATACGCGAGCGGATCGTGGCGGCGACGATGCGGCTCCACGACGAGAAGGGAGTGGTTCCCACAACCTTCGCGGAGATCGCGGAACGCGCTAGTGTCGGGCCGGCCACTGTCTCCCGGCATTTCCCCACGCTCGGCGACCTTGTGCGGGCCTGCGGCGCGCATGTGTGGCAGGAGATGCGTCCCCCGACTCCCGACGCTGCTGCTTCGGTGTTCGCCGACGCCAAGACTGGCCGCGACCGCCTCGTGCGGCTGGTCGAGGAACTGGATGCCTTCTACGCCCGGGGCGCGCACCGCCTCGCCCTCGCGGCGCGGGATCGCGAACTCGTGCCGGAGCTCGATGGCTTTCTCACCGCTGTGGAGGCCGGCGTTGAGGCGCTGGTCAGGGAGGCGCTGGCGCATACCGGGGATGGCGCACACGTCATCCAGGTCGCCGTCGCGGTCACCAGCTTTCAGTTTTGGACGCAGTTCACACGAGTTGATCTCGCCCCTGCGGAATTGACCCGATTGAAAGTTCAGATCCTGGAATACACGCTCAAGGCTGCGCGGCAGGTCTAGTCCGTGAGAGGTCTGCTCGCAGTTCCATAATGCCTGTT
>NZ_JAFEMD010000154.1 GCF_016892765.1 Microvirga arvi
GAGATCGGACCAACGTGGAACCGCTGAACGTGAGGTTCCATTGACACCGCGAGTGGGCCATCAGGCGCTGCGCGCCTTGGCCTTATGGGTGGCAACACACCATGACCCTGCAATCGACCCCCATCCACTGGCAGGATCTGCCGCCCGATCGGCGCCGGCGCCTGGTGGTGCTGATCGCCAACCTCATCCGCCAGTCTCTGGCCGCCACACAGGAGGCGGATCATGAGCCCGGACCCCGACATCCTCGCGCCGACACTCTCCGACAAGATCCGGGCCCGCCATTGTGACCGCCAGGCGGTCGTCTATGTCCGCCAGTCCACCCTGCGGCAGATCGAGCACAACCGGGAATCCACCCGCCTGCAATATGCCCTGACCGATCGCGCCTGCCAGCTCGGCTGGCGACCCGAGCAGATCGTGGTCATCGACGATGATCTCGGCCGTTCCGCCGCCTCGGCGCTCGACCGGCCGGGCTTCCAGCGCCTGGTGGCCGAGGTCGGCTTCGGCCATATCGGCCTGGTGCTCGGCATCGAGGTCTCGCGCCTGGCACGCTCGTGCCGCGACTGGCATCAGCTGCTGGAGATGTGTGCGCTCTTCGACACCCTGATCGGCGATGCCGACGGCATCTACGACCCCAGTCTCTACAACGATCGCCTGCTGCTCGGCCTGAAGGGCACCATGAGCGAGGCGGAGATCCACATCCTCAAGGCGCGCATGCTCGAGGGCCGCCGGGCCAAGGCTCAGCGTGGCGAATTGGTGCTGGGGCTGCCCCGCGGCTACGTACTCAAGCCATCCGGCGAGGTCGCCCTCGATCCCGACGAAGAGGTGCAGGAGATCATCCGTCTGGTGTTTACCCTCTTCGAGCGCAGGCGCTCGGTCAGCGGCATCCTGCGCTATCTCGTCGACCACGACATTCGCCTGCCGGATCGCCTCCGCCGTGGGCCGCACAAAGGCGACGTGCACTGGACCCGGCCCAGCGGGCAGACGCTACGGGACATGCTGCGCAACCCGCTCTATGCCGGAGCCTATGTCTATGGCCGGCGCACCTATAACGGCCGCCTGCGCCGCCCCGGCCAGCCGCACAGCGGCAAACGCTTCCTGCGCGATCCAAAAGCCTGGAAGGTGCTGCACCAGGGCGCTCGTCCGGCCTACATTGATTGGGACACCTTCGAGCGGAACCAGGAGCAGATGGCCGCCAACCGCGCCCGCCACACCGGCCTTCCCCGCGGCGGCCCCGCGCTGCTCGGCGGGCTGGTGGCCTGCGGACTGTGTGGCCGGCGTATGTGCGTCACCTACAACGACGATGGCCGGGAGGCCCGCTACACCTGCAATCAGATGGCGACGAACTACGGCGCGCCCCAGTGCCAGTCGATCAGTGCCCGTCCGGTGGATGAGCAGGTCAGCGCCCTGATGCTGGAGGCGCTCTCGCCCTCGGCGATTGAGGTCAGCCTGCAGGTGGCCGAGGATCTCGAGCTGGAGCGCCAGCAACGACGGCGGCACTGGAAGCAGCGGCTGGAACGTGCAGGCTACGAGGCGGATCTGGCCCGCCGGCGCTATGAGGCGGTCGACCCGTCCAACCGCCTGGTCGCCCGCACCCTGGAGCGGGATTGGGAGACGGCGCTGACAGCCCACCAGACGCTGGAGAACGAGCACCAGCGGGTCGTGGCCCGCGAGCCGGAACGGCTGACGCCGGAGGAGCAGGCGGCGGTGCACCGCTTGGCCGAGGACATTCCCGCGCTGTGGAGTGCTCCGTCCACAACGGCGCGTGACCGGCAGACGATCGCGCGGACCATGCTCGATCGGGTGGTGATCCATCTGCAGGGCACGACCGAATGGGCGGAGATTGCGTGCCACTGGGCTGGCGGCGTCATCACCCGGCATGCGGTGATCCGTCCGGTGCGGCGGTTCGAGCAGCTGGCGAACTTCGATCAGCTGCTGGCGCGGGCGGTGGCGTTGCGGACGGCCGGCAGCACGGCGGAGCAGATTGCCGCCCGCCTGAACGCGGAGGGCTTTCGGCCCGCCAAGCGGACCGTCTTCAACGCTCCAATGATCCGGCGCCTGCTGCAGCGGCACGGGCATGGCACGAAGCGGCCGATCTGGTCCGGGAAAGTGCCGCGTGCGGATGATGAGGAAATGACCTTGCAGGAAGTGGCCGAGCAGCTTGGGGCACACCGGCAGACAGTCTACGGTTGGCTGCGGCGGGGGACACTCAAGGGGCGGTTGGCTCAGGTAGGGACACAACGCATTTGGCTGGTGAAACTCGTGGATAGCCCCGTAGCTCGCATCCAGCCAGCAGACTGAACGTCAACAGGAAGCAGTCATTGAGAGGCATCATGGCAACACGATCGA
>NZ_JAFEMD010000155.1 GCF_016892765.1 Microvirga arvi
CGGGCGAGGTCATGCCCAGATTGAATCACGGATACTCTTCTGGGGGAATCGTCGCCCCCCAATCTGCCCCAGTTACGTCATCATAACCAGAGCAGGCCGGAGGCGATCGGTCGCCCCATGGGCACTCACGCCCCCTTGGGAAGGCACTAGACCGGCGGAGCGCCGCTGCCCGACGAGGCGCCGTGTTGCAGGAATGCGGCACCATCTGCCGCACGGAGCTCCCGGCGGCCGCACCGGTTGACGCAAAAGCGGCCCATCCCCTACTTTCCGGCCAAAAGCAAACCTCAGGGGCCTCATGCGACCACTTAAGCTCAAGGCTACTGCCGCGATCGCGGCCGCGGCGGCCGTGCTGTTCGGCACCCCTGCCCAGGCGCAATCGCTGTCGGGGATCAAGGTCGGCGAGCAGGTCTTGTCTGTCCCCAAACTCGCTGCAAGGCCGCTGCCCTCCAAGAGAGTGGATCTGCACGAGGAGCGGCGCTGGAAGCTGCCCGACGGCAACAGGCTCTCCGTCGCTGTAGACCCGCAGACGAAGCGGATCGTCTATGCCGAGAAGACGTGGAGTGGCAGCGCCCACGGCAAGCCGGCCGATTTCCCAGGCTTCGTCTACGGCGAAACCACCCTCGCCGACATCAGGGCCCACGCCCAGAATAACGGGTTCGCATACAAGGAACGCCTCATCGACGTAAGGCCGAACGGCCTCGCCCTGTTCAACGCCTACGAGGTCGAGGGGGCGTCCGGCCTCGTCGTGACGTTCGTGACCAAGCTGTCCAGGAAGGATGACGAGCGCCTCCGGACCGGCAAGGCGAATGTGGACCTCAACCGTGCCGCTCGGCTGGACGCCATCATTCTCGCCGATGCGAGGTACCTCGATACGATCTGGGGTGACGCGAAGCTGATGCACAAGGCGTACAAGCCCATCCGGTGGGAGCCGCCCCGCCATGCCACGTTAGCGTCCCGCTAAGGGGGCAAATGCCACCTCCATGGCGGCCGCCCGCTGGAGGTTGGCACTTACCATCCTCTCTCACCGTCAGAGCGGCTCTGGAGAGCATCCAGCTTTGTGGGCTGCTCTGCTGCTTTGGCATCGGTCCTCACTGATGAGCTAGGAGTCATGCCACGATGGGGTGCCCTGATCGCCTCGTGTGGGATCTGTGGACCCAGTGCTCGCAGCGTGAGGTTTGGTTAGGACCTGCGGACTAGCGTGCTGCTCCGACACCTTGATCATCGGAGTCAGCTTCATGAGAGGCTTCCTGCTCGCCGCAATCGGACTTGCCTTGGTGTCTCCCACAGCCTTTGCTGACGGCACGAACTTGGCGGGATCCCTCTGGCACTGCACCCGCGCAACTGATCAGTCGCAGTTCGTGATCACCTTCTACCCGGGCGGCGGCGTCGGGGGAGGGGAGTTCCAGAATGGTGAGGTGAGCCCCTACATCTTCGATGCTTCCCGGACAAAGCCGGGAGAGTGGCCCGGGAGGTGGGACCAGACGGGCCGGCGTTTCACATGGACTTTCCCGGATCAGAGTATTCGGATTGAAGGCAGCCTCACAGGACTTGGCCAGACAACAATGCGGCTCGCCGGAACCGAAACCTCACTGGTGGGGCGATCAGCCGTGACGTGCACCGCTCTCACAAAGCTGCCGACGATCGGGGCGGGGTTGGTGATCCCGAGGGACAGCCGCTTCATCGATCTGGATGGAGAGGAGGGCGAGCTCAAAGTACCTGCGGGGGTCTCCCTCCAGGAGCAAGGATCGCGCTAGAAGCGGCAGTCGGGCGAGTTCCTGAACCTTGGGAAAGCCGCGCCTGATGCCCATATATGGTCGATGCCGCACAAGGGTTCTTCACCGCGCACGCTCGACCTGTTCGAGTACACCCTGACCATCCCGACGCCCTCGTCCGAGCCGTCTCCTGTTCCGGCCAGACCGCCGGCGCTGGCCAGCCTGTCCGATGCTCAACTGGCCCAGCAGCTTGGCCAACTCGTCGAAGAAGTGCAGCGCCGGCTGGAGAAGGGCAGAGGCCGACGGCCGGAGTTGGAGACGGCCGCGGCACAGGCCAGAGCATCCTTGGATCGGCTTGCTCATACACGCACCAGCCAAGCCAGACCCCTGAGATCTTCCAAGGGCACTTCCCCGCTGCAGGAGGGGCAGCGCAAGGCAGTGCGGGCAGTTCTTCTGGCCGGAGTAGCCCCCGCTCAAGTGGCCAAGCACTTCGGTCTGTCGCTGGCAGCTGTCCGCAAGGTGCTCGAAGAGGCCACCTAAACGCAGGTTTCGATCAATCAGGTGTTGCGATCAGGAAA
>NZ_JAFEMD010000156.1 GCF_016892765.1 Microvirga arvi
TGTCAACCGAACCGAAGAATTGACCCCTTGGGCGCACTGAAGATCTGACCCCCCTCATTGCTTTGTGGTTCCCTCGGTTTCGAGTGCTGCTCCGACCTTCTGCAGAAGGCCGGATCGGCGCTTTTCGCGAAGCCGGTAGCTGTCCCCGCGGATGGTGATCACCGTCGAGTGATGCAGCAAGCGATCCAAAATCGCCGTCGCCACCACGGGATCCCCGAACACGCTGCCCCATTCGCCCACGGAGCGGTTGGAGGTGATCAGGATCGAGCCCCGCTCGTAGCGGCGCGACACCAGCTGGAAGAATAGATGCGCCGCATTGGCCTCGAACGGCAGATAGCCGAGCTCGTCGATGATTAGCAGCTTCGGTCGCGCCAGGATCGTCAGTTGCTTGTCGAGTAGGCCATCGTCGTGGGCCTTGGCCAGCATCGCCACCAGCGTCGTGGCCGTGACGAACTGCACGCTATAGGTCTGCCGGATCGCCTCGCGCCCGAGAGCCACTGCTAAATGAGTCTTGCCGGTGCCTGGCGGCCCCAGGAACAAGACCATGTCGCCATGGGCGACCCAGCGGCAGGTGGCCAACTCCCGGATCTGACGCTGATCCAGCGACGGCTGCGCGTCGAAGTCAAAGCCGTCGAGTTCACGCACAAACGGGAACTGCGCGATCTTGCTCGCCATGGCGATCCGCCGCTCGTCGCGTCGTGCGATCTCGCGCTTCACCAGGAACGCCAAGGCCTCGCGCAAGGTCATGTCCGAGCGGGCCGCTTCATCCAGCAGCGTGTCGAGCTGGTCGCGGATTGCCGTCAGCTTGAGCCGGTCGAGCATCGCCACCAGCGCCTCGTGATCGATGGCCGTCATCACCAGCCTCCTCCCACCAGCGCCTCATACTCGGCCAGCGGTCGCAGCAGGGCGGGCGGCACAACGATGCCCGTCGGCGCCGACCGCACCGGCCCCGCAGCACCGACAACGCCGGCCAGATGCGCGCGCTCGACAATCCGTTGGCGGCGGCCTCGGCACAGGGCATGATCGGCTACGACCTCGCCCGCATGACGTACGATCACGCGTCCACCCAGCACCACGACCTGGACGCTCTCCCCGATCAGCCGCCAGGGCACCGAGTAGCTGTTCGTGTCCAGATCGATCGCGCAGTCGGCCTGAACCTTGCGCACCAGATCCCGCAGCTGCCCGAACGGGGCTCGCCCGCCGAGGGGACGAAGCGCCCCGGCCTCGGACGCAAACCGCTCCGCCGGAGCTACGCCGGTGGTGCCATGCACCCGCTGATCGGCGACCTCACGCGTCCATCGGTCCAGATGCGCCTCGAGGGCGGCCCAGCTCTCGAACCGGCGGCCGGCAATGGCATTCTTCTTGACGTAGCCGACCCCGCGCTCGTCCTTTCCCTTGGTGCGCGCCCGGTAGGGCGCACAGGCGCGCGGGGTAAAACCCCAATAGCGGGCAAAGGCATGCAGCCGGCCGTTGAACCGCACCTCTCGGGTGGCCGCATCGTGATGCTCGACGAGCGCCTTGGGATTGTCGAACAGCACTTCGGCCGGAACCCCGCCGAAACGCAGAAAGGCGCCTTCCATGCCCTCGAACCAGTCCGACTGGCGCTCCCGCAGCGAGGCCCGGATATGCAGCCGGCGCGAGTAGCCCAGGGTGGCCACAAACACGCGCACCCGCACCCGCTCGCCACTGACCCATACCCGCGTGTCGCCGAAGTCGATCTGCATCTGCTGGCCCGGCGCCGTCTCAAACCGTACGGTTGCACGCATCTGCGCCTTCAACTCCCGGCGCCAGCGCTGCACCCGTAGCTCGACCGAGCGCAGCCCGATGACGATGCCCTGTTCGCTCGCCAGCTCCTGGCGCACCACGTCCGCATTGCCGCCATGCCGGAAGAACCGCTCCCGCAGCCAGTCATCCAGCCCGTCGAAAGCCGTCCGGCGCACGGGCTTGCGGAAAGCCGCAGCCCCGCCTTGGCGCAGATAGCGCCGCACCGTATTGCGCGCGCACCCGAATTCCCTGGCCAGCCGCTTGGCTCCCCAGCCAAGCCCATGCAGCCGCAGCATTGCGGCCACCTCCTCAGCCTGAAGCATCTCGTCTCCCCGCACCGTCCGCGACAATGCAGGATGGGCCCAATCCCCAATCGACATCTATTCCTCCTTTGCCAAGGAGGGGTCAGGTCTTCGTTTCGTCAGGGGGGCAGTTTCTCAGTTCGGCCGACA
>NZ_JAFEMD010000157.1 GCF_016892765.1 Microvirga arvi
GCCGGGCGGGGGGTTCGCGGCCGGGGTCACGATGTCGATTGCCCTTATCCTCCAGTACATGGCGGGCGGGACCCGCTCGATCGAAGCGCGGCTGCGGATCCGTCCCGTCAGTTGGATCGGCCTCGGCCTGCTCTGCGCCGCCCTCACCGGCATGGGTGCCTGGCTGTTCGGCCACCCGTTCCTGACCTCCTATTTCCGGTACCTGGACCTGCCCGCCATCGGCAAGGTGCCGGCCGCCACCGCGCTGCTGTTCGACCTCGGCGTCTTCGCGGTCGTGGTGGGCTCCACCGTGCTCATCCTGGTCGCCCTGGCGCACCAGTCGGTCCGAGCCCCACGCGCCACCCGCTCGCCGCTCCCCGCCGAGAGGCCTGCCCTGACGAAGGAGAACGCATGATGGAGCTGATCTTCGCGCTGGCGGTGGGTGTCCTGACCGCATCGGGAGTGTGGCTGTTGCTGCGCCCGCGCACCTTCCAGGTCATCATCGGGTTGTCGCTGCTCTCCTATGCGGTGAACCTGTTCATCTTCGGCATGGGTCGACTGCGGGTCGGCGCACCGCCTGTTCTCGAAAACACCGAGGCGGTCGACCCGGCGCTCTACGCCGACCCGCTGCCGCAGGCGCTGGTGCTCACCGCCATCGTCATCAGCTTCGCGACGACGGCCCTGTTCCTCGTCGTCCTGCTGGCCTCGCGCGGCCTCACGGGCACCGACCACGTGGACGGCCGGGAGGACGGGCAATGACGGGCATGCTCGACCATCTGATCATCGTGCCGATCCTACTGCCGCTGGTCTCCGCAGCCGTGATGCTCCTGCTCGACGAGCGCCGCCGCGGGCTCAAGGGCGGGATCGGGATCGCGACCACGGTCACCCTGCTCATCGTATCGATCACGTTGCTTCGCGTGGCCGACATGGCTCCTGCGGCATCGGGCGGGTCGGTCGCAAAGGTGTACCAGCTCGGCAACTGGCCCGCGCCGTTCGGCATCGTGCTGGTGCTGGACCGCCTCTCCGCCCTCATGCTGGTTCTGACCAGCGTGCTCGGCATCGCGTCGCTGCTGTATTCGCTCGCGCGCTGGCACCGCGCCGGGCCGCGGTTCCACACGCTCTTCCAACTCCAGCTCATGGGCCTCAACGGCGCCTTCCTGACCGGAGATCTCTTCAACCTCTTCGTGTTCTTCGAGGTTCTGCTCACCGCCTCCTATGGCCTCGTGCTGCACGGGGATGGCACCGCCCGCGTCAGGGCAGGCCTTGCCTACATCGCCGTCAACCTGGCAGCCTCCCTGCTCTTCCTGATCGGCGCCAGCCTGGCCTATGGCGTCACGGGCACGCTCAACATGGCGGATCTCGCCAGTCGCATCCCCGCCCTCACGCCAGGCGATGCGGCGCTGTTCGCGGCCGCGGCGGCGATCCTCGGCACGGCCTTCCTGATGAAGGCGGGCGCATGGCCGCTCAACTTCTGGCTCCCGACCACCTATGCGGTGGCCTCCGCGCCGGCGGCCGCCATCTTCGCCGTCATGAGCAAGCTCGGCGTCTACGTCATCCTCCGCCTGTGGACGCTGGTGTTCGGTCCGGAGGCGGGTCCGCTCGCCGGATTCGGCGGACAATGGCTGCTCGTCGGCGGCATGCTGACCATCGTGTTCGGTACGATCGGCATCCTGGCCTCGCAGACCCTGTCGCGGCTGGCCGGGTGCAGCGTGCTCGTCTCCTCCGGAACGGTGATCGCCGCCATCGGCACGGGCGGCGGCGCGGTCATCGGCTCGGCTCTGTTTTATCTCGTCAGCTCCACCTTGGGCCTCGCTGCCCTCTTCCTGCTGGTCGAGCTGGTCGAGCGCATCCGCGATCCCGGCGCGGACGTGCTGGCCGTCACCATGGAGGCCTATGGCGAGGGCGACGACGAGGGACTGGCGGACGAGATCGGTATCGCCATTCCAGCAACGATCGCCACCCTCGGCGGAAGTTTCATCACCTGCGCCCTGCTCCTGGCTGGGTTGCCGCCCTTCTCGGGCTTCATCGGCAAGTTCGGCATGATGGCGGCGATGCTGAGGACGGATGGCGCCATGGTCCAGACCTCGACCTGGATGCTGATCGGCCTCCTGACGATGTCGGGCCTGGCGACGCTGATCGCCATGACGCGGGCCGGGATCAGCTCCTTCTGGGCTCGTCTGGACGAC
>NZ_JAFEMD010000158.1 GCF_016892765.1 Microvirga arvi
ATCGTCGGCGCGGCACGCACCCCCGTCGGCTCGTTCAATGGGGCCTTCGCCAACACCCCGGCCCACGAACTCGGCGCCATCGCCATCAAGGCGGCGCTGGAGCGCGCCAAGGTCGACGGCTCGGAGGTGGACGAGGTGATCCTCGGCCAGATCCTCTCGGCCGGCCAGGGTCAGAACCCGGCCCGTCAGGCCGCCATGGCCTCGGGCGTTCCGCAGGAGAAGACCGCCTGGGGCCTCAACCAGCTCTGCGGCTCGGGCCTGCGCACCGTCGCCATCGGCATGCAGCAGATCGCCAATGGGGACGCCAGCATCATCGTGGCGGGCGGCCAGGAATCGATGTCCCTCGCCCCGCACGCGGCGTATATGCGCTCCGGCACCAAGATGGGCGACTTCAAGCTCGTGGACACCATGCTCAAGGACGGCCTGATGGATGCCTTCAACGGCTACCATATGGGCAACACCGCCGAGAACGTGGCCCAGCGCTGGCAGCTGACCCGCGAGGAGCAGGATCAGTTCGCAACCAGCTCCCAGAACAAGGCCGAGGCCGCCCAGAAGGAGGGCCGCTTCAAGGACGAGATCACGCCCGTGACGATCGCCTCCCGGAAGGGCGACATCGTCGTGGATCAGGACGAGTACATCCGCGCCGGCACCACCGTCGAGGCGCTCGGCAAGCTCCGGCCCGCCTTCTCGAAGGACGGCACGGTGACCGCCGGCAATGCCTCGGGCATCAATGACGGCGCGGCCGCCTTGGTGCTGATGACCGAAGCCGAGGCCGAGAAGCGCGGCCTGACGCCGCTTGCACGCATCGCCTCCTGGGCGACCGCCGGCGTCGATCCGGCCATCATGGGCACGGGCCCGATCCCCTCCTCCCGCAAAGCCCTTGAGAAGGCCGGCTGGAAGGTGTCCGACCTCGAGCTCGTCGAGGCCAACGAGGCCTTCGCGGCCCAGGCTCTCGCGGTCAACAAGGACATGGGCTGGGATCCGTCGATCGTGAACGTGAACGGCGGCGCGATCGCCATCGGCCATCCCATCGGCGCGTCCGGCGCCCGTGTGCTCGTGACCCTGCTGCACGAGATGGGCCGCCGCAACGCCAAGAAGGGCCTGGCTACCCTGTGCATCGGCGGCGGCATGGGCGTTGCCATGTGCCTTGAAAGGTAAGCAGCCTCGAGCACCAAGGTATCAAGAAGCTCCGTCAAGGAAATTACGGAGCTTCACCCTTCCACGTTCTGCCACATATCGTAAGCTATGTTGTGGGGTGGTCTGAATCGGACCACCCCACAGCAATGGATCCGTGAGAGGTCCGCAAGCAGAACGGTTTTGGGAAGGAAACAGCATGGCGCGCGTCGCATTGGTCACCGGAGGCACTCGCGGCATCGGTGCCGCAATCTCAAAAGGTTTGAAGGACGCAGGCTACAAAGTTGCTGCGAATTACGGCGGCAACGATGAAGCCGCGAACCAGTTCAAGGGCGAGACCGGCATCCCGGTCTTCAAATTCGACGTGTCCGATGCGGCGGCCTGCGAGGCCGGGATCAGGGCGGTCGAGGCCGAACTCGGCCCTGTCGACATCCTCGTGAACAATGCGGGCATCACCCGCGACGGCATGTTCCACAAGATGACCTTCGACCAGTGGTCGGCCGTCATCCGCACTAATCTCGATTCCATGTTCACCTGCACGCGGCCCGTGATCGACGGCATGCGCTCGCGCAATTTCGGCCGCATCATCATCATCTCCTCCATCAACGGCCAGAAAGGCCAGATGGGGCAGGCGAACTACTCCGCCGCGAAAGCCGGCGTGGTCGGCTTCGCCAAGGCGCTGGCGCAGGAGAACGCCAACAAGGGTGTGACCGTCAACGTGATCGCGCCGGGCTACATCGCCACCGAGATGGTGAAGGCGGTGCCGGAAGAGGTGTTGAAATCGAAAATCCTGCCGCTCATTCCCGTCGGCCGCCTCGGCGAGGCTGAGGAAATCGCGCGCAGCGTGCTCTATCTCGCTGCGGACGAGGCCGGCTTCATCACGGGCTCGACCCTGTCGGTGAACGGCGGCCAGTACATGGCCTGA
>NZ_JAFEMD010000159.1 GCF_016892765.1 Microvirga arvi
ATGGGGTATTCGGCTTTGCGCCACCCCGCTGGACTGTCGGAGGTGCTGCGCTTCAGGCTGATGGTACAACGTGGTCTGGGCAGGACCAGCCACAAGCATCAGTGGGAGAAGCGCAGCATGAAGCATTATGCCGGCCTCGATGTCTCCGTCAAAGAGACTTCTTTGTGCATTCTGGACGAGACGGGCAAGGTCTGTCGCGAACTGAAGGTGACCAGCCATCCAGACGACCTGGTGAGGGTGCTCCAGGATCCGGCTTGGCGGCTCGAGCGGGTCGGGCTCGAAGCCGGCCCATTGTCCCAGTGGCTCTACAGCGGGCTGGCCATGGCTGGGCTGCTGGTCATTTGCATCGAGACGCGCCACACCAAGGCCTTCCTGAAGGCGCAGGTGAACAAGACCGACCGCAACGATGCTCGCGGCATCGCTCAGATGATGCGCGTCAACCTGTTCCGGCCCGTCCATGTGAAGACCCTAGCCAGCCAGAACCGACGCGCCCTGCTGACAGCTCGCAAGTTGTTGCAGGAAAAAGCCATTGCCATTGAGAACGACATCCGCAGTCTGCTGCGCAACTTCGGCCTGAAGGTCGGGGTCATTGGCAAGGTCAGGTTCGAGGACCGGATCCGCGAGCTCGTGGCCGGTCTTCCGGATCTGGCTGAAATCATAGCCTGCCTGCTCGCGGCCCGTCAGAGCCTGCGGGAGTGCTTCGCCACTCTTCACCGCAAAGTGTTGGCGATCGTCCGGGACGATGACGTCTGCCGGCGCCTGATGACCATTCCGGGTGTCGGTCCCGTGGTATCGCTGGCCTTTAGCGCCACGATCGACATTCCGGCACGGTTCAAGAATTCCAAGGCCGTTGGCCCAGCTCTGGGGCTCACGCCGGTTCTCAACCAGTCCGGCGAGAGCAATCGCATCGGACGCGTCTCACTGTGCGGCGACGCCATGATGCGAGCGCTGCTTTATGAGGCGGCCCAGGTGCTGCTGACCCGGGTGCAGAAATGGTCCTGGCTGAAGGCCTGGGCCATGACCGTGGCCCGCCGGCGCGGCCTGCAAAAGGCCATCGTGGCTCTGGCGCGCCGGTTGGCCGTCATCATGCACCGCCTCTGGAGTGATGGCACCGAGTTCCGCTGGACCAGGGAGAGTGCCGTGGCGACCGCCTGATCGGCCTGTTGGAACAGCCTGTCACACGAACAGAAAGGTAGACGAGTTTCCGCCAGCCGGTGGAGAGACGTCCCTCGCGGGGCGATGGATGAGGTGAGTTCGCTAGGGCACTTGTGTCGATCGCGTTTTGCGCGATCAGAACGCGCAACAGATTGGGCCACCTCATTCTTCTGATCCCATCATGGGAGAGCCCGAGAGCTGATCCCGAAGAAAAGCAAGACCCGCGAGTGACATCAGACATCGGAGCGGTAAAACAGCCCGAAAGCGCTTGACCTTAAACCGCCGAATAGAGAAGTGCCCTTATCCTGCAGGGCGGTTACGTGGACCTTCGGTGAGGATCTCAGTGCCTGGCTACGCTCTCATAAGGATCCAAGAGGCGGAGCTATCAAGACCATGCTCTCCACGTCTCAGTTCCGAGACACAAAGCAAAAGGGTTCATCTAGCCGGATCATCTCGTTCGTGTGATATAGTTCGTCAGCTGATCTATGACAAACTCCCTATCTTCTATTATGCTGTTGACCAGATCTCCAATAGAGATCAGCCCAACCAAATTACCGTCATCCATGACGGGAAGGTGTCTCACTCGCTCGGCTGTCATAATCGCCATGCATTCCTCAACCGTCCGTTCAGGCGTGACATATGGAAAGCCGGTTCGCATGACGTCCTTGACCACCGTCGTCGGCGATGATCGGCCCTTCAAGAACACGTCCCTGGCATAGTGGCGTTCTGTGAAGATGCCGATCGGATCACCATTCTCGACAACGACGAGGGCGCCCACATCCTTGCGGGCCATCTCTTCGATTGCCGCAAAGACTGTGTCATCAGGCCGGATCGTCCATACGAGCTGGCCCTTCTTGTCCAGAATGTGCCGCACGATAGTCATGGGGCA
>NZ_JAFEMD010000015.1 GCF_016892765.1 Microvirga arvi
CGCGCCCCTCGACAGGACCAGATCTAAGACAACGATATAGCCCAGCTTAGGATGATTGTCAAGAACAAAATGAGAACATAACTCGTATGCCTCCCGAGTCGGTAGCACCCGCCCGGAACTCGCCCCAGGGATTGGCCGTCTATGGACAGGCTCATGTCAAAGCGGTTGGCAGCCATATGGGAAGCCCCTGCAGGGAGTGCTTGGATGAACAAGGGATTTGGTGTGACCGTGACAGTGACGCAGCCTGGCGATCAGGAGGCGAAGACGGCACCCCTGGTGGTCGTCGCTCGCGACGAACGTGATGCCGAGCTGGTGGCGGCACAGGCAGCCGGTCCGAATGCATCCGCCGAAACGCTGCGTGAACTCACGCAGGAAGAGGTCATGGCCTATGAGCTCGATCTGCAAGCTCATGGCTCCGCGAAAGTCCTGCCCATCCTCAACCTGTAGGAAACGCAGCATAAGGGCGAAGCGCCGCAGCGACCGGCACTATCGGCCGATATTCAAGTCGCGGCTTTGCTGCTAGGCAGATTCGAGTTCACCTTGTCCTCTGCTCCATGTCCCGCCCGTTGATCATCATCCGCTTCCCGACCTGTGAATGGACTGTATCCGTCGCCCAGGTGAGGCGGGATCAGCACCACCGTATCGGCGTGAGGCGACCTGCCCGCTGCCTGTTGGCGCAATCGGACCTCCGGCAGGAAGGCCGCCTCGCCCACGAGACACGCCGACGGTGAGCGCGATGCACGGTAAGCCAGGCTCGCTCACGCCATCCTCCTCCGATGCGTCCACGGACCGTCTCCGGTTCTTCTTTCAGCAAGCCCCAGGCATGATCGCGATCGTCAGCGGGCTCGAACACGTGTTCGAGTTTGCCAACCCGGCTTACCTGGATCTCGTTGGCAGGCACGACGTCCTGGGACAAAGGGTACGCGATGTGCTGCCGGAGCTTGAAGAGCAGGGCACCGTCGCCGTGCTCGACAAGGTTTATGCGACAGGCGAACCGTTCATCGGACGGAGGATGCCTATTGCCTTCCAGCGGCAGGCGGACGCCCCGGCGGAGACCCGGTATATCGATTTCGTTTATCAACCCGTGGCGGATGACCAGGGGAGAGTGACAGGCATCTTCGCCCAGGGATTCGACGTTACCGAACAGGTTCGGACCGAAACAGCTTTCCAGGAGAGCGACGCTCGCTACCGGCTGTTCTCGGAGGAGACGCGGGAAGGCGTCGTCATCCACAACGGCAAGGTCATTCTCGACTGCAATCCCGCCTATGCGCGCATGTTCGGCTACGACGATGTTGCCGATGTGGTGGGGCGCCCCAGCACGGCTTTCGTAACGCCGAGGAGTGTCGCCCTTCTCCAGGAGAAGGGAGCCCTCGATAACGAGGAGCCATACGAGATCGAGGCCATCCGCAAGGACGGTTCCGTCTTCCCGGCTGAATTCGTGGGACGGCCCAGCACGTGGCAGGGCCAAAAGGTGCGGATCGGCTTGGCGCGCGATCTGACCGAGCGCAAGCGGCGCGAGGCCGCGCTGCGCGACAGCGAGGCTCATTTCGCTGCGATCTTCGACCAATCCGCTGCCGGATTTTCCGAGGTCGATCCGACGGGGCGCTTTCTCCGGATCAACGACCGCTTCTGCGAGCTCGTAGGGTATACCCGCGAGGAGCTCCTGAGCGGTCGGCGCATGCAGGACATCACCCATCCCGACGACCTGCCCGAGAACCTCCGCCTGTTTCAGAAGGCTGTCGAAACCGGCGAGCCGTTCCAGATCGAAAAGCGCTACATTCGACCGGACGGTTCGGCCGTGTGGGTCAGCAACACGGTGACCCTCATCCACGACGAGATGGGACAGCCGCAAACGATCGCCTCCGTGAGCCTCGATCTCACGGCCCGCCGGGAGGCCGAGACGGCCTTGCGCCAAAGCGAGGCCCGCCTGCGGGTGGCCCTTGATGCCGGCCGGATGGCGGTGTGGGAAAGCGACACGCGCACCAACTCCGTTTCGACCTCTCCCGAACTCAACCGTCTCCTCGGTTTCCCGGAGGCGGCCACCCCGACCGTCGATGAGATCAGGTCGCGCTATGCCCCGGGTGCTCAGGACCGCCTCCGGGCAGCCGCCGCAGCAGCCCTCGGCCGGGGTGAGCGTTATGCGGAGGAAGAGCTCGAAGTGATCTGGCCCGACGGCTCACACCATTGGCTGCTCGTGAGGGCGGAGTTGGAATTGACGCCCAAGCCGGCGGGAGGTGTCGACGTCAGGGCCATGGGCGTTGCCTTCGACATCACCGAGCGCAAGCTCTGGGAGGAGCGCCAGCGCCTCCTCATCAACGAGCTCAACCATCGGGTCAAGAATACCCTCGCCACCGTTCAGTCGATCGCCATGCAGAGCTTCCGCGATACAGGGGAAACGAGCGGTTCGAGTTTCACGGCGTTCCAGAATCGCCTGTTCGCCCTGGCCCGCGCCCATGACATCCTCACCCGTGACAACTGGGAAGGGGCGGAGCTTCGCGAGATCGTCGGCGAGGTCGTCGAACCCTATTGCCGTCAATCGGGCGGACGCTGCGACATCGACGGGCCGCGTGTCCGGCTGACGCCGAGCATGGCGCTCGCGCTGTCCATGGCGGTGCATGAGCTTGCGACCAATGCGGCGAAGTACGGATCCCTGTCGGTGTCAGCGGGGCAGGTTTCGATCTCGTGGACGATCATGCCCGGTGAACCGAGGCACCTCGCTCTTGTCTGGCAGGAGCAGGGAGGTCCGCTCGTCGCGCCGCCTGCACGCAGAGGATTCGGGACGCGACTGATCGAGCGCAGCCTGGCGCAGGAGCTCGCGGGCGAGGTGAGCCTTGCCTATGTTCCGGCAGGCGTCGTCTGCACGATCAAGGCTCCGCTGCCCGAGGGCTCCGCCTGATCACCTATCCTAATCCTGGATGTGAGCCACGACGCTTGTCTACCCGCCGCCAAGGTGGTCGCTGCCGGTGCCGCCAATGACAATCTTGGTGACTCCAAAAAGCTTCGTTCTTGTTCTTGCAAGCCATCAGGCTGGCATTGGGCCGTTAGGAATTTCAGGACTCTTGCCGCCACGCTGCAGAATCCTTTCGGAGGAGGTGCAAGCCTCAAGGAAAATCGTCCGGGGCTCTGCGATCGCTGGTCAGCCGTTTTGCCAAGCTCTTGTTTTTCGCGACCTGTCGCCCATAACGCTACAGTCGGCATAGCAAAGGCTGGATCATGCCCCACTCCCGAGACGCTCTCCCAGTGGCTCCGCCCCACCCGGGGTGGATCCTTCGTGATCAGGTCCTGCCCGGCCTCGGTCTCTCCGTCAGCCAGGCTGCCCGCGAGCTTCGCATCGCGCGTCAGACCCTGCACCGGGTTCTTGCCGGGAAGGCGGCGGTCAGTCCCGAGATGGCGACCCGCTTGGCCCGCCTCTCCGGCACGACACCCCGCTTCTGGCTCGACCGGCAGCAGCAGCACGACCTGTGGCACGCGGAGCAGGCGCTCACAGGGATTATCGGGCTGATCCCGACCCACACCCTCCCGGCTGCCCTTCAGGCTGAGATTGGACTTCGCCATGGCCGCTAAGCCTCAGCCTTCCCGCAAAGCTCGGACCGGAGTTGCGGGCCTGGACGACATCCTCGTCGGAGGCCTGTCCCCTGGCCACGTCTACCTGCTGGAGGGCAGTCCCGGCACCGGCAAGACCACCATCGCCCTCCAGTTCCTGCTTGACGGGGCTAACGCTGGAGAAACCGGGCTTTACATCACCATGTCCGAGACCGAGTCGGAGCTGCGCGACGGCGCGGCGTCCCATGGCTGGAGCCTCG
The DNA here is from genome assembly GCF_016892765.1 of Microvirga arvi. Taxonomy (GTDB): domain Bacteria; phylum Pseudomonadota; class Alphaproteobacteria; order Rhizobiales; family Beijerinckiaceae; genus Microvirga; species Microvirga arvi. Next base: position 3,804 of record NZ_JAFEMD010000015.1, read on the forward strand.
GCGACAGCGTTCACGTTTATGAGCTCGTGCCGCCGGAGAACCTGCTCGACGAAGAGCATCAGCAGAGCCTGCTTTACTCGTCCGATCTCGAACTCGGCGAAACCACCAGGGCCGTGTTCGCAGCCATCGACCGAGTGAAGCCGGTCCGCATCGTGATCGACAGCCTGTCGGAGATCCGCCTTCTGGCGCAGAGCTCCCTGCGCTACCGCCGCCAGATCCTGGCCATGAAGCATTACTTCGCGCGCCAGGGCGCGACGGTCCTCCTCCTCGACGATCTGACCACGGACACCAACGACAAGACCGTTCACAGCCTCGCCCATGGGGTGATCCGCCTGGAGGGGCTGACGCCCAATTACGGTGCCGAACGCCGCCGCCTGCGGGTGATCAAGTATCGCGGCCAGTCGTTCCGGGGCGGGTTCCACGACTACGTGATTGTGGAAGGAGGCGTTCAGGTGTTTCCCCGCCTCGTCTCCGGCGAGCACAAGACGAACTTTGTCCGCAATGTCCTCACGAGCGGAATCGGCGAGCTCGATGAGCTCCTCGGCGGCGGCATCGAGCAGGGCTCGAGCACGCTGGTGATGGGCCCGGCCGGCACGGGCAAATCCCTTCTGACGGTGCAGTTCGCCATCTCGGCGGCCAAGCGCGGCGAGAAGGCGGCCCTTTTCATCTTCGACGAGGAGCTCGGCCTCCTGATCGATCGGTGCAAGCTGATCGGCATCGACTTGGTGGCACTGTGTGACTCCGGCAACCTGTTCATCGAGCAGGTCGATGCCGCCGAGCTCTCGCCCGGCGAATTCACCGACCGGGTGCGCACCAAGATCCATCGCCATGGCGTGAAGACGGTCGTGATCGACGGCCTGAACGGCTACCAGGCCGCCATGCCGGAAGAGGAGTTTCTGACCCTGCACATCCACGAGCTGCTGCAATACCTGAACCGGCAAGGTGTCTCGACATTCCTGACGGTTGCGCAGCACGGGCTTGTGGGCGACATGAAGTCCCCCGTCGACGTTACGTATCTCGCCGACACCGTGATCCTGCTGCGCTACTTCGAAGCGTTCGGTCAGGTCCGGCGGGCGATCTCGATCATCAAGAAGCGGTTCGGTTCGCACGAGAACACCATTCGCGAGATGCGGATCACCAACAAGGGTATCGGCCTCGGCGAACCCCTGGAGGGCTTCCAAGGCATTCTGCGCGGCACCCCGGTCTTCACCGACGGCGACCGCACGCAGCTGCTCAAAGATCGTTGAGCATGAAAGACGTTCTTCACCCGCATTCGGAGCGCGCGATCATCCTGGCGCCCCATGGGCGCGATGCGGCGATCGCCGCCGACATCCTGCGCAGCGTCGGAATCGCGTCGGAGGTCTGCCCCGACATGCCGGCGCTCGTGCGCGGGATTGCGCAGGGTGCGGGCTTTGCGATCATCACCGACGAGGCGCTCCGCACGGCGGACCTGAAGGATCTGTCCCGTTGGCTCTCGGATCAGCCCCCGTGGTCGGATTTCGCCTTCGTGCTCCTCACCCTTCGCGGCGGGGGCATCGAGCGCAATCCGACCCTGGCGCGTCTCTCCGATGTTCTCGGCAATGTCGTATTCCTGGAGCGTCCCTTCCACCCGGGAACGCTGGTGAGCGTCGCCCGATCGGCCTTGCGCGGGCGACGCAGGCAATACGAGGCCCGCGCAAGGCTTGAGGACCTGCACCAGGGCGAAGAGCGCCTGAGGGCCGGTCTCGACAAGGAGAAGCGCGCCGCGGAGCATCAACGGTTGCTCATCGATGAGCTGAACCACCGGGTGAAGAACACCCTCGCGACGGTGCAATCCATCTCGGCCCAGACCCTGCGCACGTCGGACACGAAAGAGGGCGCGCGCGATGCGCTGGAGAGGCGGCTTCTCGCCCTGTCCCGGGCGCATGACGTTCTCACCCGTGAGAGCTGGGACGGGGCCGACCTGGTGGAAGTCATCGAGAAGGCTCTCGAGCCCTACCAGACCTCGGGTGAGAACCGGATCCACATCACCGGTCCGCATGTGCGCGTGACGCCTCGCATGTCGCTCGCCCTGGCCATGGCCATGCACGAGCTGGCCACCAACGCGGTGAAGTACGGCGCCCTGGCGAACAAGACCGGCACCATCGAGGTGTCGTGGAAGGTGCAGAACGGGGCCGCGCCTCCCAGATTGACCCTGCGCTGGACGGAGGCCGGCGGGCCGCCCGTCATCCCGCCGCGCCGGCGCGGGTTCGGATCCCGTCTCATCGAACGCAGTCTGGCGAATGATCTGGATGGCCAGGTGGAGATTGCGTTTGCTCCCACCGGCGTCGTCTGCACGGTCGACGCCCCTGTGACGTAGATCCCGAGCTTTCCACGAATGCATGGCGGGGCTGCCCTGTGGATTGCGGGCACAGAAAAGCTTTGCCGTTCGGATAATTTCTTCACCCTCTCCGCCCTAGGTTATGGACAGGTCTGGAGAAAGACGCCTCGTGCGATACCCACCCCAAATTCTGGAAGAGATCCGCGCCCGGCTGCCGGTTTCGGCCGTCGTCGGCAAGCGCGTGCGTCTGAAGAAGGCGGGGCGGGAATGGAAGGGGCTGTCGCCCTTCAACGCGGAGAAGACGCCGAGCTTCTACGTCAACGACCAGAAGCAGTTCTACCACTGCTTCTCCTCCGGCAAGCACGGGGACATCTTCACCTTTCTCATGGAGACCGAGGGGCTCTCCTTCCCCGAGGCCGTGGAGCGGCTCGCCGGCGAAGCGGGGGTGCCTCTGCCCAAGGTTTCCCAGGAGGATCGGCAGGAGGAGGTCAAGCGCAAGAGCCTCTACGACGTCATGGAGATGGCGGCCGCCTTCTTTGAATCCTCCCTGCAGGACCGCCTGGGCGCCAAGGCTCGGGACTACCTTGCCGGCCGTTCCTTAAGCCGGGAGACGCAGGGGCGCTTCCGCATCGGCTACGCTCCCCCCGAACGGTTTGCCCTGCGGGACCATCTCGCCGGCAAGGGCGTGCCCATCGAGATGATGGTGGAGGCGGGGCTCCTGATCGCGGGCGAGGATGTGAAGGTCCCCTATGACCGCTTCCGCGACCGGGTCATGTTCCCGATCTGCGACCTGCGCGGCCGGGTGATCGCCTTCGGCGGGCGCGCCATGAGCGCCGACGCGCCGGCCAAGTACCTCAACTCCCCCGACACTCCGCTCTTCAACAAAGGGCGTCTCCTCTACAACTACCACCTCGCCCGCCAGCCGGCCCATGACCGGGGCACGGTGATCGCGGTGGAGGGCTACGTCGACGTGATCTCGCTGAGCGTCGCGGGCTTCCCCCACGCGGTCGCGCCGCTGGGCACGGCGCTCACGGAGGACCAGCTCACGCTGCTCTGGCGCCTCGCGGAGGAGCCGATCCTCTGCTTCGACGGCGACAAGGCCGGTCAGCGGGCGGCCTACCGGGCGCTCGACGTGGCCCTGCCGAACCTGATGCCAGGGAAATCCTTGCGCTTTGCCATGCTTCCCGAGGGGCAGGATCCGGACGATCTCGCCCGCGCGGGCGGCGGCGCTGCCGTCGAGCGGGTGCTCGCGGCAGCCCGGCCCCTGGTGGACGTGCTTTGGGCCCGGGAGCTTGAAGCGGGGCCCCTCGACACCCCCGAGCGGCGGGCGGCCCTGGAGCGGCGGCTTCGCGAATCACTGGCACTGATTCGCGATGAAACCCTGAAGAAATACTACCGGGAGGATGTGGATAGCCGCCTTGCGGCTTTGAGTCCCGACACCAGGCCCAGCCGTTTCAACCGCCAGAATGCGGGTGGGCGGCGCGATTTTCAGAAGCCCCAGCCGATGACGCCAAGCTCCCGCCTGAGCGTCTCGCCGATGCTCGCCCGCAGCGCGCTTTTTGCCGGCGGGACGGCCGAGAGTCCCCGGGAAGCGATGATCCTCTGCACGTTCCTGGCTCACCCGGAACTCCTTCAAAATCATGCAGAAACCCTTGCGGATCTTGAACTTGAACGCCGCACCACCCAAATGGTGCGTAATCTCCTGCTCGATGGAGCGGCGAGCGGCGACCCTGCCGACCTGACGGTCATGAAGGCCCGCCTTGAGCGGGCCGGCCTCACAGCCGAGGCCGACAGGCTGACGGCTCTGGTCCGTCCTGGCGACCGGTGGATGCTCGATCCTCACGCGGATCCCTTGCGTCTTGAGGACGCATTGAGGCAAGCCATCACCTTGCATCGCCGCGCACGCACGTTACATAGCGAACTTCGGGCTGCCGAGCGCGCACTCGCCGAAGAGGACAATGAGGCCAATCTCGCCTGGTTGCGGGAGGTCCAAAACCAGCTGTCCTCCGTCGAGGGTGCCGAGGCCGACATGGACAATGCAGGAACCCCAGGGGGTCACTGACGTCTGTCTTGTCAGAATGCTGCAAGCTGAGCAGTTGCGGAAGTTTGAGCAGGGGATGGTTAACGGTTAGTCAAGCGACTTGCTGTTTATAGTCGGGAATGAATTTCGGGTGGTGGAGCCCTGAGCTTGCCGCCCATTCGCGCATCGCAGGTCCTGTAGGGGGGATGGGCGAAGCGCTGGAGTTGAGCAAAGCATGGCAACGAAGACAACCGGCGGCGACGAAGGTGATACGACGACGACAGAGCAGCAGAGCGATGGGCCTCTGCTCGACCTGAGCGATGCCGCCGTCAAGCGGATGATCAAGCTCGCGAAGAAGCGCGGCTATGTCACCTATGATGAGCTGAACGAGGTTCTGCCTCCCGAGGAGTTCAACTCGGAGCAGATCGAGGACGTGCTCGGCCAGCTTTCCGAGATGGGCATCAACGTAGTCGAGTCCGAAGAGACTGACGAAAATGCCCAGCCGGAGGCCGAGGAGGAGGAGGCCGAGGGCGGCGATCTCGTCGAGGCCTCGCAGACCCGTGCCGTCGCGGTGCGCGAGACCACGGCCAAGGAGCCGACCGACCGCACGGACGATCCGGTGCGCATGTACCTGCGCGAGATGGGCTCGGTGGAGCTTCTCTCCCGCGAGGGCGAGATCGCGATCGCCAAGCGCATCGAGGCCGGCCGCGAGGCGATGATCGCAGGGCTCTGCGAGAGCCCATTGACCTTCCAGGCCATCATCATCTGGCGCGACGAGCTCGTCGAGGGCCGGGTGCTCCTGCGCGACATCATCGACCTCGAGGCCACCTATGCAGGCCCCGACGGCAAGGGCGCGCCCAAGGTCGACGCCCTGGGCGATGGCGAGGCCGAGGAGGAGGCTCCCGAGACCGAGGAGGGCATGACGCCGCCCGAGGGCGATCTCGACGACGACGACATGGAGAACAACGTGTCGCTCTCGGCCATGGAAGCCGAGCTGAAGCCGCGCGTTCTCGAGACCTTCGACTCCATCGCCGACAACTACAAGAAGCTGCGCCGCCTGCAGGTCGAGCATGTGGAACAGCGCATGCAGAACAAGCAGCTGACCCCGGCCCAGGAGCGCAAGTACAAGGAGCTCAAAGCGGATATCGTCGCGTCGGTGAAGTCGCTGTCGCTGAACAACAACCGCATCGAGGCCCTGGTCGAGCAGCTCTACGACATCAACAAGCGCCTCATCTCCCATGAGGGCCGCCTGATGCGCCTGGCCGAGAGCCACGGCGTCGCCCGCGAGGAGTTCCTCAAGCACTACCAGGGCTGGGAGCTCGACCCGAAATGGGTGCTGCGCGTCTCCAAGCTCGGCGGCAAGGGCTGGAAGGACTTCGTCGCCAGGGCGAAGGACGGCATCCACGATCTGCGCGAGAACATCCACAACCTGGCGAGCGAGACCGGCCTGGAGATCCAGGAATTCCGCCGCATCGTCATGATGGTGCAGAAGGGCGAGCGCGAGGCCCGTCAGGCGAAGAAGGAAATGATCGAGGCGAACCTGCGCCTCGTGATCTCGATCGCCAAGAAGTACACGAACCGCGGCCTGCAGTTCCTGGACCTGATCCAGGAGGGCAATATCGGCCTCATGAAGGCGGTCGACAAGTTCGAGTACCGGCGCGGCTACAAGTTCTCGACCTATGCCACCTGGTGGATCCGGCAGGCGATCACCCGCTCGATCGCCGACCAGGCCCGCACGATCCGCATTCCGGTGCACATGATCGAGACGATCAACAAGATCGTCCGCACCTCGCGCCAGATGCTGCACGAGATCGGCCGCGAGCCGACCCCGGAGGAGCTGGCGGAAAAGCTGGCCATGCCGCTGGAGAAGGTGCGCAAGGTCCTCAAGATCGCCAAGGAGCCGATCTCCCTCGAGACGCCGATCGGCGACGAGGAGGATTCGCATCTCGGCGACTTCATCGAGGACAAGAACGCGATCCTGCCGATCGACGCGGCGATCCAGTCGAACCTGCGCGAGACGACGACGCGGGTGCTCGCCTCGCTCACGCCGCGCGAGGAGCGCGTGCTGCGCATGCGCTTCGGCATCGGCATGAACACCGACCACACCCTCGAGGAGGTCGGCCAGCAGTTCTCGGTGACCCGCGAGCGCATCCGCCAGATCGAGGCGAAGGCCCTGCGCAAGCTGAAGCACCCCTCGCGGAGCCGAAAGCTCAGAAGCTTCCTCGATAATTGAGACACTCAGGAAGGCGGGTTTCGGACCCGCCTTTTTCGTTCTAGACCGCTCTCATGATCATCAGCCTCACCGTCATTCTCCTGTGCCAGCTCCTGGGCGAGGTCGTCGCCGGTGGGCTCGGCTGGCCGATGCCCGGTCCGGTGCTCGGCATGCTGTTCCTGCTCGTTTTCCTGAGCCTGCGGGGCCGGATCGCGACGAGCGTGCCCGAACTCGGCAAGACGCTGGACTCGACGGGCAAGGGGCTTCTCGCCCATCTCTCGCTGCTGTTCATTCCGGCGAGCGTCGGCGTCGTCCAGCGGCTCGACGTGCTGGCGGAATACGGCATCGGTCTCGCGGTGGCTCTCGTCGTCTCGACTTTCGTCACCCTCGTCGTCACCGTCGTGACCTTCGTGGTGGTGTCGCGCCTCAGCGGCTCCTCCATCGAGACGCCGGAGCAGGAACGGTGACCGATTCAGCCTTCTCCCTCTGGGTCTATCTTTCGCAGACGCCGCTGCTCTGGCTCGTGGTGACGCTCGGCGCCTATGTGATCGCGGACCGGATCTCGCTGGCCTTCAAGCGCCATCCTCTGTGCAATCCGGTGCTGATCGCGGTGGTCGCCGTGGCGCTCGTGCTGTGGGCGACCGGCACGTCCTATCCCATCTATTTCGAGGGCGCGAAGTTCGTTCATTTCCTGCTCGGCCCCGCGACGGTGGCGCTGGCCATCCCGCTCTACGAGAACCGGCACATCGTGCTGCGCTCCATCGTGCCGATGATGGTGGCGCTCGTGGTCGGCTCGGTGACGGCCATCGTCTCGGCCGTCGCCATCGCGCAGCTCTTCGGCATGCCGGACCCCATCCTCGTCTCGCTCGCCCCGAAATCCGTCACCGCCCCGGTCGGCATGGGCATCACGGAGGCGCTCGGCGGCGATCCTTCGCTGACCGCGATCCTCATCATGCTGACCGGCGTGACCGGCTCGATCATGGTCACGCCCCTGATGAACGCCTTGCGCATGAAGGACTGGCGCGCCCGCGGCTTTGCCGTGGGCTTGGCCTCCCACGGCATCGGCACCGCACGCGCCTTCCAGGTCAATTCGCTGGCCGGCACCTTTGCCGGCATCGCCATGGGGCTGAATGCGCTGGTGACGGCGCTGCTTCTGCCCTTCGTTCTGCGGCTGCTGCTGGATTGATCACGGCATCGGGGTTCGTTTATCGTCCTGTCCGATGCTGCCGGTCGTATCGTCCGGCTTCGCCAGAAGCGCCGGCACGATGCCGTCGGCGACGAGGGCGTGAAGCTGCCCAATGTAATTGTCCTCGCGTGACGGCTCGGTCGGATCGGAGGTGATTGTGACGGTCAGCCCGAGGCTCGGGATCACGTACAGCATCTGCCCGCCGAAGCCCCAGGCGTAATAGGCCGTATGCCCGCGCATGTCCCGGATGAACCAGCCGTAGCCATACCGGTCGCCGGTGAAGGGCGAGGATGTGCGCGGTGTCCACGACTCGCGAATCCAGCTCTCCGACACCACGCGCCTGCCGTCGATCGTGCCGCCCTGGCGATACAGCTCGCCAAAACGATGGAGTGCGCGCGGCGAGAGCGCCATCTCGTTGCCGCCGAGATAGATGCCCTGCGGGTCGCGGGTCCAGGGCGCGACGGTGATCTCCAGCGGCTCGCCGATCCAGTCGCGGGCGAGCTCCAGCGTGCTGCGCTTCGAGGCCGTGGTGAGCGCGGCGGAGAGGAGATGCGTGCTGCCGGTGGAATAGAGCATGCGCCCGCCGGGCTCATCCACGAACGGCCGCGAGAGCGCGTCGCGCACCCAGTTGCCGCTGCTGATCCAGGCGCCGTAGTTGCGGCCCGAGGTGCGCTCCAGCCCAGCCTGCATGGAGAGCAGATGCCCGATGGTGATCTGCCTCACGCGCGGATCGGCGTCTGCCGGGACGCTCCGCTCCAGGATCGAGGCCACCGGCTGGCCCACGCCCAGCAGCACCCCACGCTCGATGGCGATGCCGACGAGGGCCGACATGATGGTCTTGGAGGCCGACTTGATGTTCGTCGACCGCGCGAGTCCGGCCCCCTTGAACGCCTGTTCCGCCAGGGCGGTCCCGTTGTGGGACACGATGAGCGTGCGGAGATTGGGCAGGCCCTCGGCCCGCTCGACCGTCTCCTCGATCAGCCGGGCGTCGGGCGTGACAGCCTGGGGCGGGGAGGCGGGGTGAGCGGCCGCACCGAGGCTGCCGACGACCATGAGAACGAGCGCGAATCCGGCGACTCGGAGGTCGAGGCGGGGGAAGGGAGGCATGGCTGGCGGTTATCCTGCTGTCGCCGAACAAGCCTCCAGATGGACCTGCGTTCCGCGGCTACAACCGATCACACGCCAATGTGACCCGATGCAAACCATGCACTTACCCATCGTCAGCCCTGCGCCTGCGACATTTGCTCTTAGGAGCCAGATCGCTTATTTGCATCCTACTTCGTAAATATAAGGCAATCCACATGATAAGTTCGTGGTTTACCCGCCCGCTCTGGCAGCGGGTCGCGGTGGGCTTTGCCCTTGGCATTCTCGCCGGCGTCCTCGCCGGGGAGCAGGCGGCAATCTGGTTCAAGCCCCTCGGCGACATCTACCTAAACCTCGTGCGGATGATCGTGATCCCGCTCGTGTTCTTCACCATCACCTCCAGCGTGGCGAAGCTCGCGGAGGCCGGCAACGTGGCGCGCTTGGGCTTGCGCACCCTGTTCTGGTTCGTCGCGACCTCGACGATCGCCGTGCTCGTCGGCATCGCGTTCGGCCACTTGATCGACCCGGGCATCGGCTTGTCGAACCTGCCGCTCGGCGAAGTGAAGCCGCGCACCATCCCGACGCCGCTCGAGGTGCTGATCGGCATCGTGCCGACCAACCCGATCAAGGCCATGGCCGACACCAACGTGCTGCAGGTGCTGTTCTTCGCAGGCATCGTCGGCGCGGCGCTCGTCTCGCTCGGCGAGAAGACCGCAGGCATCCGCAGCCTCGTCGATCAGGGCGCCACGCTCGTGTTCCGCATCACCCGCTGGGTGCTGCAGCTCACGCCCATCGGCACCTTCGGCCTGATCGCCTGGGTCGTCGGTCGCTACGGTCTGTCCTCGCTGCTGCCGCTCGGCAAATTCATCGCGGCCATGTATCTCGCCTGCCTGTTCCACATCATCGTGGTCTATGGCGGCCTGCTGAAGCTGCATGGACTGAAGGTGGGCCGCTTCTTCCGCGGTGCTGCGCCGGCCATGCAGATGGCCTTCGCCACCTCGTCGAGTCTCGCCACGTTGCCGATGTCCCTGCGCGTCGCGGTCGAGAAGCTCGGCGTGCCGCAGAGCTATGCAAGCTTCGCGGTTCCCCTCGGCGCCAACGTGAAGATGGACGGCTGCGGCGCGATCTATCCCGCCATCGCGTCGATCTTCATCGCGCAGTATTTCGGGCTCGATCTTTCGCTCACGCAGTATGTCCTGATTGGTCTTACCGCGGTGCTCGGTTCGCTCGGCACCGCCGGCGTGCCCGGCACCTCCATCGTGATGCTGACGCTCACCTTGAGCACCGCCGGCCTGCCGCTGGAAGGCATCGGCTACATCATCGCCATCGACCGCGTGGTCGACATGATGCGCACCATGACGAACGTCACCGGGCAGGTGCTCGTGCCGGTGCTCGTGGCGAAGGAGGAGGGCGTCCTCGACCAGGCCGTCTATGACGGCGCTGTCGAAACGCACGCCCCGGTCGGCGAGGCGGTTCTCGTCGCGGCTGAGTAAGGGCTGCAGCGGCTGACAACGAAAAAGGCGGGCCGTTGAGCCCGCCTTTTTATTGGCCTGAGCGATGCGCTCAGAACAGGAAGTCCGAGGCGCCGATCAGCGAGACCTTCACGTTGAGCAGCGCGATCGACTGGCCATCCGCTTTGATGATCACGTCATCGGCCACGCCGTCGCCGTCGCCATGACCTCGGGCAATACTGAGTTCACCGAAGCTCAGGCCGTTGCCGCGCAGGTCGATGCGGTCGACGCCGTTCCTGAAGTCGGTGATCTTGTCGGCGCCCCACTTGCCGGTGAAGCGGAAGCTGTCCGCATCGGAACCGCCGGTAAGCGTGTCGTTGCCGCTGCTCCCGTTGAGCCTGTCTTTGCCGCTATCCCCATAGAGCCGGTCATTGCCGCTGTCGCCCGCGAGCGCGTCGCTGCCGGTGCCGCCGTAAAGCTTGTCGTTGCCGGATTTGCCGTAGAGCTTATCGTTGCCGCCCAGGCCCTTGATCGTGTTGGCGGCCGAGGTGCCGGAGAGCGTATTGGCGGCCGCCGTGCCGTTGATCGTGCCGCTGCTGGTCGTGCCCCCGGCCGGATCGATGAGATCGAGCTTCACGTTCGAGGATCCGACAGCCACCTGCTTGGTCACCGGGGAGTAACCGCCGCCAGAGAAGGTCACCGTGTAAGTGCCTGCCGTCAGGGCCAGGCTGTAGCCGCCTGCGCCTTCCGTGATGGCAGTATACCTGGCTCCGGTCGAGCTCACGGCCGTCACCGTGAGGCCGCCAAGCCCTTCACCGATATCATAGAACCGGTCGCCGTCCTTGTCGTCCATGGTGACGCCGGTCAGGAAGGTCTTGGTGCCGGAGCGGGCGAAGTTCTGGGTGACGAAGGCCGCGTCCCAGGTCAGGTAGCCGCCGGTCTGGAAGCCGACGCCGATCTCCTGATAGCTGCCGTTGAGGATGTTGGCCTTGTGGCCCGGGCTGTTCATCAGGTTGGTGTGCAGGAGCTCCACCTCGTCCTGGAGGCCCGCAGGAGACCGCAGGCTGGCCCAGGCGATATTTTCCGCCGAGGCCCACGATCCGGTGAAGCTGTAGCCTGCCTTGACCATGCGCTCGTGCGGAGAGGAGCCGCTGAGCCCCGTGTGGTCGAAGACATCGGCCGAGATCATCCAGCTGCTATGCGCGTCCGCCGAATCGTTGAGGTTGCCGTTGAACGCGAGCGGCTGGGCTCCGGTCTTCGCGCGCTCCCGATTCACCAGCTCGAGCATCAGCTGCTCGTATGACGTGGCCTGAGACATGAAATACCCCTTGTTTCTTATGAACGTTCCCGATTGCCGGGCTTATTGCTTGGTTTGTTGCATTAAATCCCAAATGGGAAAAAGTTGTGACCTCGATGACATTTTGTTTCAACTGCCAGACGTGCTCCGCAGGAACGGGAACTCTGCCCCGCCTAGGCCGTAGCCCTGGATTGCAGCATCGGAAGGGGATCGGCGTCCAGTTCTGGTCTATAGGAAGCTTGGAAACGCCGCCCGGAAGGGGCAAGCCTGAAGGCTTGAACCGATAACAAAGAACGCTCGATGGACACCAAATCACCTGTCATGCCCGCTGCATCCCTCCAGACCCAGGCGGAGAGGGTCGCGGTCCCGATCCTCGCCGCCATCAGCGTGTCCCATCTGCTGAACGACCTGATCCAGTCGCTGCTTCCGGCGATCTACCCGATCCTGAAGGCCAATTACCGCCTCGACTTCGGCCAGATCGGCCTGCTGACGCTCACCTTCCAGATGAGCGCATCGCTGCTGCAGCCACTGGTCGGCACCTTTACGGACCGCAGGCCGCAGCCCTTCTCGCTCGTGGTCGGCATGGGCTTCACCCTGATCGGGCTGCTGACGCTCTCGCAGGCCCATTCCTATCCGATGCTGCTTCTCGGTGCGGCCCTCGTCGGCATGGGATCCTCGGTCTTCCATCCGGAATCCTCCCGCGTCGCCCGCATGGCGTCGGGCGGACGGCACGGGCTGGCGCAATCGGTGTTCCAGGTCGGCGGCAATGCGGGCACGGCTTTGGGGCCGCTGCTCGCGGCCTTCATCGTGGTGCCCTTCGGACAGGGCAGCATCGCCTGGTTCTCCGCAGTGGCGCTTCTGGCGATGCTGATCCTGTTCTCAGTCGGCCGCTGGTACCAGGCCAAGCTCGTGGAGCTGAAGGCAAAGCCGAAAGCGGTGCAGAGGATGTCTTCGCTGCCGCGCAAGCGCATCATGATGTCGATCACGATCCTGATGCTGCTGGTCTTCTCGAAGAACTTCTACATGGCGGGACTCACCAGCTACTACACCTTCTACCTGATCTCGAAGTTTCAGGTGTCGGTGCAGGATGCGCAGGTCTACCTGTTCATCTTCCTCGGGGCCGTGGCGGCGGGCACGCTTCTCGGCGGCCCTGTCGGCGACCGGATCGGACGCCGCTACGTGATCTGGATCTCGATCCTCGGCGTCCTGCCCTTCACGCTCCTGCTGCCCTATTCCAATCTGTTCTGGACGGCGGTGCTGAGCGTCATCATCGGTCTGGTGCTGGCCTCCGCCTTCTCGGCCATCCTCGTCTATGCGATAGAGCTCGTGCCGGGCCGCGTGGGCACGATCGCCGGCCTGTTCTTTGGCTTGTCCTTCGGCATGGGCGGCCTCGGCGCCGCTGCGCTGGGACAGCTTGCCGACATGACGAGCATCGAGACCGTCTACAAGGTGTGCTCGTTCCTGCCGGCGATCGGGCTTCTCGCCTATTTCCTGCCGAAGATCGAGAAGGCGCGCCTCTAAGTTTCCGCATCGATTCCCGGACTTCCTCAAAGTCTGTCCCAAAAAGGTTGGCGGGATTCCCTCCCCCTTGCGGGGAGGGATTAAGGGTGGGGGTCGCAAAGTCGGAGCGCTGCTCATGATGAGTACAGGCAATGCTCTCTACCTCGTCATCACCGGCCTTGTGCCGGTGATCCCGATCGGAAAAGCACTGAGCCCCACCGTATCGGGATGGCCGGGACAAGCCCGGCCATGACGGAGACGTCTCATCCGGTCGCACCACCCCCACCCCTGCCCCTCCCCGCAAGGGGGAGGGGAAAGCAGCCCAAGGCGGCACCTCAGAGCAGGGCTGCCCTCGCGGCGCTTTCCAACGCCTTCATCATCATCCGGTACGGTCCGGGTCCATGGCTGATGCGGGCGACACCGAGTTCAGCAAGCCGCACCGCGGATGGCGCCGAGGCGCTCGCCATGATGTTCACCGGCAGGGGCGAGCCCTCGACGACGCGCGCAATGAGCTTCTCATCGACGAGCCCCGGCACGAACAGCCCGTCCGCGCCGGCATCGGCATAGGTGCGGGCACGCTGGAGAGCTTCTTCGACGAGGCCTTCATGCATATCCGACGAGGCAGCGAGGAACACGTCGGTGCGTGCGTTCAGGAACGCAGGAATGCCCAGCCTTTCGGCTGCGTTCCGCGCACTCTTGAGCCGGGAGGCCTGATCTGCCGCCATGCGCAACGGGCCGGTCTCGCGAGAACTATCCTCGAGGTTGCAGCCGATGGCGCCGACCTGCAGCGCACGGGCGACGGTGGCACCGACGTCCTCAGGCGTGGTCCCGTATCCGCTTTCCAGATCGATCGTCACCGGAAGACCGGTCGCGGTCACGATGCGCTCCAGGTTGGAGAGGGCGAGATCGAACGGCATGTGCTCGCCGTCGTCGAAGCCATGCGCTGCCGCAACCGACCAGCTGCCGGTCGCAATCGCCTTCGCGCCGCTCGCCGTAACGGCTTTGGCGCTGCCGGCATCCCAGGCATTGAACAGGATGATCGGACGGCCCGGAACGTGGAGCGCCTTGAACGTTTGAGCCTTCGTCTTCTGATCGGACATGTCTCACCTCAGGTTTGCTGTTGTTCTGCTGCCATACGGCGCTCGTGTTCGAGCAGCCATTGCTTGCGCCAGATCATTCCGCCGTAGCCGGTCATCGACCCGTCGGCGCCGATGACACGATGGCAGGGAACGATGATGGCTACCTGATTGGCGCCATTCGCCCGCGCGATGGCTCGCACGGCATCGGGACGGCCCATCACACGGGCGAGTTTGCTATAGCTGCGCGTCTGCCCCAACGGGATGTGACGCAGCGCATCCCAGACGCCGGCCTCGAACGCGGTGCCCTCCTGGACGACCGGGATATCGAATGAGGGCAGGCGGCCGGAGAAGTATTGTGCCACCTGATCGGCGAGCCTGTCGAGCATCGGATGCTGCCCGAAGCTGATCGGTCCCGTGCGTTCGCGCAGGCGCCTGATCTCGTTCGGGAGCGCTTTCCGTTCGGCAAATTCGAGCAGGTGCACCCCCGCATCGTCCACCACGGCCAGCATCGCGCCGATGGGCGTGTCGAGCCATTGCGCCGTGAGGATGGAGCGCGTCGCCAACCGGATCGGCGCGTCGCCGATGAGCCTGCTGATGGCGTCGCGAAAGCCGCTGCCGGATTCATAGCCGGCATCGAGTTGAGCCTCCATGACGGAGCCTCCCTGCTGCAGGGTGCCGATGGCGAGACCCAGCCGCTGCGACCGGGCATATTGCGTGAAGGTGATGCCGTACTCGCGCTGGAAGGCGCGGCGCACGGTGGAGGGATCGTAGCCCAGGGCCTTCAGGTCTCCCGCACTCCACCGCCTGTCGGGCTCCGCCTTGATCCTGTCCTTCAGAGACTGGAGAGCTCCGCTCGTGGGCGGCTTGATGTCGAGAGGCTTGCAGCGCAGGCAGGGGCGAAAGCCCGCCTCCTGGGCGGCGTCCCTGCAGGCAAAGAACACGACGTTGTCGCGCTTCGGCTTACGGGCCGGGCAGGTCAGGCGGCAGAAGATGCCTGTCGTCCTCACGCCCACATAGGCAAACCCCTCGTAAGAGGGATCGCGGGCGATGAGAGCGGCAAAGAGGGTGTCGTCGTCACGAAGCATGGGCATGACGATGTTCTAGCGCAGAGCTTAAGCCCGTGTCGCCGGAAACGAGGCGTATATTTTTCTTTTGCCGCGCCTAATGCCTCTACTGCCACGCATAGTTGAAGCTGATGCTGATGCGTTCGCTCTCGGCCTCGTTGAGCGGCACCTCGTGGCGCAGCCAGCTCTCCCACAGCAGCACCGTGCCAGGGGACGGCTTCATATAGGCGAACTGCCGGTTTTCCGGCTTGGCCTTGGCCTTGCGCGGTGGGGCTGCCATCATGAAGCCGAGGCGCGGGTCCTCGAGCTTGAGCGCGCTCGCCCCATCCGGGATGGTCACGTAATAGGTGCCGCTGATCACCGAATGCGGGTGGATGTGCGAGCTGTGGATGCCGCCGGGAGGCAGGATGTTGATCCAGATGCTGTCCATGACGAGCTTGCGGCCCTGGAGGTCATATTCCAGCTCCTTGGCGAAGGCCGCCACGTGCTTGTCGACCTCCTTCAAAAGGTCGCCGAAGACCGGAACGCGCCAGGGCAGGTCGTTGAGCGAGGCATAGGACGTATAGCCCGGATAGCCGTGCTTGGCGCACCAGCGCTGCCCGGCCTCGTCGTCCTCGGCGATGGACAGGGAGGCGGCCTCCAGCTCCCGATTGCGAAGCTCGGCCTTGGTGCCGGTCAGCTCGGCACGGTAGACTTTGGTGACGAAAAGCGTATCGATGCTTACCATGGATCGGCTCTATTACGGGGGCTGCCGTCTGTCAAAATGATTGGCTGCAAAATGATTGCCCGATTGAGACACAAATCAGCTTTTCCCGGCGAATGCCCCCGCGACTTGAACGTTTGGCACTGACAACACACCTTGGCCTTATGACGCTCACTCCCTCGATAGACTTCCCGGACGATCTCCTGACCATGGCCCGAAGCCTGGACGCCGAGACCCTGTCGCGCGTCATTGCCCTGCGGGACTGGCTCGTCACGGTGGGAGCGCGGATGGAGGACTCGAACGAGGTCCTGAACGGCTTTCTCAACCGGCTGATTGATGTGGGACTTCCCATCGACAGGGCGGTCTCGGCCATCGAGGCGCTTCATTCGGAATATGCGGGCATCGGCCGGTTCTGGACCCGTGAGGAAGGCACCGTCGTGCGCTACCTGCCTCACGGCGACCGCCGCGAGGACATCTATCAGTCGAGCCCCTTCGCCTATGTGAACCGCACCGGCCAGTGGCTGATCCTCGATCTGTCAAAGACCCCTGACGATCTCTTTCCCATCGTCCCGGAGCTGAAGGAAGCAGGCTATCAGCAATACGTCACCATCCCGATCCGCTTCACCAACGGGGCCGAGAACGCGATTTCGTTCGCCACAAGAACGCCGGGCGGCTTCGGCCTGCGCGAGCTGACGATCCTGCGCATGGTCATCCCGTCCTTCGCCCTCGTGACGGAACTGCGCGCAACGAGCAACCGACTCGACGAAGTGCTGCGCATCTATGTGGGTGATGGTCCCCACAAGGCTATTCTTTCAGGTGCGATCCAGCGCGGACAGGTGACGCGCATCCGCTCGGCCATCCTCTTCGCCGACATGCGCGACTACACGCACATTTCCTCGACCCTGAGCCCCGAGAGCGCGGTCGAGCTGCTGAACACATATTTCGACTGCCTCGTGCCTCCTATCGAGGACGAGGGCGGCGAGGTGCTGAAATATCTGGGCGACGGCATTCTCGCCATCGTGCGCGACAAGGGCGACGATACGGGAGGGGCGGCGCAATCGGCGCTGACGGCGGCCACGCATGCGCTCCGCCGCGTCGAGGCGGCGAACAGCGAGGGGCGCTTCCCCGTGCCGATCAGCGTGGGCTTCGCCCTGCATCATGGCGATGCGGCCTATGGCAATGTCGGCTCCGGCCAGCGACTCGATTTCACGGTGATCGGGCGCGACGTGAACCTCGCAAGCCGCATCGCAGAGCTGAACAAACGGCTCGCCGAGCCGCTGCTCATGTCCAAGCCTTTCGTCGAGCACCTGTGGGGCAATCCGACACCGCTCGGTTCTCATGCAGTGGAAGGATTCGAGGAGGCGATCGAGGTCTATCGGCCTTAGAAACCATCGCGCCCGTGAGGCGCCTCGAGATCCATGACGGGCCCGAGCGGCACGATGCCCGTCGGATTGATGGTCCTGTGGCTCTCGTAGTAATGGCCCTTGATGTGCGCCATGTCGACGGTCTCTGCAATGCCGCCGGTCTGATAGAGATCGCGCAGATAAGCGGACAGATGCGGATAGTCCGCGATCCGGCGCAGGTTGCACTTGAAGTGACCCACATAAACCGGATCGAAGCGCACGAGCGTGGTGAATAATCGGATGTCGGCTTCGGTCAGCCTGCTTCCGCAGAGATAGCGCCGTGAGGACAGGCGGTTGTCGAGAAAGTCCAATGTCCCGAAGAGTGGGCGGACGGCTTCTTCATAGGCCTGCTGCATCGTCGCAAAGCCTGCCTTGTAAACGCCGTTGTTGACGCTGTCGTAGATGCGCGCGTTCAGGCTGTCGATCTCAGGCCGCAGATCCTCGGGATAGTAGTCGCCGGGTTTCGCGCCGATCCCGTCGAAGGCGGCGTTCATCATGCGGATGATCTCGGCGGATTCATTGTTGACGATCGTGCTTTTCGTTTTGTCCCAGAGCACGGGCACGGTGACGCGTCCCGAATAGTCGGGCTTGGCGGCCGTATAGACCTGATGCAGGTAGTGCGCTCCATTAATTGGGTCCGGAACGACACCGGGACCCTCCTCGAAGGTCCACCCGTGCTCCAGCATGCGCCAGTGCACGACGGAGACGTCGATCATCGATTCCAGCCCTTTCAGCTTGCGCATGATCAGGGTGCGGTGTGCCCAAGGGCAGGCGAGCGAGACGTAGAGGTGATAGCGCCCGGGCTCAGGCTTGAACCCCCCGTCTCCGGTCGGGCCGGGAGAGCCATCCGCGGTGACCCAGCTCCGGAACACCGCATTCGTGCGCTGGAACCGCCCGCCCGTGCTCTTGGTGTCATACCACCGGTCCTGCCAGACACCGTCGACAAGCAGACCCATCTCATCCTCCACGCACCATGAAAGCAGACAGATGGTCGTTTCCCGCAGGCTTCAAGGGGAGCGTCCGCCACCTCGGGCATGGGACAGCCGCAACCGAAGGGGCAGGCCAGAACCGGCTTGACGGGGTTCGAGATGTATTCCAGGAACAGGGCAGGGCCGACCTCGTGCGGTCCCACCCTTGGGTGACGAAAGGTTTGCCTCCGACTGAAGAAAGGCATGCCTTCCCTGAAGGGCCTGTAGCTCAATGGTTAGAGCCGGCCGCTCATAACGGTCTGGTTGCAGGTTCGAGTCCTGCCGGGCCCACCACTCAGATCATACGCCTGCTTACTTTTGGCTTCTTCTGAAAAATACATACTATATCAGTGGCTTAGCCGCCCATTCTGGCCATTCAGAGCGTCTCCCGAGGGCTTTGGCGCGCCCTCCAAGCCTCGTCGTCAGCCCAATTCTCCGGAACTCCTAACCGCGTTTCCGACCCTCAGGTACCGGCATGCAGGAGACTGGTTCGCACGTGGACAGAGGCTGATTCGCCTCTGATATGTTGATTCTGCCTCGCTATGAACGGCCGCTCATAGCGAGGCATGACCCCACAGACTGCGATCTGAGTCTTTGCAGATTGATTCGAGTCCTCTGCCTGCTCCTCCCCACGTGAAGCAACAGACTTGTGACGGCATTGAGTGGCGTCGAGCGGCCATCAGGCGTTTTGGTGCATACGACTGGCTATAGCTGTATGCACAAATCTGCGATTGCAGCCCGCTTCAGTCGAAGTGTCTAACCGATGACAGCTTCAGCCTCGATCTCAACCGCGTACTCCCCAACCAAGCGCGAGATCTCAAGCAATGTATTTGCAGGTCTCACGGCTCCGAAGTACCGACCATGCACCCGGGAAACGGGCTCCCAGTCATCTGCATTGCTGAGATAGACACGCGTTCGGATTGTGTCCGCGAGCGTTCCGCCCAGAGAGGCGATGCTCGCTGCGATCTTATCCAGGATGTAGACCGCCTGTCCTTCGGCATCGCCAGGACAGATGATTTCACCTGTGCCGTGGGTGGCCGTGGTTCCGCTGACAAGAATGCGATTGCCGATCCGCACTGCACGGCTGTAGCCACAGATGGGCTCCCAGACGCTGCCGGAATCAATACGCAGGCGGTCGGGACGCCCGTCGATTGGGACTGCCGCGAACACCGGCGGAAAGCTCTCGAGGTGATCGCTGAGATCGCCGGACGCGGTAAGGAAAGGCGGGCGACGGTACTCGTCACCGCAATCCCCTGGGATACGCCGAGTGGACACCAAAGCCTCGTCGATCCGCTGTTTGTCATCTTCGCCCAATGAGAACGAAAACAGGGCTGCATTGTCGGCCCGGTGCTCGCGCTCTCCCAGCCGAGCCCCAACGATGACAGCCGCAACGGCCGGCTGTTCGAGCACCCAGCGCGTGGCCACATTGGCAACGGACACGCCGTGCTTGCGAGCAATCTCCTGCAAGGCCGCCAGGATCGTCTGGAGAGACGACCACCCTCCGATGGTGTCGATGAAGCGCTTGTACTTCGACTTGCTCCAATCCTCAACGGACGTCGGCTCCGGCGCACCCACCCAGCGGTCCGTCAAGAAGCCGCCTCCGAGCGTACCGTAGGCCAGCAGACGCACGCCGGTAGCGAGACAGAAAGCGCTCATGCTCTCCGCGGCGCGGCGGTCGAGAAGGGAGAAGGAGACCTGGTTCGACACGATCGGGACGCCGTGCTTCACCAGCAGACGCAGGTGGTCGGTATCGAAGTTCGTCACGCCGAGATGGAGAATGCGCCCTTCACGCTGCAGCGCGACAAGCTCCTTCATGGCATCGATATAGCCGGGGTGTTCGAACATCCACCAATGGAACTGCAGAAGGTCAATGGTTTCGACGCCAAGGCGCTCCAAGCGCTCGGCAATGCCAGCCCGCACGACGTCCGCGGTCATCGGCCCGGGCGTGGGACACCATTTGGTGAAGGCCGCCGGGCGCCGCTGCTCAGACCCAACCTGCATGCTCAAAAATCGGCCGGTGATCAGCTCCGCACTTCCGTAGTGGTCAGCCATATCGAAGCTGTCAAAGCCGTCGCGGGCGTAGTCAGCCATGGCGGATGCTGCAGCGTCGCGGTCCAAAAGGCGGCCGTTCCGTTCCATATCGGCCACTTGCCAGAGGCCTGTGACCACTCGGCTGATCTCGAGCCCGGGTGCGAGCAGTGTCCGATCGGGGCGAAGGGGCATGGTCATCTCCGTCAAAAAGGCGAAGGCTCCGCGCCGGGCGCGGAGCCTGTGTCAACGACGAAACAGGTTTTAGCGCGACGGGATCTTGGCCTTTATGGCATTGACCTCATCGACTCCCATCTGGCCTACGGTCGTGATCTCACCGTTCTGAATCCGCCACAGACGGAAGGGGCCGGTGATATCGCCATACTGGTCGAAGCTCACAGGTCCGATGACGCCCTCGTAGTGCACCGGCTTGCCCTCCTTGATGAGCTGGAGCGCCTTCTTGAAGCCCTCTGGGCCGGCATGGATCACTTCGCCATTGCTCCCGGTGACCTTGCGAATGGCGTCGCGGATGGCCGCCGCTTCAAACTTGCCGGCCTGAGCGACCGCAAGACCGAGAATTGCCGCCGCATCATAAGCTCTGTCGGCGGCGGGGGCATTGGCGTCAAAGCCGCCGGACATTGCCGGATAGGCCTTTGCAAAGTGCTCGGTCGAGGGTGTCGTGGTGGTGCCCGACGAGGTCCCAAAGGCATCGTTCAGATAGCGCGGCCCGACGTCGCGGATGAAGTCCGCGCTGTTCATGCCATCGTTCAGGAGAAACTTCGCGGCGCCGCCCTGCGAGATCCAGGTGCGTGCGATTGCCGTGCCGTCGCCGGGATAGGAGACGAGGTAAAGGGCAGGTGGATCTCCCTCGATACCGCGAGTGACCTCCGGCGCATAGGAGGCCTGGCCCTGGTTGTAGGGCGTTATGGATGTGATCTGGCCCCCAAGCGCCTCATAGGCACGCTTGAACTCCGCCACCATGTTCACGCCGAAGTCGTTATTGACGTGAATGACCGCAATCTTCTTCAGGCCTTGATCGATCGCGTACTTCGCGGCCGCTGTGCCTTGGAGCGCATCCGATGTGATGGTGCGGAAGAAAACGCCGTTGGTCTTCCCCTCTTGCGCAGTCCGCGTGAGCGTCGGCGACGAGGAGGCGGGCGAGATTTGAACGACGTTCGCCGGCGCCGTCACCGAGGTCAGAATGGGCAACGACACCGAGGATATGATGCCGCCGATGATCGCCGGCACGCGCTTGAGGTCAACGAGTTGCCGGGCTTGGTCGACCGCAACCGAACCTTGGCTCTGCGAATCCCGAAGGTCTGTGGCGAGCTGGCACCCAGCGGCGCCGCCGGCCTCGTTGATCTCCTTAAAGGCAAGCTCGATGGATTTGGCTGCAGCCTGGCCGAAGCGCCCGGCCGGACCGGTCAGCTCCACGACAACGCCGACCGTGTGCGTACAAGGCTGCTGTGCCAATGCTGGCAGCGGCGCGAGAGCGATCGCGAGGCTGGCGGCTGAAACAATGGATGTAAAGCGCACGGTGAACACTCTCCCTTGGTCTGATCCGCCGGAGCGGGTTCTGACGTCACTTGCCCCTCCTGGCCAACAGACAGTGTTTCGTCTCGGCGGCCGTTTGGCAAGTGTGGCGAGCTGGAACGGTCCTCAAGAGCTCGGACTGATCCAAGTCTCGTGCAGGGCAAGCCATCGCACACGCTGCCCGCTCTCAATCGAGACGTCAAACAGGGCAGTCGATTGGCGGCGGGTGACGACGTCGCCCACCGTTTGCTCCTCGACATAGCCGAGAAGGACGAGCGGTGGTCGCAGGAGCAGGAGTTCTGGCTCGGCAATGGCAATGTGGAACGGGCCCTGGTTTGCCCTGGTCCCGTGAGTTTCCCATAGCCACCCGATCACATCCGATCGCTGAAGCCTCCGGCCACTGGGAGACACGATGGTGAACTCCTCGCCCAGACTGCTCTCCACGCGGGAAAATACGGTGCCCGTGTTC
Source organism: Microvirga arvi (assembly GCF_016892765.1). GTDB lineage: Bacteria > Pseudomonadota > Alphaproteobacteria > Rhizobiales > Beijerinckiaceae > Microvirga > Microvirga arvi. The sequence goes on from NZ_JAFEMD010000015.1 coordinate 26,099, forward strand.
TCGGCCGTTCCGCTGAGCCATGCCTCGAAGAAGGCATGCAGGTCGGCGATCTCTCTCAGTGCGGCCTGGGCGAGGGGGTGGTCGAGTTCCACGAGGGTCACGCTTCGTTGAGGTTGTAATGCATGATGCGACCGTGCCGTCCCTCCCGGTCGCGCTCGAGCGTATAGGTGTCCCCCTGGGGGCCGGACTTTTTTACGAGGATCCTGTCGATGGCGGCCCGATCCTCCTCATCGAGGGCGAGCCGGAACACATCGAGATTGTCGGGCAGGTGCTCGGCATAGCGGGCGCCGATGATGGCGCCTGCCACTGCGGGCTGGTCCAAGACCCATCGGGTGGCCACCGCCGTTAGGCTGACCCCGTGCTTGCGGCCGATCTCCCGCAAGGTGCCGAGCAGGTTCTGGAACAGGGACCAGCCGCCAAAATCGTCGATGATGAGCTTGTACTTGACCAGCGAACGGTTGGAGAAGGGTTCCTGCGGCTCCGGGATGCCGAGCCACCGCTCCGAAAGAAAGCCGCCCGCCACCGTCCCGTAGCACAGGAGCTTCATGTCGCGCTCCTGGCACAGCGCAGCAAGGCCGTTTTCGGGCCTCTGGTCGAGAAGCGAATACTGGACCTGCATCGACACGAGCGGCACCCCCGCGTCGAGCAGGGCTCGCGTATGAGGTGTGTCGAAGTTGGTGCCGCCGATCTGGTGGATCTTCCCCTCGTCCTGGAGTTCCTTGAGGATGAGTGCAGTCTCGACGGCGCCTGGAACGGCGTAGTTCCACCAGTGGAACTGCACCAGATCGAGACGCTCTATCCTGAGCCGCTGGAGCGAGCGGTCGATGATCTCGCGCACATAGGCACGGTCGACACGGGAGAGGGCATCCCAGTCCGGTACGAACTTCGTGTGCACCTTGAAGTTCTTCAGCGCTTCGGAGCCGCGCTCTGCAAGCATCCGCTCGCGGAAGCGCCCGATCATCTCTTCGACGCCGGTGTAGATGTCGGCACAGTCGAAGGTCGTGACCCCCGCATCCACGAAGGCAGCCATATCGGCGATCGCCCGCTCGGCCTCGATGGCGCCATGCCCGCCGGCGAGCTGCCAGCCCCCGCGCAGCATGCGGGAGATCCGGTAGCCCGGGGCGAGCTCAATGGTTTCGACGGTCATGTCTGGCCTTCATTGGGCAAGGGTAGGGCCGTGACCTCCGAGTGGCGGAACACGCGCTTCGCCATCCGGCTGATCCGGAACCGGCTCGGACAGTTGGGGTCTGGGCAGGCGACCTCGGCATCCGTGGACATCCAGTCGTTCGGATGAGTGGCGCGCTGCTTCGCGGGGAGGAGCGGCAGGAGTGCTGCAAGCGAATAGATAGAGAAACCTTGGCCCGGGGGGAGATGAAGCATCTCGCCCTTAAGCTCAAAGAAGTCGCCGGGCTTGGCCCCACAATACAGCGTGGCGCCTTCCGGGGCGACGACCTCCACCCTCAGGTCGTAGAGCTCGAAGGAATCATCCGACACGGGACAACGTCCATTGCCTGTTGCACGTGTGCATTGTCATGACGCAAAATCGCCGCCCTCGCAACATGGCCCAGTCGGGGACTTGGTTCCGCTCATGCTGACAGCCCAGTCGATTACCAAGACCTTCGGCGGCAACCGCGCCGTCGATGAGGTGTCGTTCACGATCAAGAAGGGTACGATCACGGGCCTCATCGGGCCGAATGGGGCAGGCAAGACAACCCTCTTCAACTGCTTGGCGGGCCTGTTCCCGCCGACGTCCGGATCTCTCACTCTCGAGGGGGAGCGGATCGACGGACTCTCGCCGGACCGGATCTTCGCTAAGGGACTCGCCCGAACGTTTCAGATCCCCAGGCCATTCCCCGAGATGACGGTTCTGGAGAACGTTATGGTGGCACCATTGCACCAGCGGGGCGAGCGGTTCTGGACCAATTGGCTCACGCCGGGCCGTGTGGCCGCCGAGGAACGGACACTGGCGGCTGCAGCCCGGCACTGGATCGACTTTGTGGGCCTGTCCCATCTCGCCGATCAGCCGGCCCGCGTCCTGTCCGGTGGGCAGCGCAAACTCCTGGAGCTCGCTCGGGTTCTCGTGGCCAAGCCGCGCTTGATCCTGCTCGACGAACCGGGAGCTGGAGTCAATCCTGTGCTGTTGGACGCGATTGTCGACCGGATCGTGAATCTCAACCGACAGGGCGTCACGTTCTTGGTCATCGAGCACAACATGGATCTGGTGATGAACCTGTGCAGTCCCATCATGGTCATGGCGCAGGGGCGCCTTCTGATGGCCGGAACGGCGCAGGAGGTCCGTGACGATCCGAGGGTGGTCGAGGCCTATCTCGGCGGAGCCCTGGCGTGACGGCTCTCCGGGTCGAGGCGCTTGAGGCCGGCTACGAGCCGGGGCTCCCGATCGTGCGGGGCGCGTCACTGTCGGTCGAGCCCAACGAGATCGTTGCCGTCCTTGGACCGAATGGAGCCGGAAAGTCGACGCTGATCAAGGCGATTGCCGGGCTCGTACCGATCTCCGCAGGAAGGGTTCTCCTGCACGATCGCGAGATCACCGGACGCGCGGCTCATCGACTGCCGCATGAGGGTCTTGGATTCGTGCCGCAGACCGAGAACGTGTTCGTGAACCTCTCGATCGACGACAATCTCGATCTCGCAGCCTCGATCCTGAAGGTTCCGAAAAAGCGGCGGCTCGGCGATCTCTATGCCCTGTTTCCGGACCTTGCGCGTCAGCGACGTCTCCTGGCGGGTCGTCTCTCGGGCGGCCAGCGCCAGATGCTCGCAGTTGCTCGGGCGCTGGTCGGAGAGCCGAAGGTCCTGATGCTGGATGAGCCTTCGGCGGGCCTTTCGCCGAAGCTTGTCGGCATCGTCTTCGAGAAGCTCGTCGAGGTTCGCGCTACCGGTGTCACAATTGTGCTGGTCGAGCAGAACGTCAAGGCGGCCCTTGCCATTGCCGACCGTGCCGCAGTGTTGGTCGAAGGAAGCACCCGGGTCGTTGGCACTGCGCGCGAACTCGCGAACGATCCGCAGGTCGCTGCGCTTTATCTCGGACACCATCGAGGAGTCACCTAGTGTTGCAGCTCATCGCCGACGGCTTCGTCATCGGCTCGGTCATTGCGCTTGGAGCGATCGGCGTGACGCTGGTCTATTCGATCCTGCGCTTTGCGAACTTCGCGCATGGCGAGCTCCTCACCTGGGGTGCTTATCTCGCATGGACGGCGCTCCTCGGCTTTGCTGCTGTTTGGGGACCTATGGAACCCCTCGGCCCGTTCTCGTTCGGCTGGATGCTACTAGCATCGCTTGGCGTTTCAGCGATCGCCACTGCGGCGCTGGCGCTTTTGGTCGATCTGCTCCTGTTTCGTCAGCTGCGGCGACACGGGAGCGCGATCACGCTGATCATGGCGAGCTTTGGTGCCGCCCTTGTGCTGCGAAACCTGCTTCAGTTCATCTTTGGGGCGGTCCCAGAGTACTACAGCCGTGAGATACAAGTCGCCATCCGGCTCGTCCCTCGCGACGTGCTGGGTGGGTTGCGGATCACCCCGGATCAGCTTTTCGTCCTTGGTCTGACGGCCGTTTCGGTCGTCGGGCTCCATCTCTTCCTCACGCGCACAACTCTCGGCAAGGCGATGCGGGCAACCTCCATCAACCCGCAACTCGCTCGGGTGACGGGCATCGACGTCGATCGGGTGATCCGCGCCACCTGGATCATCGGAGCCGTTCTTGCAGCTGTGGCGGGGGTGTTTTCAGGGCTGACCGTTCAACTGCGGCCGCAACTCGGTCTCGACCTTCTGCTTCCGCTCTTCGCGGCGGCAATCCTTGGAGGAATTGGCAGCGTCTACGGGGCGGTCGCGGGCGGCCTCATCGTCGGACTTGCGGAAAGCCTGTCGGTGCCTATCGTGGGGGCTGAATACCGGGCGGCAACCGCCTTCATCGTCCTCATCGCCATTCTGCTCATCCGCCCCACCGGCCTCTTTGGCGAGAGGCCGTGATGCCCGATCTGCTCGGTCTTCTCTCGTACGGCACCTTCTTTCTCGTCTTTGTCACGATTTATGGCCTGGTGGCGCTCGGCCTTAATCTGCAGTGGGGCTTTACAGGCCTGTTCAACGTAGGCGTTGCGGGATTCGTTGCGATCGGGGCCTACACGTCGGCTCTCCTCACAGCGCCGGACTACCCGGATCAGATCGGCGGCTTGGGTCTGCCCATCCCCCTCGGCTGGCTCGGAGCGATGGCGGCGTCGGGCTTTGCAGCCTTTATCGTTGGGGTCGCGGCACTGCGGCTGCGGCACGACTATTTGGCCATCACCACATTCGGGATCGCCGTGACCCTTCAGCTGGTCGCGTTGAATGCTCAGGGCTTAACGGGCGGTCCGTTCGGGCTGCAGTTCATCCCAAAGCCCTTCGCTGATGTCATCGCGAATAACCTCGCCTGGAATCTGGCCTACCTGGCGATGGCCGGAACGCTGCTTGGTCTCAGCTATGTTGCCCTGGAGCGTCTCGTGCGCAGCCCCTGGGGGCGCGTCCTGCGGGCGATCCGCGAGGACGAGACGGCGGCCGAATCCCTAGGGAAGCGGGCCTTCCGGTTTCGCCTCCAGGCCTTTGTGATCGGTTGCATGCTCATGGGGCTTGGCGGAGCGCTCTACGCGCACTTTGTCGGCTACATCGCTCCGGAGGATTTTCTGCCGATCCTCACGTTCCAGCTTTGGACGATGCTGATCGTGGGCGGCTCAGGCAACAATCGCGGAGCCATCCTTGGGGCCTTCGTGGTGTGGGCCTTGTGGACCCTCTCCGGGAATGTGCTTCGTGAACTCGTCCCGGCCGAGCATCAGGCCAGAGCAGCGACCCTGCAAGTCGTTCTCATCGGGCTGCTTCTGATGCTCATTCTCTTGGTACGACCGCGCGGCCTCCTTGGCGAGGAGGCCGTCGTTTCACGGCACATGAAGGTCTCAGCCGACGAAGCGCAGGAGGAGTAAGGTGGTCAGGATGGGCCAATAGGAACCTTGCGCCACCCTCAACAGACCTTCAGCGGCCAGCATGTCGGTGAGTCTCAACCTGGCGGCAAAGGACGGGGACGGGAGCCGCTGTCGATGGCGACAAACGTGAAGACCGCTTCAGTCACCTTGATCTGCTCATCGCCATCGCGGGAGCGGCGCCAGGCCTCGACCTGAAACTTCATGGATGTGCGCCCTGTGGAAATCAGATCGGCGTAGACGGAAACCTCATCACCCACATGAACTGGGGTGTGAAAGACCATGCCATCGACTGCGACGGTCACGCAGCGCCCCCGGGCCCGCCGCGCGGCCGCGTTGCCGGCGGTCAAGTCCATCTGTGCCATCAGCCAGCCGCCGAAGATGTCGCCAGCAGGATTGGTATCCGAGGGCATTGCAATCGTCCGAATGACAGGCTCTTTGTTCGTGCCGTTCTCTTCCATCGGGGTCCCTTGAGTACCGACGTACCTCTAAATTTAGGCCCTTGTCGATCTGCGTCGCGCGCCGGCGCGAGGTTGCTGATGATCGGATGTGCCGGAAGCCATTGCCTCCGCCCGGCGTTCCTCTGCACTTCGAATGTGCCGCCTTATCATGATCTCGGCCAGGGTCTGGCTTGCCTCCGCGGCATCACTGATCGAGGTCAAACGATTTTCAGAGCCATCCATAACTTACGAACCTTGCCGTTCCATCGCGTTGGGCATCTTCGGCTCGAAACCGGAGACGAACAAGCCCATTCCGGTCCATCTTCCTCCTTGCAGCGGCGCCGGCGCTCTATCGTGGAATGCACAAGGGTTGATGGGGGCAAAAGAGCCTCGGTGATCCGGAAGTCGGCCCGTGGCCCAGGATCTTGGTTCATCATCAAAGGTCATCACGTAGTGTCAGCCAACTGGCAGGCTGGCCGTCTTTGAGGGCGGCTGCGCCGCGAGGAGGAATCCGAGAGAGCAGAGGAAAATGACCGTGCCAAATGTGGCTGCCGCGCCAAGAACTAGGGTAAACCCGCTCATCCCGTGAAGGAGGGCAATGAGTGGAACGGCCAAGCCGCTCGTTGTGAACCCGAGGAAGTAGCGAACACTGAATGCTCTGGCTCTATATTGTGCTGGGACGTAACGGGCGACCATTGCATCGTTGGCGACAACCTGCCCGTAAATCGCCGCCATGGCCAGTGCCAAGCCGCCAAGCATGGGAATCCCGCTTGTCAGAGCTGCGAGTCCAAGCCCGAGCGGTTGCAGGATCGACAGCCCGACGAAGATCCTTGGCAGCGTATACCGGTCCACGAGGCGTCCCATCAGGAGTTGCGTCAGCGCCCCGAAGACAAACACGAGCGTAGCCAGGGATCCGATCAGGACAAGCGGCAGGGAGGCACCGGCACGCTCGTCGATAATCTTAGGGAGTGCGATTGTCGTGATGTTGAAGGTCATGCCACCCGCCACGATCGCTGCCGCAAACAACAGGAAGAGCGTCATCGGGCGTATAACGGGTATCACGGTGTGAGTGTTGCCGGGCTGGCCATGACTTTTTCCGTCACCGGGCACAAGCCTGATAAAGGCGATACCGGCAAGAAGGCAAACAAGTCCGGGAAGAATAAAGGCAGCGCGCCAACCAAGGCTTGCGGCAAGAACGGCTGTCACTCCTGAGGCGAGGGCTGCCCCGAGATTGCCCCAAACCCCGTTGATCCCGAGATCCCGTCCGAGATGACTTGTGTGGCCCACCAGCATCGTCGAGCCGATCGGATGATAGATCGCGGAGAACACTCCGAGCACAAAGAGCCAGATGCCGAACATGATCGGCGTGTTCGCGGTCGACAGCCCTAAACATGCAATCCCGCAGCCGCCAAAGAAGATCGCCAGCAAGTTCCGACGTCCTATCCGGTCCGCAAGCCAACCCATCGGGAGTGAAAACACGCCAAACGCCATGAAGGCGCCCGTCGAGAGGCTGATGAGGCTGGCATAGGTCAGTTGCCGCTCCGCTGCGATGGCGATCACGGCCGTCGGGTAGATCAGAAGGACAAAATGATCGAGTGCGTGCGCGACGTTGACGAAAGCAATGGTGCGGCGGGAGAGCAGGTCAGGAGACATTCTTCGCATCCTCGTCAGGTTCGTGTGCGATACTCCGTGCTGGCCCGACACTGCCAGAATTTGCCACAGGCTGTCCGACGTCTAGGCCGCGCGATCAAAGCTCGCAATGAAGTCGGCCAAGCGCTCGCCCTGGATCAGGATGTGCTCCCGGAGGAGACGCTCCGCCCGATCGCTGTCACCGGCACGGATCGCATCAACGATGCCTTGGTGCTCCGCCAGTGAATTCGCCACTCGGCTACGGGCCCGCAGCTGGAGACGCCGATAGGGCTTGAGGCGGGCATGGAGCTGTTGCGCCTGCTCCGCGAGAAACGCGTTCTGGCAGGCCTCGTAGATGATGTGGTGAAAGCGCTCGTTTGCATAGTAATAAGCATCTGCGTTCTCCTGCGATGCCTCGCGAACACAAGCCTCGTGCGCTTTCTCGAGCTCGTTCTGCATGGGCTCGGTGATCCGGCGTGCCGCCAGAGCTCCACACATGCCCTCGAGCGCAGCCATCACTTCGAACCGCTCGACGACATCCCTGAAGCTCAAAGAGGCTACGAACGCACCCCGCCGCGCCTGCAATTCCACCAATCCGGTAGAGGCCAGCTGCATCAAGGCCTCTCTGATCGGGGTCCGCGAAACCTCGAAACGAGCTGCCAAGCTCTGCTCATCCAATCGATCGCCGGGTCGGAGCTTGCCGGTAACAATGTCCTGCTCGAGGGCGTCCCTGAGGGCTTGAGCGCGTCTCATCTCGCATATCCTGCTCCCAGGCATCCTAAAACAGACGCATATAATCTTACAAGCCAATTCTTGTATACAAGAGCGTTGACACATAATGCAAACGCGCGCAGTCTCTCCCGGAAGGGCAATGAGGGATCCGCCTGCGCAGTCCCCGCGAGCTGGTCGAACACGGCTCGTCCACCCGACGCAGAGGAGGAAACAGAGGAGCGGGTGCCATGACACCACAGCTGATCTCGATCTACGCTCTCGTTGCCATGTTCGTGGTTGCTACGATTCTGCCGATCAATATGGGCGTACTGGCGTTCGTTGGCGCATTCCTGATTGGGACCTTGGTGGCCGGCCAGACCACCAGCGCCATCATTGCCGGATTTCCTGGCGGCCTGTTTCTGACCTTGGTCGGGATTACCTTTCTCTTCGCCATCGCCCAGAACAACGGCACCATCGACTGGCTCGTCCGTCTGGCAGTCCGCGCCGTCAGGGGCCGGATTGTCGCGATCCCGTGGATCATGTTCGGGATCTCCGCTGTCCTGACCTCCGTTGGCGCTGTTAGCCCGGGCGCGGTTGCAATCATCGCCCCAATCGCGCTTGGATTTGCGATCAAGTATAGCATCAGTCCGCTGCTCATGGGCCTGATGGTCATTCATGGCGCTCAGGCTGGCGGCTTCTCGCCGATCAGCATCTATGGCGGCATCACCAACCGGATTGTCGCGAAGGCTGGACTTCCGCTGAGCGAGGTCACTACTTTCCTGGCGAGCTTCGGCGTCAACCTCGCCGTTGCCGTCCTCCTTTTCTTGGCGCTCGGTGGCCGCAAGCTCCTGCAGGCGAGGGCCGATGTGACCACTGCCGTCACTGTCCCCCCCGTTCAGATCGCGATGCCGCAATCCGGCCCGCAGATCTTTGGTGATTCCGAAGCCGAGGCGCTCAGCGAGGAGATCGGGCTTGAGACCGGGCAAAAGCCGAACCGCTCGAACATGGAGAGCGCGGTCGACGAACCGGCAACGCCCGAGGGTAGTCTGTACCAGGTCGTCACACTGCTTGGCCTCATCCTGCTTGCGGTTCTTGTTCTCGCCTTCAATCTCGATATCGGATTTGTGGCGATCACCATTGGCTTGGGTCTGTCTATGATCGCACCGACGCTGCAGAAACGTGCCATGGGCCAGGTTGCATGGCCCGAGATCATGTTGATTACGGGTGTGAGCACCTATGTGGTCGTGCTGGAGAAAATGGGGACCATCTCCTTCGTCGGTGACAGCGTCGCGGGCATGGCGTCTCCGATGCTGGCCGCTCTGCTACTGTGCTTCATAGGCGCGGTCGTCTCGGCCTTTGCCTCCTCGACGGCAGTCCTTGGATCTCTCATTCCGCTCGCCGTTCCGTTCCTGCAATCGGGAACCGGCGTCAGCCCGATCGGCTTCATTGCTGCGATGGCTGTCTCCTCGACCATCGTTGATGTGAGCCCCTTCTCCACTAACGGTGCGTTGGTCCTGGCGAACGCCCAAGGCGTCGACCGTGAGTCGTTCTTCCGCAAACTCATGGCCTACGGCGCCATTGTCACGGTCATCGCGCCGGTCGTCGTCTGGGCTTTGTTCGTCATGCTTTGAAGCTCGTCGTCTTGTGGATGAAGGAGAGGAACGTGAAGCTTACCCGATCGATGTCTGGGCTGGAGGCAGCGCCCGCCTTCCTCAGCGACCTGATTGACACACTCACCGAGCGGGGACGATCCCTGCTTGGGCAGAAGGTGGGGCGGGAGATCGTCGCCAAGGATGCTCTTCCAACCTTGAGCGAGCTGTTGCTCTCGCGGAGGGGCGAGGCCTCGGGAGTGGCACTCGCGCAAACCCTGTTCGCCAGCTACGCAGCAGCCGAGCCGGCCGAACGTCTCGCTTTCCTCCAAGCGCTGGCAGATCGCTTCGGACCTGACCGGAAGCGCATTGAGCTTGCGATCGAAGCCGTCCACCAAGATCAGGGAACCGATGCTCTTGAAGGCTTGCATGCGGCGGCCGAGCCCCGGCGGCAGGAGCTGATCCGACGCCTGAACCTTGCACCTGGCGGCACCTCCACCTTGGTGCGGATGCGTGAGGAGCTCCTTGAGTATCTGCCCAAGCACCCGGAGCTGAAGCCGGTCGACGCGGACTTCACCCATCTCTTCTCGTCCTGGTTTAACCGAGGGTTTCTGGTGCTGCGGCCGATCGACTGGACCACGCCCGCCAACATTCTGGAAAAAATCATCCGCTATGAGGCGGTGCATGCGATCCAGAATTGGGATGACCTCCGTAACCGTCTTCAGCCGGAGGATCGGCGCTGTTACGGCTTCTTCCACCCGCAGCTCGTCGACGAGCCTCTTATCTTCGTCGAGGTAGCCCTGACCAAGGAGATTCCCGGTGCGATCGGTCCGCTGCTTGACTTAACTCGCACCCCAATTGCTGCGACCGATGCAACGACCGCCGTATTCTACTCGATCTCGAACACGCAGAAGGGTCTCGGCGGCGTGTCCTTTGGCAACTTCCTGATCAAGCAGGTGGTGGAGAACCTCAAGCGCGAACTGCCGAACCTGAAGACCTTCGTGACGCTCTCGCCTGTTCCCGGTTTCGCACGCTGGCTGGAGCGTGAGCGCAAGACGGAGGAGTCGACCTGTCTCGATGCCACATCTAAGGAGATTCTTGGGATCCTCGATGAACCAGCCTGGAGCAACGACCCGGAAAGGGTGGAGAAGCTTCGCGATGTTCTTCTCTCAGCTGCGGCCTGCTACTTCCTGAAGGCCAAGGATCCAAAGGGCCGACCGGTCGATCCGGTGGCACGGTTCCACCTCGGCAACGGAGCACGGCTCGAGCGTTTGAACTTCCTCGGCGACGTATCCTCGAAGGGGCTGAAGCAGTCCCAGGGCCTGATGGTGAACTACCTCTACGCTCTCGACGAGATCGAGAAGAACCACGAGGCCTTCGCCGAGAAGGGTGTCGTCGCCGCGTCGCCTGCGGTCCGCAAAGCCTTGCGTGCCGATCTGCCTTCCCCCGATCTGGTTTCCAGCCCATGACCGCTAAAGTCCATACTACTTTGACCGGGTCCGTCATCGACCCTCGCTTCGGAGCCCATGCCATGAACGCGAACCTATTTGATCGGCTCGAGCTCTCAATCGCCGAGCTCACCAAGACAGCCATCACGACACCCGACGGTCAGACGGTCAGCTATGCCGACCTGATCGCCCTGTCCGGCCGATTGGCCAACGTGTTGACCGCCCGCGGTGTCCAGCCCGGTGACCGCGTCGCCGTCCAGGTCGAGAAATCGGTTCCGGCATTGGTCCTCTATCTGGCCACTGTTCGGGCCGGCGCTGTCTACCTTCCGCTCAACACGGCCTACACCCTGGCCGAGCTGGAGTACTTCATCAGCGATGCCGAGCCCTCGCTTGTCGTCTGCGATCCGGCCAAGCGCGAGGGGATCGAGAAGCTGGCCGCAAAGGTGGGAGCCGCAGTCGAAGCGCTCGACGCCAAAGGGCAGGGCACGCTGATGGATGCCGCAGCCGATGCTCCTGATGCATTCGAGACCGTACCGCGGGCCGGGGACGATCTGGCGGCGATCCTCTACACATCTGGCACGACCGGCCGCTCCAAGGGCGCCATGCTGACGCATGACAATCTCGTCTCCAATGCCCTGACCCTGAAGGAGGTCTGGCGCTTCACGGCGGACGACGTGCTGATCCATGCCCTGCCGATCTACCACACCCATGGGCTGTTCGTGGCGAGCAACGTCACCCTGTTCTCCGGCGCATCCATGATCTTCCTCGCGAAGTTCGATGCGGACGAGATCCTCGGGCTGATGTCCCGTGCCACGGCCCTGATGGGGGTGCCAACCTTCTACGTCCGCCTGTTGCAGCATCCCGCTCTCACCAAGGAGGCGACGTCCGGGATGCGCCTGTTCGTGTCTGGCTCTGCGCCCTTGCTGGCCGAGACCCACCGCGAGTGGAGCGCCCGCACAGGTCATGCCATCCTGGAGCGCTATGGCATGACCGAGACGAACATGAACACTTCGAACCCCTATGATGGCGACCGGGTGCCGGGTGCCGTCGGCCTGCCGCTGCCCGGCGTGTCGGCACGCATCACCAATCCGGATAATGGACAGGAGCTGCCCATCGGCGAGATCGGAATGATCGAGGTGAAGGGGCCGAACGTGTTCAAAGGCTACTGGCGCATGCCGGAGAAGACGGCTGCCGAGTTCCGCTCGGACGGCTTCTTCATCACTGGCGATCTCGGCAAGATCGACGAGCGCGGCTACGTGCACATCCTCGGGCGCGGCAAAGATCTGGTGATCACGGGGGGCTTCAACGTCTATCCGAAGGAAATTGAGGACGAGATCGATGCCATCACAGGCGTGTTCGAGAGCGCTGTCATTGGTGTCCCGCACAAGGACTTCGGCGAAGGGGTGACCGCGGTCGTGGTCCGCTCAAAGGAGGCAGAGGTCGACGAGACTGCGATCCTGGCGGCGCTCGACGGCCGCCTAGCGAAGTTCAAGCTGCCGAAACGTGTCGTCTTTGTCGACGATTTGCCGCGAAACACCATGGGCAAGGTGCAGAAGAACGTGTTGCGCGAGCGGTTCTCTGATCTCTATACGGCATCAGCACGTGCCTCGTAGCGCCTTGTCGTTAGCGCTATGAAAGAAATCGAAAGCTTGAAGGGGATCGCAACCCAAGGCTTGCGATCCCCTTGCTGTTCTAGGCACCTCTGCAAAGTCCTACCGCCGTAGATGTGCCAAGGAGAGATAAAGCCAGCACCTCACATTGAAGTTTATGTGTCTATGTGCTGACCGCATGACAAACATGCAGCCTTCACTGTTTCAGAACACAGGGCAAATCGCCATATCACACGAAGGAAACGCTCAAGGATCTTCAGAATTCCACGAAGGAGTCCGTTCCTTGACGATCATTGCCCTCCTTGGCCATTCTCTGGCCAATCTCCAACGCAAATCAGCTAAGCTTGAACAGCAGAAAGCTCTTCCCCGTCGCAACAGAAGCTACGGCTTTTGGGCGAACTTGCTTGAGGTGCGTCTACAAGAGGCGGAGCTCCTTATCAGTGGGTATGTCCCGCACCCGGACAGTGCTGCGGCTGGGGAGCCTGTCCGCCAGTTTAAAGGTTGGGCGTTCCATAACTGACGGACATACGGTAAGTCCTTTGTGGCCAGCCTCGCGTTCTGGTGGAGGACGACCGCAAGGCTTAAGCCTCCTGATACCTTATAGAGCCATTCATGATCCACGCGGCACTCTTCACGCCGCCTCGCGGCATCCAAAGCACCAGTCCAATACTTGCGCTCCCAGCCCCGTCGGCTCCGCATTTGTTTTAGTGTGCCCGCTGAAAACTGACCGCCCCTGGGCGATCAGAGAATGAGCTATATAACCCTTCCATCAGTTCGAGTTTGACGCACAGCCCCACCGAACTTCGGGTTCGATCTGTTCAAGCGCGGGGCTGGCGAAGGCGAAACGGATGCTAGGAGAACAGGGCTATGGAATATGTGAAGCTTGGCCGCTCAGGCCTTGAGGTTTCTCGCCTGTGTCTCGGCTGTATGACGTACGGAACTCCCGATCGTGGCAACCATCCCTGGACGCTCGACGAGGAGCAGAGCCGCCCTTTCATCAAACGAGCGCTAGAGCTCGGGATCACGTTCTTTGATACCGCCAATGTCTATTCTGACGGCACGAGCGAAGAGATTGTCGGTCGAGCGCTGAAAGACTTCGCCAGACGCGAGGACGTCGTGATCGCTACAAAGGTGCATGGGCGCATGCGCCCGGGGCCCAATGGCGCGGGCCTGTCACGCCTGGCAATCATGACCGAGATCGACAACAGCCTGCGCCGGCTCGGCACCGACTATGTCGATCTCTACCAGATCCACCGCTGGGACTACTCGACCCCGATTGAGGAAACGCTTGAAGCCCTGCACGATGTCGTCAAGGCCGGCAAGGCCCGGTACATCGGAGCCTCCTCGATGTATGCCTGGCAATTCGCCAAGGCGCTCTACACCGCTGATCTGAATGGCTGGACACGATTTGTGTCAATGCAGAACTACTACAACCTTCTTTATCGTGAGGAAGAGCGGGAGATGCTGCGTCTGTGCCAAGCGGAAAGGATTGGCGTCATTCCGTGGAGCCCACTCGCACGCGGCCGTCTCACCCGCGATTGGGATGAGAGCAGCGCCCGCTCAGAGACGGACGAGTTCGGCAAGTCGCTGTATGCCAAAACAGCCGAGACCGATCGCAAGGTCGTGGAGCGGGTGGCCGAGATTGCAGGTCGGCGCGGAGTTCCGCGGGCGCAGGTTGCACTGGCCTGGCTGCTGCACAAGCCGGTGGTGACGGCGCCCATCGTCGGTGCCTCAAAGCCGCAGCACCTGGAGGATGCAGTGGCCGCCCTATCCCTCAAGCTGACGCCTGAGGAGGTTGCGGATCTGGAAGAGCCGTATGTGCCGCACGCTGTGGCCGGATTTGCCTGAGTGGGATCTTCGGAAGACCGCAAAGCTGATGTCTCTCGTGATTTGACTGCAGTTGTCTCCAGCGTGACTGGTCTAGTCTCTTTTCCTTCATCTGAATGCTTAGTTCAGCGAAACTGCGGGATCGGATTTGCTGAACAAAAAGCCATGGCTGAATCCCATGCACAGCTCGGGTTTCGATGAGTTCCTTGAAGGTTCTGTCCGAGCAGCGAGCTCATCACCAATTGGTATGCGAGCCGTCTTTTCTCCGAAGATGCGGCATTTCTGAAAACCGAAACGGCTCGGCCGCCTTTAGGGCCGTCTCATCGATTTCAACACCAAGTCCGGGCTCGTCAGGCACGAGGTATGTTGAACCCACAAGTCTCATCCGCTTTGTAAAAATTGGGGATTCCTGTCGTGTCATATCCTCGTCGGGTGTCTCCCAGCACTCCACATGCGACAGATTGGCGACAGCTGCCGAGAAATGTACGGTCGCAGCTGTACATATAGGACCCAAAGGGTTGTGTGGCATCATGTCGATGTAATGTGCCTCGCACCACCCGGCGACCTTCATGGCCTCTGTGAAACCGCCCACATTACAAATGTCGAGGCGCGCAAACTGAGTATGTCCGCCCTCGATATAGGGAAGGAACTGCCACTTGGAGGAGAACTCCTCGCCGATGGCAAAGGGGATCTCCGTCATTCTCCGCAAGGCTTCGTACGCTTCCGGCGATTCATCGCGGATCGGCTCCTCCAGGAAGTCCAGCGTGCCTCTCGGCATCTTCTGACAGAACGAGGCAGCCTCGGCGACGCTGAGGCGATGATGATAGTCGACGCCCAGCATAACAGCTGATCCAAGCGCATCCCTGGCCTGGATCATCCAGTGCGCGATCTCAGCAATGTGCGCGCGCGGTTCATAAGGCGAGACATCGTCGGATTTCCATCCGAGGCGCAGGCAGTTCCAGCCGGCCTTCATGGCTTTGCGGGCAGAGGCAATCAGAGTGTCCGGATCGTCTGCCCGAACACATCCGAAGGTCGGGATGCTGGTTCTTTGCTTGCCGCCCAGTAGCTGATGCACTGGTACTCCCAAGCTTTTGCCTTTGATATCGTGAAGGGCAATATCGATCGCGGACATCGCTGCGGTAAGGACGCGTCCTCCTTCGAAATACTGACTGCGATACATCTCCTGCCAGAGGGCTCCCACCAGCATGGGATCCCTTCCGATTAAAAACTGCCGGTAATGATCGATCGCGCCTATGACAGCCAACTCGCGGCTCGACAGGCCGGATTCGCCCCAGCCATAGATTCCCTTGTCGGTTTCGACCTTCACGATGAGCTGGTTTCGGTCACCGACCCAGATAGGGTATGATTGAATGGCGGTTATCTTCATGTTCTAGCGGCCTCTACAGAAGCGCGAGGGATGGAACTGGCTTGCAGGTTTGCTGCAAGCCAGTTCGTCGATGTTGAAGATGCTTGGTCTCGCGCTATGAAGCACAACGGAAAGACCAAGGTCGATTAGAACGAAGGGCCTCTCCAGCCGCTGCTGAAGAATCGGAATAGTCTTACCGCTCGCAACCCTTGTGTGCATAGGCACAAGAATGATGTTCAAGCATCGTATGATCGCCGAGAAGAAAGAGTATCGTCACTACCTCACAAACGACGAAGAGCTTTATTGACGGGTGTGGTCCGCATTTGTTCAATCAGGTGCTGACAGGCTCCTCGGACATGCTGTTCCATGATGCGTGCCGCTTCGTCAGCGTCATGGCGCTTTATCGCTTCAACGATATCCCAGTGCTCTTGAGTAATTGCCTGCCAACGTGCTCGGCTGATCGCAAATCGGCGGGTGAGGATGTGCAGCACCTTACGTTGCCGGAACTCCAGCTCGACAGCCTCTTGATTATAATGCCGCCCGTAGATGATGTTGTGGAACTGCTCGTTGGCTTGCCAATACCACTGATAGTCGCTGCGGCTCTCGTCTATGTCCCGTTGGAGTGTCTCGAGGGCTTCGATCTCGCGATCGGTCGCATAATTGACGAACCATCGGACGAGATATGGCTCGATCAACGCCCTGATCTCGTAAATGTTGCGTACAAAATCTTCGCTGATAGGGCGTACACGTGCACCCCTATTCGGCGAGATGATCACAATTCCTTCGCCTTGTAGGTGGTGAAGGGCCTCGCGGACTGGGTTTGTGCTCGTACCGTATCGCTTTGCCAGCTCCGCCGTTTTGAGGCGAGCCCCCGGTTCAAGACGTCCTTCAACGATATCCTCCCGAATCAAGTCATGAAGGCTCTGACCTCGAACTCGATCATTCGCCTCTCCATCCTGAATTGGGTTGACGATTCGCACTGCTCTCCCGCCCATGCCCGAACTCTTGCGTTTCTCTGAATTGCCGGACCTGCCAGCCCATTTGGCCCGACGTCAAGCTCAATCATGTCACGAAGACCGGCACTCGTGCAAGTTAGCACAATAGGATTGACATCTTGTGTACAATCTGATTAATTTAGAGTGTTAAATCCAAATAAACTTTTAAATTTGGTTGAGGAAACAGTGTGTGCCGGCAATTCCCAAAGGCTTTCCCAAGCCTCATTCGACAAACAGCTAGGAGGCCTTTGTATGTTGCTCTAGGCCCTGATCATGGGCTCCATGCCCTGCGCCATCAGGGGTGGCATGGCGTTTCCCGCTCCCGAGGTCACCCTCCGTTTTCTCATCTTCTGCACTGTCGCCATGCGTTTATTGCGGAGAGCGTTAACCGCCGGAACGAGGGCCTCTACGAATATCAATCTTTCGATGATGGCCAATTCTATTTGCGACGAAGCACGTGGTCTGTTCGGTATCTCCAGCAAGATTGCCGCCCATGCGTAAAAATTCGAGTCCCACCTGTACCTCACAGCGTGGATGCTGATCCCTGCTATCTTTCCCGACACCAGCGCCACGATCGCCGACTTCCTATCGATGTAGAGGCTGCCGGGTACGCAGCTCGACAGTAATCCGGTTCGAGCAGCTATGTCGTCCACACCGGATCTTTCAATCACTTCCATCACGCTACCCTCAAGGGAGAGCCCATTGTTGTAATGCGTCTTGGCAATGCCACTGCTGAAGGCTGGGACCCCTTTCTAATGACAGAATTTCCAGCAGTGATGCGGTATCGCTTTCCAGCGCCGGCTGCATGGCTGCCAAGTGGCCCCGGCTATCTCTGATTTCCAGCCCGAAAAGGATACCCTGATGAGAATTACAGGCATCGAAACAAAGATCGTCCATGCAATTCATCGCAACTGGATCTTCGTGAAAGTACTGACTGACCAGCCGGGTCTCTATGGCTGGGGCGAAGCCACTCTCGAGTGGAAGACCCGCGCAGTGGTGGGCGCCATCGAGGATCTCGCGACCTTCGTGATCGGGGAGGATCCGCGCCGTATTGAGCATCTGGTACGCAAGATGCAGATGCATAGCTTCTGGCCCTTAGGCGTTATCGGCCTATCGGCTATCAGTGGGATCGAGATGGCACTCCATGACATCACGGGTAAGGATTTAGGCGTGCCCGTCTGGCGTCTTCTTGGTGGTCAGAGCCGCGACTGGGTCCGCGTCTACACGCATTTTCAGCGTGGCAACATCAAAGCACAAGTCAACCCGAAGGACATCGAGAGCTATGTGGCCGGCGTTGAGGCAACAGTCGCCATGGGTTACAAAGCGGTGAAGCTTGGCGTTGTTCCGTACACTCATTACGATGCGCCGATCCCTGAGGTAAAACATGTCGCCAAGTTAGTGGAGCGGATTCGCCTCGCTGTTGGTGATGAAATTGACATCATGTTCGACTTTCATGGACGGTGTGGCTCTATCAGCGCGGCCGTAGCCTACATTGATGCAATATCACCGATGAGGCCTCTCTTCGTGGAGGAGCCGATCCAGCCCGGCGATAACGAAGCCATGGCGTTGATTGGCTCGAAAGTCCAAGCCCCACTGGCAACGGGTGAGCGCCTGTTCACGCCGAGAGAATTCTTCGATCTTGCTGTGCACAAAGCGGTCAGCATCGTGCAGCCGGATCTCTGCCATGTCGGCGGTTTCACGATGGGAAAGAAAATCGCTGCCATCGCGGAGGTCGGCCACATGGGCGTTGCGCCCCACAATCCGTTGGGACCGATCAGTGGAGCTGCCGCATTGCATTTTGCCGTGGCCACTCCGAACTTCGTCATACAAGAGGAGGCACGCGGGCTCGTCGATTGGTACGACGAGGTCGTGCAACATCCGATCGTGCTCGACAATGGCCGCTGGATGGTGCCGACCGCTCCCGGACTGGGAGTTGAACTCGACGAAGTTGCCGCGGCTAAGCACCCGTTCGAGCCAGAGGTCATCCCCGCGCGAGAGGCTCTTTCGGTGGATGGCGCGGTCCTGAACTGGTGAGGCAGCCTGGACCAACCATCCCTTCCGCTAAGCTGAACTGGCCTCGGACTAGCTGTTCGCGTCATCATAGATGAAGACACGGCTCCGAGGCCGACACCCAGCGGGCCATCAACTAAGCGTAACCTGGCGAGTCAGCGAGCATCATCAGTATGACTCGTCAGACGGTGCGATGCCGCAAGTCCGACGGCTAGGCTTTAAAGTAGCTCATTGTTTCTGTCTCTCCTGAGAGACATTGTCTCGCAACTCGTCTCGATGGAGGGGCGCGCCGTCCCTTATCAAGTTCCCTAGTAGAGAGCGACCTTTTACGTAACGCTCGATGCCTAAATAGGCGTAATCTCAATGTAGTCTCATACACCTAACCGAGAGTAATACATCTTGTTTCGCACATTCGAATTGACAGATAATGTGTAATCTGAGAGCTTTTTAGTACTAGAGCCGCAATGAGCTCGTTCGAACGAAATCGGCGAACAAAGCTGGACAAGAGGAGGAAGCAAAATGGGTTACCAGCAGAAGCTGTCTGGCGTCGTGGCATCGACGGGGCTCTTAAGTCTCATGCTCATAGGCTCATTCGCCTCTGCCTGGGCGGCCGATTACAAGCAGGCGCCAATGCTCGACGAGCAGGTGAAGGCAGGCAAGCTACCCGCCGTTGCCAACCGCCTTCCGGAAAAGCCCTATGTCGAAACCATGGTCGACGGCGTCGGCAAGTATGGCGGCACGCTGCGCACGACGATCCTTGCCAATGGCGACCAGTACAATCTGACCCGCACCATCGCCAACGAGCTGCTCGTGCGCTGGGATCCGCAATGGAAGAAGGTGATGCCGTCGCTCGCTGAGGAGTTCAAGGCTTCGGACGATGCGACCACTTACACCTTCAGGCTCCGTAAGGGCCTGAAGTGGAGCGATGGCCAGCCGTTCACGGTCGACGATATCATGTTCTGGTACGAAGACGTGTTCATGAACAACGCTCTGTCGCCCGCCAAGAACCCGACCTTCACGGTGGCCGGCAAGCCGGTGAAGTTGACCAAAATCGACGACCAGACGGTGGAGTTCAAGTTCGACTCGCCCTACGGCCTGTTTCTGCAACAGCTCGCCTACGGCCAAGGACACCTACCGGTTATCTATCCCAAACATTATCTCAAGCAGTTCCATGAAAAGTACAACAAGGACGGTATTCCGGCGCTCCTGAAGGCCAATCCCGCCGCCGGTGACTGGGTGGCGCTGTTTAATTCCAAGATCTCACTGTCCTTCCAGCCGCCCTTCTGGCAGAACCTCGAGCTGCCAACCCTGAACCCTTGGGTCCTGACCGTCCCCTATGCCGACAGCGAGCGCGTTGCGGCAACACGCAATCCCTATTACTGGAAGGTCGATACAGCCGGAAACCAGCTTCCCTATATTGACAATGTTACTTGGGCCAAGCTCGACGATCCGCAGGTAATGGCTCTCAAGATGACCTCGGGCGAGTTCGATTTTGCGTTCCGCCATATCAACAATTCGACCTTCAAGTCGGTGCTCTTCGACGGGCAGAAAACCGGCAATTATCGTATAGTCGACGTCAAGGACCTGCCGGCGAGTGATGCCACTATCCTGCTAAACCTGAATTCGACCGATCCGGTGAAGCGCAAGATCTTCCAGAACAAGGATTTCCGGATCGGGCTGAGCCACGCGATCAACCGGCAGGAAATCATCGATCTCGTCTATGTGGGACAGGGCGCTCCGGCACAGGTGGCCGCTCAGCCTGAGCACGAGCTCTTCAACGAGCGCCAGGCGAAGCAATACACCGAGTTTGATCCCAAGCGCTCGGCCGAGATCCTCGACAAGATCATGCCAAAGAAGGATGCCGAGGGCTTCCGTCTCGATGAAACCGGCAAGCGCTTCACCATCAACTTCATGGTCGCCGACGTCTTCGGTCTGTCTTATCCCGATATCATGCAGATGGTGCAGCAATATGCCAAGGACGTCGGCATCGATATCCAGATCCGTACTACGGACCGCGCCCGTCTTAACACCATGTGGGCGGCGAACGAGCAGGATGCCTATATCTGGAACTGCGTCGGTGGACTGTCAGATGCCTATACGGATGTCCGCTGCTACATGCCCTTCCAAAAGGCCGACATCTTCTTCGCCGTCCGATGGGCCGAATGGTATGCCAATCACAACTCAGGCGAGGAGCCGCCGGCGAACATCAAAGAATTGATGGCTGCCTACGACAAGGTCAATGCTGCCGTAACAGACGACGAGCGCCGTGAGCGGACGAAGGAGTTCCTCAATCTTTCCGCTGACAATTTCCTCAACATCGGTATCTCGCGTCCTATGCCGAAATACATGATGGTGTCGAAGAACCTGAAGAACGTTGTCAACGGGCTCCCAATCGCGGGCAATCTCTGGCACCCGGCCCCGACGCTGACCCAGTGGTACTTCGACAAGCCAGTTAAATAAGCCTCATCCCGGCGCCGGCGGTGGCATCTGTGCTGCTGCCGGCTCCCCCTTCGACTTCATCGAACAGTCAGGCTCATGATCCGATTTATCGCCAAGAGGCTAGTATTCGCGATCCCAACACTGTTTGCCGTCTCTATCATTGCCTTTATCATTATACAGCTGCCGCCTGGCGATTATCTCACAACCCTAATGGCGGACTGGGCGAGCCAGGGTGGTGCGGTGGAAGCGGGCACGGTCGCCGCCATGCGCGACCGCTACGGCCTCGATCAGCCGATCTATGTCCAGTACTTCAAGTGGATCACCGGCATTCTGATGCGTGGCGATTTCGGCATTTCCTTTGATTTCGGCAAGCCCGTCACGGAGCTCATCTGGAACCGTCTCGGCTTTTCGCTGCTGCTCTCAGTGCTCACGCTCTGCTTCGTCTGGGCGATCGCCATCCCGATCGGGATCCTATCCGCGGTTCGCCAATATTCGATCTCCGATTACACGGCGACGTTCCTGGCCTTTTTCTTCCTGGCCGTGCCGGACTTTCTGATGGCGCTCTCGGCCATGTACATCATGTCTGCCTGGTTCGGTCAGAGTGTTGGCGGGCTTTTTTCCCCTGATTATGTCGATGCGCCGTGGGGTTTCGGCAAGCTTTTCGACTTCGCTCAGCACGTTTGGCTGCCGGTCGTCGTGATTGGCCTCGGATCACTCGCGGCCCTTGTTCGCATCATGCGTGCCAATCTGCTCGACGAGCTCTCGAAGCCCTATGTCACCACTGCCCGTGCGAAGGGCATGTCCGAACTGGAGCTTCTACTGCGGTACCCGGTGCGCCTTGCGCTCAACCCGCTGATCTCGACCCTCGGCTGGATCCTGCCGGCAGTTATTTCGGGCGAGATTATCGTGTCTGTGGTCATGAGCCTGCCGACCACGGGGCCCCTGCTGCTCCGATCGCTGCTCGCCCAGGACATGTATCTCGCCGGCTCGCTCATCCTGCTGATCTCGGTGCTTACCATCATCGGCACACTGATCTCGGACATCCTGCTCGCCATCACCGACCCGCGGATCCGGCTCCAATGACCGACATCACCAGCCTTCCGCCCGAAACAACGGTATCGCTCGATCTGCACCGCAAGGACATGGCCGTCGCCGGCCAGTGGCGCCTGTTCTGGCTCAAGTTCAAAAAACACAAGATCGCGCTCGTGAGTCTCGTCGTCATCGTATTCATGTATCTCGTGGCGGCGTTCGCGGATTTCATCGCTCCCTTCGATCCTAACGCCGCGAACTCGCGCTTCACCTATGCGCCGCCCCAGGGCCTGTCGCTGATGTTGAATGGCTCATTCCAGCCGCATGTAAACCAACTTAAGATGACCCTGAACACCGAGTCGATGCGCCGGGAGTTCACTTCCGACCCGACTAAGTCCGTTTCAGTGTCCTTCTTCGTGCCGGCGCAGCAGCCGTACTACGTGCTCGGCTTCATTCCGATGCAGACCAAGCTCTTCGGCCTCACGAACCCGAAGCCGGGCGACAGCCTGTACATCTTCGGCGCCGATCGTCTCGGTCGCGACATCTTCTCGCGTGTCGTCCATGGGGCGAAGATCTCGCTCTCTATCGGTCTGGTGGGCGTCTTCGTTAGCCTGATCCTCGGAGTGACGATCGGCGGCATTTCCGGCTTCTTTGGCGGCTGGATCGATATTGTGATACAGCGCTTCATCGAGCTTCTGCGCTCGATCCCGACCATTCCTCTCTGGATGGGCTTTGCGGCTGCGATCCCCACCAGCTGGCCGCCGCTTCGAACCTACTTCGTCATCACGCTGATCGTTTCGCTGATTGGCTGGACAAGCTTGGCGCGCGAGGTGCGTGGCAAGTTTCTGTCCTTGCGGAATGAGGACTTCGTCACCGCCGCTCGTCTCGACGGCATGAGTGAGGTCGGCATCATCTTCCACCATCTGGTGCCGTCTTTCATCAGCCACATCATCGCGACCCTGACGCTCGCGATTCCGTCGATGATCCTGGCCGAGACGGCGCTCTCCTTCCTCGGCATCGGCCTGCAGCCGCCGATCGTCTCCTGGGGCGTGCTCCTGCAGGAGGCGCAGAACATCCGCGCGGTCGCCCAGGCACCTTGGCTGCTGTTCACTCCGGCTGCTGCCATCGTCATCTCGGTCCTCGCCCTCAATTTCCTCGGTGATGGCCTCCGCGATGCCGCAGATCCCTACGAGTCGGTATCATGAGCATCATGAAAAGCACGATCCTCGAAGTCCAGGACCTTCAGACGGTGTTCCCGACCCGTACCGGCGTCTTCAAGGCAGTCGATGGCGTCTCGTTCGCGCTGAATCGCGGCGAGACTCTCTGCGTCGTGGGAGAATCTGGTTCCGGCAAGTCGGTGACTGCTCGCTCGATCCTGCAGATCGTCGACAAGCCCGGCCGCATCGAAGGCGGCTCGGTTCTGCTGACGCGTGCCGACGGCTCCACGACCGACCTCGCCAAGCTCGACCCGCGGGGTAGGGAGATCCGCGATGTGCGCGGCAAGGAGATCGCCATGATCTTTCAGGAGCCGATGAGCTCGCTCTCACCGGTTCACCGTATCGGAACGCAGATCGGCGAGGCGCTGCGCATCCACTTCGGCACTGCGAAGCAAGAACAGCGCGAGCGGGTTCTTGAACTCCTGCGGCAGGTGGAAATTCCGCGCCCTGAATCGGCCATCGACCGCTATACCTTCGAGTTCTCGGGCGGCATGCGCCAGCGCGTGATGATCGCAATGGCGCTTGCCTGCAATCCTTCGGTGCTGATCGCCGACGAGCCGACGACGGCGCTCGACGTCACGACTCAGGCCGAGATCCTCGATCTTATCAAGAAGCTGCAGCAGAGCCATGGCATGGCGGTGCTCTTCATCACCCATGACATGGGCGTCGTGGCCGAGATCGCCGACGAGGTTCTCGTGATGTATCGCGGCAAGGTAATGGAGCGGGGGCCAGTCGAGAGGATTTTCCACGCGCCGCAGGACGCCTATACGCGCAGGCTGATCGGCTCCGTTGTCAAACTGGAGAAGAAGGCAGAGGTACGGCTGGCGCGAAAGCCGGCTCCCGCCGGGACCCTGCCGCTTCTCGACGTGCGAAACCTCTCTCTCACCTTCCCCTCCGGCCTAAAGGCGGTCGATGACGTCTCATTGACCGTGCGCCCGGGCGAGGCCCTCGGCATCGTCGGCGAGTCCGGCTCCGGCAAGACCACGATGGGCCGCTGCCTGCTGCGCATCTACGACGCGCAGACCGGCGCCATCGATTATCGCCGCCCGGATGGAGACACAGTCGATATCCGTACCGCCAACAAAGCCACTTTGGAGAAAGTCCGCCGTGAAGTCAGGATGATCTTTCAGGACCCGGTGGGCTCGCTCAGTCCTCGTAAGACCGTCGGCGATATTATCGCCGAGCCGCTGAAAATCGCCGGCATGAAGGGCAGGGAGCTCAACGACCGGGTCGCCGATTTGATGCAGCAGGTCGGATTGGAGCCGGCCTGGCGCGAGCGTTACCCGCATGCCTTCTCCGGCGGGCAGAGACAGCGCATCGGCATTGCCCGGGCGATCGCGTTGAAACCGCGCCTCATCATTGCCGACGAGGCAACTTCCGCCCTTGACGTTTCACTGCGTTCGCAGATGCTCGACCTTATGATGAAGCTGCAGGATGAGCTTGGGCTCTCCTACGTGTTCATCTCCCATGACATGTCGGTGATCCGCTACATGTGCGACCGTGTCGCGGTCATGTACCGCGGCAAGATCGTCGAGGTGGGCGAGACCGATCAGGTCGTCAACAACCCCGTGCATGGCTATACCCGAGCGCTCCTCTCCGCCATTCCCCATCCCGATCCACGCAATCGGCGCATTCACAACCGGTTCCGGTACGATTCCGTCCGCACGGTTTAAGCCAACGGATAAATCGATGAAAATTACCGACGTCAAAATTATCGTCTGCTCGCCGCGCCGCAATTTCGTTACGGTCAAGATCTTTACCGATGAGGGGCTGACCGGCGTCGGCGATGCGACGCTGAACGGCCGGGAACTGGCTGTCGTCGCCTATCTGCAGGACCATCTGGCACCGCTCTTGATCGGCCGCGATCCAAGTCGGATTGAGGACATCTGGCAGTACTTCTACAGAGGCGCCTACTGGCGGCGCGGTCCCGTGACCATGGCGGCGATTGCCGGCATCGATACCGCGCTCTGGGACATCAAGGCGAAGGCCGCCAACATGCCCCTCTATCAGCTTCTCGGCGGTGCGAGCCGCGAGAAGGTGCTGTGCTACACGCATGCTCAGGGCCGCGACATCGCCGAGGCGGTGGAGGCTGTCGGCATCCGCAAGGAGCAGGGCTACAAAGCCATCCGCGTCCAGGTCGGCATTCCCGGACTTCCGGACGTCTATGGCACGGGCGCGAAGTCGGTGACGAACAATGCTCTCGACGATGCGGTCCCACACGAGGAAACCTGGTCGACATCCAGATACCTGCGCTATGTCCCCGAGCTCTTCAAGGCGGTGCGCGAGGCGCATGGCTGGGACATCGAACTTTTGCACGACACCCATCATCGCCTCACGCCCATCGAGGCGGCTCGGCTCGGCAATGATCTTGAGTTCGCACGCCTCTTCTGGCTCGAGGATGCGGTGGCCGCTGAGCACCAGGAAGGCTTCAGGCTGATCCGCAAGCACACCACGACCCCGCTCGCCGTGGGCGAGGTGTTCAACACCATCTGGGATGCTCGGCTTCTCATGGAAGAGCAGCTCATCGATTACATCCGCATGACAACCGTGCACGCGGGTGGTGTGACGGCGCTGCGCCGCATCATGGATTTCGCGAGCGTCTACAATGTTCGCACCGCCTGCCACGGGGCGATGGACATGTCCCCGATCTGCCTTGGGGCCAACCTCCACCTCGACCTGTGGGTGCCCAATTTTGGCATCCAGGAATATTCTGGCTATCTGCCAGAGATCCTTGAAGTCTTCCCGAGCGCCTGGAGCCTGTCCGACGGCTATCTGCATCCGGGCGAAGCCATCGGACACGGTGTCGATATCGACGAGAAGCTTGCAGAAAAATACCCCTACCAACGCGCGTATCTGCCCGTGAACCGTCTTGAAGACGGTACCCTGTGGCATTGGTAATCCGAGGACACAATGAAGATCACAGCTATCAAGAGCTATGCTGTCAAGGTTGGCATCCGGAATCAGCTTCTCGTGAAGGTCGAGACGGACGAGGGCATCTTTGGCTGGGGCGAGAGCGGCCTGTCCGGCCGTGAAAGGGCCGTTGTCGGCGCACTCGAGCATTATGCCGAATTCCTGCGTGGGCGCGACCCATTCAAGATTGGTGCCCTGTGGCAGGAAATGTACCGCAGCCAGTACTTTGAGGGCGGTCGCGTGCTGCAGGCGGCAATCTCGGCAATCGACATCGCGCTCCACGACATCAAGGGCAAGGCACTCGGCGTGCCTGTCTATGAACTGCTCGGGGGCAAGCAGCGCGACCGTATTCCAACCTTCGCCACCACCTTCGCGGAGCCCGGTCCGGCAATGATCGAACAGGCCCAGATGCTGGTCGAGCACGGTTGGATCGCCATGCGCCTCTCACCCTCCGGCCACGAGAACAAAGACATCTACGAACCGCGCGAGCATATCGCGACAACCGCGAAATGGTGCGTGAAGGCCCGCGAGGCGCTAGGCGAGGACATCGTTCTCGGCATCGACTATCATCATCGCCTCAGCGTCGCTGAGGCTGCGAGCTTCTGCCAAAAGATGCCATCCGGCACCCTCGACTTCCTTGAGGAACCGATCCGCGACGAGTCCCCGGGTTCCTATGAGGCCCTGCGCCGCCTGACCGATATTCCCTTCGCCATCGGCGAGGAGTTCGCTTCGAAATGGCAGTTCCAGCCCTATATCGAGCGCGACATCCACCAATTCAATCGCCTCGACGTCTGCAATGTCGGCGGACTGACGGAATCGATGAAGGTCGCGGCCTGGAGCGAAACCCATTACGTCGACATGATGCCGCATAACCCGCTCGGGCCCATCTGCACGGCCGCAACCATCCACTTCTCGGCAGCCGTGCCGAACTTTTCCTGGCTCGAAACCCGCGCGAGCCCCGCGGAGACGCATCTCGGATTTGACAACTCCGATTTCTTTCCGGTTCAGCCGCGGCTGGAAGGGGCGCATTATCCCGTTCCGGACGCGCCCGGTCTCGGGATCGAGGTGAACGAGGAGCTGATTGCGAGGCAGAGCTTCGAGTTCTGGGAAGCGCCGCATCTGAGGAGGCGGGACGGCTCGGTGACCAACTGGTGACGGCCGGCTCCGGCAGCGCGATCCGGCCCATCGAATATCATCACGGAGTGCCAGTTCGAGCATGATTTCCCGAAAACCGGTTCGTTCCGTCCTCATTACAGGCGCGGGAGGCAATCTCGGTCAGAAGCTGATCGCCCATCTCCTGTCTCACGACTGGTGCGAGCGGATCGTTGCGCTCGACCGTACGGCACCGCAATTCGCCATACCCATGGCGCGCGTGCAATGGGTTGAGGCCAATCTTGCGGACCCATCCGA
This sequence comes from Microvirga arvi, assembly GCF_016892765.1. GTDB lineage: Bacteria > Pseudomonadota > Alphaproteobacteria > Rhizobiales > Beijerinckiaceae > Microvirga > Microvirga arvi. The sequence continues at coordinate 53,689 of NZ_JAFEMD010000015.1, forward strand.
CGTGCAGTGGCACGAGGCTTTGGCCGGGGTCGATGCCGCGGTGCATTTCGCAGCCCAGAACCCGTATCCCGACGCTCCTTGGAGCGATGCCTGCGCCTCATTCGACATGACCCTAGCCCTGCTGGCTGCGGTCAGTCGGGCCGGATTGCAACGGATCGTGTTCGCGTCCTCGAACCATGTGATGGGGCAATACAAGGACGCACCTCTGGCCGATACCCTGGCTCCCGGCGCCTTGACGACGTCTCTCCCGCCGGGACCGGGAACGCGCTGGTTCAACGGCCGGGAGATGCTCCAGGGCTTTGCCTACGCGGCGTCCAAGCTCATGGGCGAGCGCGCCTGTCTTGCCGAGGCGCACCGGTCCAACGGGGCGCTCACCAGCGTCTGCGTTCGGATCGGCTGGTGTCAGCCGGGGGAGAACAGGCCGGAGACGATCAACACGTCCGGCTTGCCGGGCGAGGACATGAATGCCGGCCCGGATACCGAACGAGATCTGCGGTGGTTCCGGAACATGTGGCTCTCGAACCGGGATTTCACCGCCGTCATCGAGCGGGCGCTCCTCGCTGATGCAGCGCCTTGGCCGCAACTCGGCATTATCGTCAATGGCATGTCTGCCAATCGAACTATGCCATGGGACATCGAGAGCACATGCCGGCTCATCGGCTACGAACCGCAGGACGATATTTGGGACCATGTCGCCTGAAGCCGTCTGTCCAGTTATCCATCTGCCTTCGCGTAGTTTCACTCTCATGTTCCGGGTGTGCCTTCCGTGAGCAGCACAGAGGGCAGTGAGCAGTGCGGGGAACAGTTGCCGCCAAGCTGCCTCAGGTTAACCTGATTCTTCTGCTTAACTTAGGTTAGTCGTTGCGGCGGACGCTGTAAGAAACAGAACAACAGCGGAGGAAGCCATGCCAACAGATGTGCAGCACCTGCAATCCCAGGAATCATCGCGCGTGGATCGAGTGTATTCGCCCGATATTCTGCCCCGGCTTCAGTCGCTATTGGCCGACTTGGCCGACATCGACTGTGCCTGTGAGCGGAGGCTCGAAGCCATCGAACGCAGCTTCGGCGACGAGAGCCTCAAGCGCAGGAAGATCGCCGAGCTTTGGCGCGACCATCAGGAACGCCGTGCGCCGTACGTTGCAGCGCTTGAGGAACTGCAGGAGCAGATCAGAGGCTGTTTCGAATGACCAGGCTCGGCCCAGCTCTCACTGAACCCCAGCCGGACCGCCGGGTGGTGCAGGCCTGTGCGACGATCTTCCTACCATCACCAGACATGGGGCGTTAGGCGAAAACTAGAGATTCCTCATCGCCTCGGCCCTCATGCTCGAGGTCTGGATGCTGATCGATTCTTTTAGTCGCACCGGCTCTCTTGGTTGATGCGTCGGTAGGCTCGTCAGCGGCGAAGCTGCGAGGCTCCTGCAGACTTCACATCTCCACCGATGGCGGCTGTGGTCCCAATCCCAGGTTCCTGTCGGCCGCACTTGCGATGACGTAGGTCCATGCCCGACGCCGGCGCATCGGCCTTCACCGTGCGCAAGTTGCCAAGGGACCCCGTCTCTCCCGCGAAGCCGCTGTCGAGGAGATCCCGCATGATCCGGGTCCGTGCTGCCGCACTGGGGGAGCCGAGGACCACGCCGACAACTCGCCTGCCCCCGCGGACGGCCGAGATGGCCACGTTGAAACCGGAGGCGCACACATAGCCGGTCTTCGTCGCCTCGAGACCGGCGTAGTCCTCGACCAGCTTGTTGGTGTTCTTGAGCATGCGGCCGTTGACCGTGACAGCAGACGTCCGGAAAAGGTCGGCATGGTCTCCATGATAGCTCAGGATTGCCAGCATCAGCACGGCCATATCTCTCGCATTGGTCACTTGGCGATCGTCGTGCAGGCCATTGGCATTAACGAAGCGCGTCCCGCTCATCCCGAGGCGTCTCGCCTCCATGTTCATCGCATTGACGAACGATGGCTCGCTTCCGCCGACGGCTTCCGCGATAGCGACCGCAACGTCGTTGGCGCTTTTGACCATCATGACGAGGAGCGCATCTTCCAGCCGGAGCGAGGTGCCTGGCGGAACGCCCAGCTTGGACGGCTTCTGAGCCGCGGCCTTGGCGCTCAGGACGATGGAGCTGTCCATCGTGAGCCGGCCCGATTGAACCGCCGTGAGGGCCAGATGCGCCGTCATCAGCTTGGTGAGCGAGGCCGGATGCCAGGAGCGGGTTGCCTCCTGAGCGGCGAGGATGTCGCCGGAGGACGCGTCCACCAGCAGCATGGGAGACGCGCCGGCTGGCGCGGACATCAAGGCTAGGCCGGCGGCCAGCAGGAGCGAGGGCAGCTTCATGCGCCGATCATTGACCGAAGCGCAGCTGTGCGCAAGCCTTCGCTCGCAAGACCCTCCGGCCCCGGTATCCCAGATGAGCTTTTCGCGGGACTGCCGGTGCCCACCTCGAACCCTCGCGGGGTCGCAAGCGGCCGGCCGGAATGTCGGGCGACCTGACCGAAGGCCACCCTGAGCATCTGGTCATCTGGGGGAAGGCGGCGCGCCGGTGGGCTGCCTGTCCTGGCGATCCCCCTGCGGCTCATCCATAAGGCGCGAGTTGCGGTAGCGCTGGTCCGAGGTCACTTCCTCGCCGATCCAGTCGGGCAATGACACCAGCTGCTCGGCATCGCAGAGTTCGACTTCCGCCAAGACCAATCCCGCATTCTCTCCGGCGAACTCATCCACATGCCATACGATGCCGGCATATGGGATCTGGTGGCGCACCTTCTCGATCAGGGGACGATGGCAGAGCTGGAGCAACTCTTCCGCCTCATTCACGGGAATTTCGTATTCGAACTCGGGTCGGACGAGGCCGTTGCCAACTCCCTTGATGGTCAGAAAGGCGCGTGAACCGGCACTGCGGACCCGGACTGTGACCTCGCCCCTGGAGAGATAGCCCTGGAAGTATCGTTGGCCGGGTGCCTGATTGCGCCATCCATCGTGCGTTACCAGGAACTTGCGCTCGATCTCGACAGGCATGGTGTCAACCCTCGGCCTTGCGGTTCACATCCCGGGCCTCAAGATAGCGAGACACGGCCGCTCCGATCGTCGGGAAGAACCGCGTTTCGTCGAACCATGCCTGCAGGCCGAACCTCTTCAGCTTATCCTTGACCGGGTCCTTCAGTTCGGCGAAGCAAAACTCGATACCCTTCGCCTGCAAGGCCTGATCGAGCTCGGTTAAAGCATCGGCGGCGGTTACATCGATGCTGGTGACGGGCGCCGCCGCGACCACGACGCTTCGAACAGGAGTTGGCGATTCCGCCACTGCGGCGAGAACGCGTTCGCGGAACAGTTCCGCGTTGGCGAAGAACAGAGGAGCGTCCCAGCGGAACAGGACGAGGCCAGGAATACGACGAGCCTCGGGGTAGCGTGTGACGTCATGATAGCCCTCGACGCCGGCAGGGCGGCCCAGGATCGCAGAGTAGGGACGCCAGCCGTCCCACAAGAACTCGATGGCCGCGATCACGATTGCTAAGCCGATCCCAGGAATGGCACCGAACACGGCCACGCCGACGAAGCAGGTGATCGACAGCCAGAATTCCCAGCGTTGGATGCGATAGATCCGCCTGAGATCCGTCACCTCGAACAATCCGATGGCGGAAGCGATGACGACGGCGGCCAAGGCCGCCGTAGGAAGGTTGCGCAGGAGGTTGGGAGCCACGAGCAGCAGCAGGGCAATGGTAAGCGCACCCGCAACGCTTGTCAGTTGCGTGCGGGCTCCGGCAGCCTCGGCGACAGGCGTACGCGAGCTGCTGCTGCTGATGGGAAATCCCTGGAAGAAGCCGGTCGCCAGGTTGGCGGCACCAAGTCCCACCATCTCCTGGTTGGGATCGACTTTCGTGCCGAGCCGTGCGGCATAGGCGCGGGAGAGCACGCTGGTGTCGGCGAACGACACCAGGGCAACGGCGCAGCCCCCGATCAGCACGGGAACGATGTCGTTGACCCCGATCCAGGGGATTGCGAAGCCGGGAAGACCTTGCGGAAGCGATCCCAAGATCGCCACGCCATGGCGTTCCGCAAGATCGAGCGTGCCAACGAGGATGGCTGCACCGACCACAGCAACCAGGAGGCCGGGCACCCGCTTGCTGCCCCGCAGCAGCAGGATCACCACCAGCGTCGCGTTCCCAATTGCGAAAGCCGCCCAGTTCGTCCTGCCTTCCAGGATCGCTTCGCCAGTGGCCCACAGATCCCGCAGCGGTCCCGTAGTTTCGACCGAGAAGCCGAAAAGCTTGGGCAGCTGGCTGATCATCACAGTCAGGGCGATGCCGTTCATGTAGCCGTAGCGGATCGGCTTTGACAGGAGTTCGGTTACGAAGCCCAGACGTGCCATTCCAGCTAGGATGCACACCGTTCCCGATACGAGAGCCATCATGCCGCCCAGGGCGACGGCACGCTGCGGATCCCCGCCGGACAGCGGAAGCACGACGCCGAGGATGACGGCGGCAAGGGCCGAGTCCGGGCCGAGAACAAGGATGCGGCTCGGGCCAAACACGGCATAAACAAGCAACGGGACGATCGTGGCATAAAGGCCGCAGATCCCCGGCAGGCCGGACGCCACGGCGTAGGCGATTCCGACCGGAACCAGCATTGTCGCCAGCACCAGTCCGGCCACGAGATCGTGGCCCAACCATCCCGCCTCGTACCGGAGCAGGGTTTGCAATCCCGGCATCCAGCGCAGCCATCCATCGACATCACCAGTCGTGCCTTCGCTCGCGCGCGCGGTCGAGGCTGCCTCCCTCCATCCTGGCAAGGCCCCTTTGCGATCACGAGCGGCCATCCTGTTCCGCCCTCCTGTGTCTCCGGCCGCGCAGTCTTCAATACCGTGACGGCACGATGTGCGTTGCGGGCAGCCCGTCTTCGGCTCCCTTCGGCCGCGGCTCGGCCTTCGGCACCTTTGGCAGCTCGACTTTGACCTTCTTGTAAGGGATCTGGCCGAGCATGTGCGCGATCAGATTCAGTCTGGCCCGACGCTTGTCGTCCGAGGGCACGATGTACCAGGGGCAGCTCGACGTGTCGGTTCCACGCAGCATGCTCTGATAGGCGAGGGTGTAGTCCCACCAGCGGCGCACCGACTCGGTATCCATCGGGCTGAGCTTCCAATGCTTCACGGGGTCGTCGATGCGGTCGGCGAACCGCCGGCGCTGCTCATCCTGGCTGACATCGAGAAAGTATTTGAGCAGGATGATGCCATTGTCGACGATCTCCTGCTCGAAGGACGGCACGAGGCGCATGAAACGCTCGTATTCGTCGTCACCGCAGAAGCCCATCACGCGCTCGACCCCAGCACGGTTGTACCAGGACCGGTCGAACAGGACGATCTCGCCGGCTGCCGGGAAGTGGGCAATGTAGCGCTGAATGTAGAGCTGGCTCTTTTCGCGCTCGGTCGGCGCCGGCAGGGCAACATGCCGGAAAACCCGGGGGCTGACCCGCTGGGTGATCCGACTGATCACCCCGCCTTTTCCGGCCGTGTCCCGGCCTTCGAAGATCACGATGATCCTGGCGCCTGTCGCCTTGACCCAGGTTTGCAGGCGCACGAGCTCCACCTGGAGCCGTCTCAGCTCGCTCTCGAATTCCTTTCGCTTCATGGCTGGAGCCGGATCATTCGTCTCTTCGGCAGCGGTTTGCTTCTGCTTCAAGGCGTCTCGTTGGTTCATCGCAGACTCCTTCCGTCATTGCTTTGCATGACTGGATCAAGAACGCCTCATTGCGTCTTTGCCTGACCATTCGGCCGCATCTCCACTAGCAATGGGCTTTGCCGCCACCACAAGGCCAACAGGAATGATCCGAGCAGTTGCACGAGCCCATAAGCCAGCACCGCCGTAACGGCGGATGGACCGGCAAAACCGCCGGCTGTGATGACCAAGCCAAGGCCGACGTTGCGGATTGAGGTTGTGAGCGCCACTGCCCTGCGGGCCTCGTCTCGGCGCCCGCCCGCACACCAACCAGCCCCAAGGCTGACGCCCAGCAGCATCAGCATGGCGAGAATCCCGCCAAGCCGGATGTCCAGCAGTTGCGGAAGATACGCGGTGAGGATCGCAGCCAGGGTTGCCGCATTGAGAACCTTGCCGACGGCAACTGCCGGGGCGAGCAGGCTCGCGGCCCAATCCGGCCGCCAATGGTTGACAGCGAGCCCCGCGCACAGGGGGAGGAACTGGCTCAACAGAATGGCTCCGAGCATTCCGGAGGGATCCACATGCAGGTCCGCTCCCTGCGTGGTGAGGGGCAGAAGAAGGGACAAAAGAAGGGGAGCCATGAGCATCGACGACCCCGCCAGGATCACCATCAATCCTACGGAGGTTGCGGTCTCTCCTCGGGCGAGGGCTGTCAGGGGTGGGCCATAGGGCGCGCCCGGGCATACGGCGAGGATCAGGATGCCGGCGGCAGCCATGGGATCGGCATCCACGAGGACGATGAGAAGAACGGCGGCACAGGGGACGACCATGTAGTTCGCCAGGCCAGCGCCAAGAAGCATCCGCCGCGCGCGCGCCGCACGGATGACGTCCCTGAAACCGACGCTAAGGCCCGTTGCAAACATCATCTCGATCAGCGTGATGGCGACGAGAACGCTGATCAGCTGGTTTAGGCCCATCCGCAGTCCTCCATGGTCCGCTCGGGTCCGGATCTCCATGCCGGCCTGCACGGGCCTATCATCATTGCGCGGATTGATCCGAAGGGCTTGACGCTTTGAGACAAGTCCTTGACCAGATCGGACATGAAGCCAAGCAAGCTTCACCAAATCGCCTCAATTGGAGGTTAACCAATATAACACTTATCAGAGGCCGAATTGCTCGATGCTGCTCTGAGCCTTGTTTCTCGCTGACGCGTTCGATCATGCCTGCCGTGCAGTTCCGCGGTAACCGTTAGAAGTTGACCTCTGAGAATTTGGCGAGGCGGCCATGACGATGACCAAAAGCATCGTGACTCCGTTCACGAGTACCGGCCGAGAGAAGATTGAATCAGTCTCACCGGACATTCCGGCGGAACCCAGGCGGACGCTCCCCCCCGGCTACATCCACCTAGGGGTTGCCAAGGAGATCGTCCCGACCCTCCGGGACTTCGGCCTCGATCCCGATCCGATCATCCGAGAGGCCGGGCTCAATCCGCTCCTGTTCGACGATGGCGCGAATGTGATCCCCCATGCAGCCTTGGGCCGACTGCTCACCCTGAGCGTAGCCCGCACCAAATGTCCTCATTTCGGGCTGCTGGTCGGTCGGCGCGCCACGATCCTCTCCCTCGGCATGGTCGGGCGCCTGATGCAGCATTCTGAGACGGTAGGCGACGCCTTGCGTGCGCTCGTGTCAAACCTCAGCATCCAGAACCGGGGCGCCGTGCCGTCGCTCAACATCAGCCAGGGCATGGCCCTTTTCACCTATTTGGTTTATCAGTCCGATGCTGAGAGTGCTGACCAGATCTCGGACGGAGCCATTGCGGTCACCGTCAACGCTATGCGCGCCCTATGCGGATCTGACTGGAAACCGGCCGAGGTGCTGCTGCCCCGGGCCACCCCGACGGATCTGGAGCCGTACCGGCGCCATTATCGGGCTCCCGTCAGGTTCAACCAGGAGATTGCAGCAATTGTTTTTCCAGCCTGCGACCTGAACCTTCGGATCGCCGGGGCCGACTCCGTGGTGCGCGCCCTGCTGGAGGAGCGGCTCGAGCAAATGAAGGGCGATCCAGGATCCGAGTTCTCGGACGACATTCGGCGGTTGCTGCGCACGCGTCTGACCAGCCATCACTGCTCGGCTGACGACATCGCCGACCTGCTGGCGATGCACCGCCGCACCCTGAGCCGGCGCCTCAAGGACGGCGGCATGGGCTACCGGGCGATTGCCAATGAGGTCCGGTTCGAGATTGCGCGTCAATTGCTGCAGGACACTCAGGTGCCACTCGGGCAGATCGCGGCTGCGCTCGGCTATTCGGAGGCCAGCGCCTTTACGCGAGCGTTCCGACGCTGGTCGGGTCGGACGCCTAAGGCTTGGCGAGGTGACGGCCACTCGAACTGACGCGCAGGCGGCCAAAACTGTCAAGCGATTGTCCCGGCCAGTCAAGCAATGGGCTCTGGCGGACCTAAAGTGATCCTGCGGGCTGTTGATCCGGCGGGGCGCACGGGTGTTCCCACCGTTTCGCTCCCAGAAGAACTCCAGGGAGGATCACACGATGAACCGACGGATCTCTTCGCATTCGAGCGCTGTGCCCACAAAGTCCGCGTTAGCGCTGCTCGCCGCCATGGCCATCACGGGTGCTCCTGCGCCCGCCGTATGGGCGGCGGAGGGACAGGCCGAGACCATTCTGAAAGCCATGGCCGATTACGTCAGCCGTCAGGAGAACCTATCGCTGAAGTACGATGCCGATGTCGAAGTCGTGACCCCGGCCGTTGAGAAGATCCAGTTCAGCGCCTCGGGCGACATCACCCTGAACCGTCCGAACAAGTTCCGCGTCAGCCGCATCGGCGGCTACGCCGATGTCGAATTGATCTCAGATGGGTCGAATGTGACGGTCTATGACCGTGGCGGCAACAGGTTCGCCCAGGTTCCTGCAGCGGGGACGTTCGATGAGGTTGTCGACAGGCTTCGAACCGAGGCTCCGCTCGAACTTCCAGGGGCTGATCTCCTGCTGGCGAAGCCCTACGAGGAGTTGATGGCTGGCGTGCTGGAGGCAAAGCATGTCGGACGCGGGGTCGTCGAGGGCGTTGAGTGCGAGCATCTCGCCTTTCGCAACCTCGACACCGACTGGCAGATCTGGGTAGAGGTCGGCGACCGGCCGGTGCCGCGCAAATATGTCATTACGAGCAAGGCGGTCGGCTCAGCGCCCCAATACACATTGCGGCTGCGGGATTGGAAGATTGGCGTCAGCCCGGCACCGGATGCGTTCGCGTTCAAGCCACCGCAAGGCTCCAGCGGCGTCGCGATCACTCTCCTCAACGACATCGATGACATTCCAGCAGGCGTGATTCCCGGAGGTGCCAAATGACTAACCTCAAGCCGATACGTCTTGCGGGGGTCGCGTTGCTGGCCGCCGGCGCGGCTCTCCTATGGGCCGGCGACAGACCCGTTTCGCCTGGCTCGTTCATCAGCCAGGCGGAGGCAAGGGTTGGCCGTCCCGCGACGCCCATGAGCTATGCTGGAGTGGCCAGGCGGACCACCCGCAGGAGTGTCGCCTATGGGGCGGCTGCTGGCGCCGCTGCGGCCGGAGCGTACTACTACGCCGCCCCAGGTTGCCAGCAGGTTGTGAACTCCTACGGCCAGATCGTCTACCGCTGCCCGTAGCTGAACCTGATGGATAGGAGCGCATTGTGGGTTCAATCCAAACGCGGATTTTGGCCGGCACTTTATGGGGACTGATGTTCCTGATCATTGTTCAGGCCGGTGCAGGTCCGGCCCGCGCCCAAGCTGCTCCGGCAAATCCTCCGCCGCAGGTTCAGGAGCTTCTCCGGCTGATGGATGATCCGGCCACTCGTGCGTGGATCGACCAGCAGAAACCGCCGGCAATCCCAAGCGATACGACCTCACCGCAACCGCAGGCTATGAACTCCGAATTGCTGGCGACGCGCGTCGAGGCGATGCGCGCGCATCTGGCTGCTCTCGCAGCCGCGGTGCCTCGCTTGCCCCAAGAGGTCAAGCGGGCCGCCGGTCTGCTGTCGCAGGAGCTTCAAAGCCGATCCATCTTCGATGTTGCTCTCCTCGTGCTCGGCTTCCTCGGCCTCGGCGCCGGAGCCGAATGGATCCTCAGGAGAGTGACGGCGTCCGCGCGCCAGCGGTCCCTGTCCCGTCCGGTCGAAACAGCGAATGAGCGCGTGCGAATGATCGCCATGCATCTGGTGTTCGGCCTAGCCTATGTCGCACTTTTCGCGTTGGGAAGCATCGGTGCCTTCCTCGTCTTCGACTGGCCGCCGCTGCTGAGGCGGATCGTGCTCGCCTATCTGTTTGCGGCGTTTCTGTTGCGGTTTGCCCTCCTGATTGGCCGGGTCCTGCTCTCCCCCCGGGTGGTCGGCCACCACGATCCTGACGTTATTCGAGCCATTCCCATGACCGACGGATCGGCACGGTTCTGGTACCGCTACATCGTGCTGTTCGTTGGCTGGTTCGCGTTCGGATGGGCGACGATAGAGCTTGTGAGCACCCTTGGATTCTCGCCCGAAGGGCGCCAGCTGGTGGCGTACGTCCTGGGGATTGGTCTCCTGGCCATTGCGGTCGTGGCCGTCTGGCGACAGCCATCTCCTCCCGCGATTACCTCAGAGGCATCGGAACGATCTCGGCGTCACCATGCTCTCGGAACGTGGATGCTGTCGCTCTACCTCGTCGTTCTGTGGGGATTGTGGGTCGCGGGCCTGATGCGCGTGTTCTGGCTGCTGGTCGTGGCTATCGTGCTGCCGCAAGCGGTGAGGATCACCAAACGTTCCGCCCGCCACCTGCTGCGGCCGCCTGAGGGTGCGGAGGCCGCCAATCATCACGAACTCGGGGCTGTTTATCTGGATCGGGGTATCCGGGCTCTTCTGATCGTCGGGGCTGCCCTGTTTCTCGGCTGGGTCTGGGGGATCGACCTGGGCGAGATGACCAGCCGCGACACGGCTGTGACTCGGCTGGTGCGGGGCGCCTTGAGCAGCATTGTGATCCTGCTGGTGGCCGACCTCCTCTGGCAGGTATTGAGGACACAGATCGACCAGCGTCTGTTGACCTTGCAGGCTGCGGCCCCGCCGGGCAGCGAGGCTGCCTTGCGTCAGGCGCGGATTCGGACCTTGCTGCCGATGTTCCGGATGGCTGCGTTCATCGCCCTGGCCACAGTGGCCGTGCTGATGGCTCTCTCGTCACTGGGGGTGGAGATCGGCCCGCTGATCGCAGGCGCGGGGATTTTCGGCGTTGCGATCGGATTTGGATCGCAGACTTTGGTCAAGGACGTCATCAGCGGCATCTTTTATCTGCTCGACGATGCCTTCCGGGTCGGCGAGTACATCCAGAGCGGCAGCTATAAAGGCACTGTGGAGAAGCTCGGCTTCCGTTCAGTGAAACTGCGGCACCATCGCGGCCCTGTCTTCACGGTCCCGTACGGACAACTCGGGGCGGTCGAGAACATGAGCCGCGACTGGGTTATCGATAAGATGACCATCAATGTCACCTACGATACCGATCTCGAAAAGGCTAAGAAGGTCATCAAGCAGGTGGGTAAAGACCTCGCGGCAGATCCGGAATGTGCGCCCAATATCATCGAGCCGCTCAAGATGCAGGGCGTGGAGCAGTTCGGCGAGTTCGCCATCCAGTTGCGCATGAAGATGATGACACGTCCGGGCGAGCAATTTGTGATCCGGCGCAAGGCCTACGGGATGCTCAAGAAGGTCTTCGAGGAAAATGGGATCAAGTTCGCTTTCCCGACGGTGCAGGTGTCAGGACGCGACGACGCCGAGCCGGCCGCTGCGCATCAGGCGCTCAAGCTCATCAAAACCGCGCCACCGGAATAGTCCGGATGGGCTCAAAGCCCATCCTCGATCACCAATTGTCAAGAGGAAGTCTCAAGCGATCAAGCAGGCGGATGGAGGAGGCTAGAATGTGGCCGATCGGACAGCACCAAGGCTGGCAGGAGGGGGAAGGAGCCATGGAGATGCCACCCACCAGCAGGGTAGACGGACCGTACTCATCCCACAACACGGGCCCCTTCATCCAGGATCTGCGTCGCGTGCTCCGGATTGAACTGCTCAGGGACACCTGCTCCGCCGTCACGGTCGCCCGTCTCTTCTCGATGCATCGGCGCACCTTGAACCGTCACCTGCGCATTGAGGGCCTCGCGTTCCGGCAGGTCGCCAATGAGGTTCGATTCGAGATTGCGTGCGAGCTGCTGGAGAATACGGACATGGCGCTGAGTCAGATCGCGGCGGTCCTGCGATACTCCGAGCTAAGCGCCTTCACGCGGGCCTTCAGGCGATGGTCAGGACAAACCCCTTCAGCGTGGCGTAGCGCCCATCCACGAATTCAGAAACCGCGACGGCTCCGGAAAAGGCGCCGTCTCAGTCTGTACCTCGCTGAACGCTCAGCCCAGTCGAACAAATATCCGTGATCAAGTCTTCCCGCGGGCAGCAGGAATCGAGCCATGCGACTCCTCCAAGAGCGGCCGGAGGCTGCTCCCGCTCATTTCCCACATGGCAGTCCAAAACTGTCAATCCGGTGGCCCAACGGGTCAAGCAGCAGCGTTGGAAGCGACCATACTCGGCCTGCAAGACAAGCCGAGCTTTCACGGACATGGGATTAAGTCCCGCTCCTGCAGGTCTCTTCGCACACTCGGCCACCAATGGCGACAGCCCATCGCGTGCATAATGGGGAGGCAATCATGACGGTTGCAGTTACAGTCCACGACGGGTCTCAGCACGGCCAGCGGCAACATGACAAGTATGATCGGCTGGTAGCGGCCGCGCAATCCGTCTCGAGACTGAAGGTTGCGGTGGTGCACCCCTGCGATCAGGCCTCCCTGAGTGCGGTGCTTGAGGCGGACGGGCTCGGCCTTATCGAGCCGATCCTCGTCGGGCCGCGGCCCAAGATCATGGCCGCGGCGGAGGCGCTCGGCAAAGACATCTCCATGATGCGCATCGTCGAAGCCCCACACAGCCATGCGGCGGCGGAGGCTGCTGTCGACCTCGTGCGATCCGGCCAAGCCGAGGCGCTAATGAAGGGCAGCCTGCACACGGACGAACTCATGGGCGCCGTGGTCCGCCGCGAGGGCGGATTGCGGACTGCGCGTCGGATCAGCCATTGCTTCGTCATGGACGTGCCCGGGCACGACACCGCGCTCATCATCACCGATGCTGCCGTCAACATCGCGCCGACACTGGAGGACAAGGTCCACATCGTCCAGAACGCCATCGACCTGGCCCGGGCGTTGCGGGTCGACCAGGTGCGAGTGGCGATTCTGTCGGCCATGGAGACGGTCAACCCGAAGGTGCCCTCGACCATTGAGGCCGCAGCGCTTTGCAAGATGGCCGACCGTGGCCAGATCACAGGTGGGATCCTCGACGGTCCTCTCGCGCTCGACAATGCCATCGATCTCGGTGCTGCGACTATCAAGAAGATCCAGTCGCCGGTGGCCGGGCAGGCAAACGTGCTCGTGGTTCCGGATCTCGAAGCCGGCAATATGCTCGCCAAGAGCCTGACCTTTCTGGCCGACGCGGATGCCGCCGGCATCGTGCTGGGAGCCCGCGTTCCGATTATCCTCACGAGCCGGGCCGACTCAAACATCACCCGGCTCGCCTCCTGCGCCATCGCCTCGCTTGTGGCTGACGCGCAGCGCACCCGGCTCGCCATCCCGGAGGTTTGAGCTATGATCCCCGTCCTCATCGTTCTCAACGCAGGGTCGTCGAGCCTCAAGTTCCAGGTCTTTGACCTGCAGGACGGCGAGGAGCCGCGGCTCGTCTGGAAGGGCCTCTATGAAGGGCTTGGGGGATCGGCGCATTTCCTGGTCAAGGACACGAACAGCGCACTCCTCGACGAGATGACGTGGGGTTCCGGGGATCGGTTCGGGCACGAGGAAGCTTTGATTCACCTCGTCTCGTGGTTGAGCCAGTTTAAGGACGACCGCAAGCCCGTGGCCATCGGGCATCGTGTCGTCCATGGCGGCGAGGCTTTCTCCAGCCCGGTTCTGGTCGACGAAGCCATTATCAAGAAGCTTGAAACGTTGGTGCCGCTCGCACCTCTGCACCAACCCCACAACCTGGAGCCGATTAGGATCGTTCGGCGGCGCCTTCCGGGGATGCCGCAGGTTGCCTGCTTCGACACGGCCTTCCACCAGACGCAGTCTGATATCGCGAGCCTGTTCGCATTGCCGCGCGAGATGCGCGAGAGCGGCGTGCGGCGCTACGGTTTCCATGGATTGTCCTACGACTACATCGCGTCCGTCCTGAAGGATTACGATCCACGCCTGAAAGAGGGCAGGGTGATCGTGGCGCATCTCGGCAACGGTGCGAGTCTCTGCGCCTTCAAGGATGGCGTCAGCATTGCGACGACGATGGGCTTCTCCGCCCTCGACGGCCTCCCGATGGGAACGCGCTGCGGTGCCATCGATGCCGGTGTCGTCTTCTTCATGTTGCGGGAGATGAAGCTCAGCCCGGAAGCCGCCGAGCGCATGCTCTACACCAAGTCCGGACTTCTCGGCGTTTCGGGTCTATCGAATGACATGCGCGTGCTGCGGACGAATGCCGGAACCAATGCGGATGCCAAGCGCGCCATCGACCTCTTTGTCTACCGCATCACGCGTGAAATCGGATCGCTGGTCGCGGCACTCGGTGGCCTTGATGGGCTCGTCTTCACGGCCGGAATCGGCGAGAACGACGTGGCCACTCGCGCTGAGGTGATCGCCGGACTCGCATGGGCCGGTCTCACCCTCGACGCGGCCGCCAACAGCGCCGGAGGACCACGGATTTCCACCGGCTCCGGCCCAACGGCCTGGGTCATCCCCACCAACGAGGAACTGGTGATCGCACGGCAGACGCGGAGCGTGCTCGGCGCTGCGCAGGCCCGGCTCGCATCCTGAAAAGGGAGACTGACGTTATGGTGACGTTGAAGACCAAGCCAGACGAATCCAAGGCGCAGCAAGTGCTCGGTGACGAGACGTTCATGTCAGCGGCCGACTTGCGCAACTACATGACCGAGATGCAAATGGCGAAAGCCATGAAGTCGGTCGACGGAATGGATAAGGCCGGCAAGGCGCGCGAGGAACTGATCAAGCGGCTGGCGGAGCCGCTCGATCTCACCCCTGATCGCTTGAAGGAGATTCTGCAGCCCCTGCGGGCAAAATTGCGGCTGGCGGCGGAGCGGGGTGAAACCGAGCTGATGGTGATGCGATTCCCCAACGCGCTATGCACCGACCATGGCCGCGCGATCAACAACGGGGATCCTGAATGGCCCGAATCCCTGACCGGGCGGCCGCGTCAGGCTTACGAGCTCTGGCGAGACCAGCTCAGGGAGGCCGGTTTCCGCCTGTCGGCGCAGATCATCGAGTGGCCGGGCGGTCTGCCTGGCGACATCGGTTTCTTCCTCAAATGGGGTGACAGCAAGCGATGACCTCATTCTGAAGCCCCTCTTATGCGGATGACAGCAATGCAAACGGGAACGCAGCAGGTCAAACAGAAGACCAGGCGCAACGACAGTCCAGCAGAGACATGGCTGGAGGAGCTCGCCCGTGCACAGGCGAAGGTCGCTCAAGTCTATCAGGAGCGGTGCACAAACGCCGTGCAGCATTATCTCGACGCGATGAAGGCCGCGAGCGAGCCATGGACGGATGCGTCCATGCGTTCGATGACGCCGCTGGATCTCTGGCGCGACGCCGGTTCGTATTGGGTCGATTTCACGCAACGCTCCATCCTGTTCTGGGACACGTTGCGCCAGCGCGGCAACAATTGGATCGACCATGAGAAGGCCGGCAAGCCGCCGCTGCTGGATTTCGAGTGGGAGACCATCGCCGACGCCCGCACCTTCAAACGTCCTGCCAACTACGCCCTCGTGCGCATCATCCCGCCAGACGGCACCAGGACCGATCCGGAGCGCCGGCCCTTCGTCATCATCGATCCGCGTGCCGGTCACGGGCCGGGTATCGGCGGGTTCAAGCAGGATTCGCAGGTCGGGGTGGCGCTCAAGGCGGGGCACCCGGTGTACTGCGTGATCTTCTTTCCCGAACCGGTTCCCGGACAGACCCTGGCGGATGTCTCGCGCGCCGAGGCCGAGTTCCTTCGCGTGGTCGGGGAGCGTCATCCGAAGACCCGCAAGCCGGTCGTGGTCGGCAACTGCCAGGGCGGCTGGGCCTCCATGCTGGTTGGCGCCATGGAGCCGGACCTCGTCGGCCCCATCGTCATCAACGGGGCCCCGATGTCGTACTGGGCTGGCAATGATGGCGAGAACCCGATGCGCTATGCCGGCGGCATTCTCGGCGGCACGTGGCCGGCGCTCTTCGCAAGTGATCTTGGCGCTGGCCAGTTCGACGGCGCCCACCTCGTCGAGAACTTCGAGTACCTCAACCCCGCCAACACGTACTTCGACAAATATTACACCCTCTTCTCCAAAATCGATACCGAGCCGGAGCGCTTCCTCGACTTTGAGCGCTGGTGGGGCGGCTTCTTCCTGATGGACCGGCAGGAGATCAGGTGGATCGTCGAGAACCTGTTCGTGGGGAACAATCTCGCGGACGGCGAGGCGGAATGGTCCGAGGGGCGTGCTTTCGACTTGCGGGCGATTCAAACACCCATCATCGTGTTCGCCTCGCTCGGCGACAACATCACGCCGCCGCAACAGGCATTCAATTGGGTCGCGGACATCTACCCGACCACGGAAGCCCTCAAGGCGAACGGTCAGGTGATCGTCGGCCTGATGCACGAGAGCGTCGGCCATCTCGGCATCTTCGTGTCCGGTGCGGTTGCCAAGCGCGAGCACACGCAGATCGTCGACCTCATCGAGTACATCGAACATCTTCCGCCGGGACTCTACGGCATGCAGGTCGAGGAGCAGAAGACGAACGGGAGCGTGCGCTACGACGTGCTGCTGACCGAGCGGCGGGTGGAGGATCTTCAGATCCTGCAGAAGTACGGCCGCAAGGACGAGATGCCGTTCAAAACGGTGGAGGCAACCTCTGAGGCGCTCGCCTCCACCTATGAAACCTTCGTGCACCCTCTCGTTTCAGCGATGGTGACACCTACGGGTGCTGCCATGAGGCGGGCCACGCATCCCCAACGGGCGCAGCGCTGGGCGGTCTCGGATCTCAATCCCTTCCTATGGCCGCTCAGAGGCATGGCCGACATGGCCCGCGCGAACCGGTCACCGCGCGACAACGATGGCCCGATGGTCCGAATGGAGCGCTTGACGGCCGCTGCCACCTCCGCTTCGTGGGATCTCTATCGCGACCTGCGCGATGCATCTGTCGAAAACACCTTCTTTCGCACTTATGGCCCAGTCAGCATCGGCCTCGCCGCAGCGGACAAGGAAGAGACTGTCGAGGAGCCCGTCGACGCGCGGAATGCTCCCATGGTCAAGGAGGCGCTGGCGCATATCGAGGAGGGCGACCGGACGAAGGCGATGGTCCGGACGGCGCTCCTGCTGATGAAGGCCGGCACCGGTCGACGCAGGCTTTCGACCATGAAACGGGCGCGCGAACTCGTCGGACGGGAGATTGGTCTTCTCGACATGCCGGCGGACGCTGCCCAGGAGATCATCCGCTCGCAATCCTACATCGTCGACTTCGAACCGGTGAAGGCGCTCACGGCACTTCCGAAGCTCCTGCGGACCTCCGCAGACCGGCGCAAGCTGCTCGATCTCCTTGACCGCTTGGAGGGCCAGATCGAGGCCAACGAGAAGCAGCTCATCCTGCTCGGCGAGATCCGGCGCCTCCTCGCCGAAGACAACACAGACGACAAGACGAAAGTCGAGCTCATTACCGTGGCGCCGGCGGAAAGAGGGGCTGAAGACCGCCCCGAGGTGGCGGCGAGGCGAGGATCCGCTCGTCACACCGGTGACAAACGACGCACGAGAGCAAGGTCATGAACGATCAACCGAATGAACTGACCAAAGCTGCCATTCAATCGAAGATCCTCCACGGCAAGCGCGCCCTCGTCATGGGCATCGCGAACGGAAATTCGATCGCCTTCGGCTGCGCGCGGGTCTTCCGCCAGCTCGGGGCCGATCTCGCGGTGACCTACCTCAACGAAAAGGCCCGGCCGCATGTCGAGCCGCTTGCCAAGGAACTCGGGGCTTCGATCTTTGCACCTTGCGACGTGGCTCAGAGCGGCCAGCTCGAGGCCGTGTTCAGGCAGATCCGCGAGACCTGGGGCAGCCTCGACATTGCGCTCCATTCCATTGCCTTCGCACCGAAGGAGGATCTTCAGGGGCGGCTCGTCGACAGTTCCGACGAGGGATTCAAGGTGGCGATGGACATCTCCTGCCATTCCTTCGTGCGCATGGCGCGGCTCGCCGAACCGCTGATGCCCGACGGCGGGACGCTTCTGGCGATGAGCTATCACGGCGCCAACAAAGTCGTTCCGAATTACAACCTCATGGGCCCGGTGAAGGCAGCCTTGGAGAGCGCAGTCCGCTACCTCGCATATGAATTGGGGGACAAACACATCCGGGTGCACGCCGTCTCGCCTGGCCCTCTCAAGACCAGGGCGGCCTCCGGCCTGAAGGACTTTGACGTTCTTCTCACCGAAGCCATCGAGCGGGCGCCCATCGGCGAACTCGTCGATATCGATGACGTGGGACTGACGGCCGCGTACCTGACCACGCCGTTCGCCCGGCGCCTCACCGGAACGACTACCTATGTCGACGGCGGGCTCAGCATCATGGCCTGATGGGTTCGTTTTGATGAGAGAAGAACAACAACAGGAGGTGCTGATGACTTCAAGTCTCTGGCCCCTGAAGCAATTCGAAGGCATCGTCACGTTCGAACCGGTGCCTAAGCGTTCCTGGGAGTGTCGCTATGGCCTCATCGCTTAATCCTGCCGCTCCCCACCATCTACCGTCTTTCATCACCGCTCCCGGCGAGACGGATGTCCTGATGGTGGTCGTGGCCGTGTTCCTGGTCATCACCGTTCTGGCTGTAGGACTGCTGTTCCTGCGCTTGCATACCTTGCCGGAGCGCATGGCGCACAAGTCTCACAAACTGCAATTCGAGATCGTCGCCGTGTTGGGCCTGCTTGCCCTGTTCACACACATGCACATCTTCTGGGTGGCCGGTCTGCTACTGGCGCTAATCGATATTCCTGACTTCGGAAATCCTCTTCGCAGGATGGCCGGATCGCTCGAGAAGATCGCCGGCATGAGGCCGGGTGAGGGTGCCTACGAGGCGCCTGACGAGATTGGTGTCGACACGGAGCCAACCGAAGCTCCGGGCGAGCGTGAGGCTGAAGTGCCGAAGACGATCCCGTTGCCTCGGATGCCGAAGGAGCGGACCCATGCTTGAGCTTATTTTCTGCTCCCTGCTGACGATCTTTCCGGATTATCTCTATCGCCGCTTTGCCCAGGGCAAGCGCATCGGCAAGGAAATCACGCTCTTCTCGGTCTGGTTCGAGCTGAGATGGGGCATCATTGCGTGCCTGATGCTCACGATCGGGCTGATCACGGTGATCTTCTACAATCACCCTTCGACCACGAATGCCACGGCATTCTTCCGCACCATCCCAGTCCTACCCGAAACCAACGGGCGGGTCGCCGAGGTGTATGTCAGCTTCAGCGGCGAGGTCCAACAGGGCGCGCCGATCTTCAGGCTCGACAGCTCGGCCCAAGAGGCGGCGGTTGAATCTGCCAGGCGCAAGATAGCCGAGACCGATGCGGCGCTGGTCGTCGCGCGCACCGATGTCCTTGCCGCCGAGGCCAAGATCCAGGAGGCCAAGAGTTCCTATCAGCAGGCCGTGGACGAACTGGCAACCAAGCAGGAGATCTACCGTCGCAACCCGGGCGCCGTCGCCGTCAGGGATATCGAAAAACTCGAAGTTGTCGTGCAAGGGCGCCAGAGCACAATCGATGGCGCCATGGCCGCCAAGCAAACGGTCGAGGCGCAGATCTCGACTCTCCTGCCGGCCCAGAAGGCGAGCGCCCAGGCTGCTTTGGCTCAGGCCGAAGTGGATCTGGCGAAGACAGTCGTTCGCGCCGGTGTGAGCGGGCGGGTGGAGCAGTTCACCCTGCGGGTGGGCGACATCGTCAACCCGTTCATGCGTCCGGCCGGGATCCTGATCCCGGAGGGCGCCGGGCGGGGACGCCTGCAGGCCGGCTTCGGACAGATCGAGGCCCAGGTGATGAAGGTCGGCATGGTGGCCGAAGCCACCTGTGCCTCGAAGCCCTGGACGGTGATCCCGATGGTGGTGACGCAGGTGCAGGACTTCATCGCTGCCGGCCAGATCCGCAGCGGTGAGCAGCTGCTGGACGCACAGCAGGTCGTGCGGCCCGGCACGATCCTGGTCTATCTTGAGCCTCTCTACGAGGGTGGGTTTGATGGTGTCTCACCCGGCAGCTCTTGCATCGCCAATGCCTATACCAGCAATCACGACCTGATCGAGTCAGGCAACGTCAGCACCACGAGAGGCTTCATTCTTCACGCGGTGGATGCGGTCGGGCTCGTGCATGCCATGATCCTGAGGATTCAGGCGCTGGTGTTCCCGATCCAGACCCTCGTGCTCGGCGGACATTGAGAGCAACTTGGAAGAAGTGCTGTGGCGACGATCCTGTTCGAGCGAATCTCGGCTTCAGCCGCCTGGAACAGGTGAAAGCAACCCATTCACTCTGTCGAGCGCCAACCGCAAGGAGGATGACCCATGACCATCGTATCAACGAGATCCACGCTGTCTGACACGATGCGCAGCGCACAGGAATTCGCCCTGTCGAGCGGAACCAATCAGGCGCTGGCAAAGGCTGCAGAAGCCTGGTTCGGCGCGACTGCCGAATGCCAGCGCGAGATGATCGGCTTCGTGTCCATGCGGCTTGAGAAGGACGGCGATGCCACCCGCGAAATGATGGGCTGCAAGAACCTTGCGGACGTGGCGGCCATCCAATCCCGCTGGGTGGAAGAGACCTTGCGCGATTACAACGCCGAGACGACCAAACTGATGGCCATCTGCACAAAATCTGTCAACGGCGGAGCCCGCTCCAAGGAATGATGGCCTTCAATCGTCGCTCACCCGTCTGCCGGACGTGTTCGCGTCAGGCGCAATCTGCCATGCATTGGAGCCTGCGTCCGCACGATGCGCTAGTGAAACCGCCGCGCTGACTCCACGTCTCGGATGTGCACCAGCCGGTTGAGCTTGTGCTGATCCACGCCCAGTTCTCCCGCCCATTCGCTCAGGGCCGAACTGTATAGCTGAGCGAGGAAGCGCGTCGGGTTCTCCGCGCCCCCTTTGAGCCTCGCGAGCTCGCTGAGAGCTTGTTTCAGAATCGCACGATTTACGGGCATCGTCGCACCTCGTTCGAGAGTGAGCAATCTGCGTTCAAGAGCACTTACGGTCAAAGGTTCAAAAGGCTTACGAGGCAACCTGCCTCCCAAACGGCCGAGCTAGCCGGGCGCGGGCCGCCAAGAGCGAGAAACACTTGCAGAGGTGCGGGATCCCGCGACCCCTGCGTCACAAAATGCCAAGCGCTTGTCCCGGATGATCAAGCAGGCTCTCCCGACGGGATCACAATGATCCTCATCATGACGGCCTGCCTCGTGCCGTGCACCTGGCGGCGAAATGGAGGATGGCGATGAACAAGCTTCTATTGGCTTTCGGCGCCCTTTTGGCAGGCGCTCTTCTGATCCCAGATGTCGCTGACGCCCAGCGCGGTGGTCGCGGCGGGGGTGGCTTCGGCGGCGGCGCCCGCATGGGCGGAGGCGGCTTCGGCGGTGGCGGCGCCCGCATGGGTGGGTTCAGGGGTGGCGGCTTCGGCGGCTCTCGGATGTATGTCCCGCGCGGCGGGGTCACCAGCGTCGGCAGCATCCGTAGCGGGGCGATTGCCGCTCGACCCGGCGTGCCAGGCCGCATGGCCGGCATCGGCCCGGGAGCCGGGGGCTTCCGTCAGGCGGCGATTAACAACCCTGGCCGCTACGGCAATCGAGGCGACTGGCGCTATGGCGTGCGGGGCGGGCGCTACCCCTATTACGGTGGACGCTATCCCTATTATGGCGGGCGCTATCCCTACTATGGCGGCTGGGGCTGGGGAGCCGCCGGGCTGGCCACCGGAGCGGTCATCGGGGCGGCGGCCACGTATCCGTACTACAACTATCCGTACTCCACGTATCCCTACTCCACGTACCAGACCCCGGTCGCGTCGGCGGACGGCGGCTATTGTGCGACCTCGGTCCGCACCTGCGCCTTGACCAGCGCGGCTCCGGTCGGGACCGGGTGCTCCTGCCGCACCTCAGGAGGCAGAGCCCGCGGCTCGGTCGTGGCAGGCTACTGACCTCAACACAACTAGGGGTGTCCGACGGACCGGAATGGAGCGATCTATCCGAGGCGGCGGACACCTTGGACCAGAGTGACTCTCGGTGTTGGGAACTTTCCGATGCCGGGCGTTGCAGGAGGGAACCTCGGATGCGCCAGGTCATTGTGCTCGCGCTCGTTCCGATCATCGCCACAACACCGACGCTCGCTGCTCCCGGAGTGATCACTGCCAGCGTCAACTTCCGCTCGGGACCCGGAGCGAACTTCTCGTCCATCCGGACCCTGCCGACCGGCACCGCCGTTGAAATCGGTGACTGTGAGGAATCCGGCAATTGGTGCGCTGTCACGGTCGAAGGGCGAAGCGGTTTTGTCAGCGGACGCTACCTGGAGGAGAAGCAGGGCCCCGAAGGCTGGCCTCGCGCCTATGAGGTCGGCAAAGGCCGCATGGTGCTGTTTCAGCCACAGTTCACCGAGTGGACCGATTTCAAGATGATTGAGGCCTTAGTGGCGGCTCAATACCTGAAGGCGCCTGACGCCAATCCGGTCTTTGGCGTGATCGGGCTCAAGGGCGCAACCTCCTACGATGACGATGCCGGCGAGATCGTCATCAGCGACATCTCGGTCACCCAGCTCAACTTCTCAGGGCTGAGCCGCGACGACCTGAAGGCGCTTGCGGTGGAGACCGGCAAGCTCCTGCCGGCCGGCCCGATCACGGTGGCCGAGGCACGCGTGACGGCAAGCCTTGCCGAGCAGAAGCGCATGATCGACGTGACCGGGCTCAAGGCGGATCCACCGCGGATCCTCGTCTCGACCACGCCGGCTATTCTGCTTCAGACCGACGGGGAAGCTGCCTATGCGCCCGTCAAGGGCAAGACCGGCCTGTCGTTCGTCGTCAACAGCAACTGGGATCTGTTCAGAATCGAGGAGGGCGGCACCCTCTACCTGCGTGACGATACCCACTGGTTGACCGCCGGTACGATCAGCGGACCGTGGACGGTGGTGACCGAGCTTCCCCCGCTGCTAACGAGTCTGCCCGACGACGGCAACTGGGCCGATGCCAGCGGAGCTGTCCCGCCAGAAGCGTATCAAGCCGGTAAAGCTCCAAAAATCATCGTCACGGACACCCCCGCAGAGTTGATCCTGTTCGAAGGTGAGCCTTCCCTTCAAGATGTTCCCAAGACATCGCTGCAGTGGGCCTCGAACACCGAGGCTGATGTCTTTTACGACAAGACCGGGAAGCAATGGTACGTGCTCCTGTCTGGCCGCTGGTTCCGCGCAGCCGCGCTCGAGGGGCCATGGGCGTTCGCCACGCCCGATCTGCCGGCTGACTTCCAGAACATTCCCGAGGACGCGCCGTATTTTGCCGTGCGCGCAGCCGTGCCCGGGACGTCGGAGGCCGCTGAGGCGCGGCTCAAGGCCAGCATTCCCACCACGGCGCGGGTCGAGACGGGCTCGATCACGCCGACAATTGCCTATGCGGGCGATGCACAATTCGCACCTATCGAGACAACTGACCTCTCCTACGCAACCAATACAACTGACACAGTGATCAAGGTCGGTGAGCAGTATTTCCTGCTCCAGGACGGCGTCTGGTTCGTGTCCGGCAGCCCGAATGGTCCGTGGCAGCTGGCACGTGAGGTGCCCGACTCCATCTACGCGATCCCGCCGTCTTCGCCAGTCTACAATGCCACCTATGTCCGTGTGTATGATACCGAGCCAGATGCGGTTTGGTACGGCTACACCATGGGCTACCTGTCCGGCTATCTGGCCTGGGGTACCTATGTGTACGGCACCGGCTGGGCCTATCCGCCGTACTGGTACAGCTGGCCGGGATACGCTTATCCGATCTACTACCCCCGGCCGGTCACTTGGGGGATCGGAGCCTATTACAATCCGATCCGGGGCATGTACGGCCGCTATGGCTATACCTACGGGCCCTACCGAGGGATTGCGGGAGCACGGTCCTGGAATCCGGCAACAGGCACCTACGGCCGCGCTGGCGCTGCCTGGGGCCCGCGCGGATCGGCCGGTTTCGTCGGAGCCTACAACCCGCGCACGGACGGGGCTGGATATGTTGCCGGCGGCCGCAATGTGTATGGCGCATGGAAGTCCGCCGGGGTTCGGCGCGGGTCCGAGTGGGCGCGGGTGACGGCACGGGACACCGCGGCCGGCGGCTCGGCGCTGCGCTGGAACACGTCGAACGGGCAGGGCTTCATCCGCGAGGGCCGTCGCGGCGACATCTACGCGGGCCGGGATGGTAACGTCTATCGCAACACGGGCGACGGATGGCAGCGCTTCGACGGAGGCTGGCAGGACGTCGCCCAGCCCAAGGGAGGGGAGCTTCTCGGGCGCGGCGAAGGACGCGAGGGTCTGTCGCCGGAAGGGCGTGAGCGGCTGCAGGAGCGTGGCGAAGGGGCAGGTCTGAGAGAACTCGCAGGAGCAGGCGCGGCGGGAGCGGCAGGTGCCGCCTTGGGCCAGCGCTTGGGCTCTGGTGGCGAACAGAGCGGCCGAGACCGCATAGGAAACACCGCTGGTCGCGAACGGGCGCAGGGCCGGGCGGAGCAACGCCCGTCGGGAGAGCGGCAGGTGCAGCAGCGCCCAACTGCCCAACAGCGCCCGACGACAGCATCCCGCTCGCCACGGCAGGAGCAGGCGCGACCCCAACAGCGCCCGGCAGCGCAGCAGCGCCCCTCCCAGCAACGACAGGCGGCACAGGACCGCCAAGTGGCGCAGCAACGTCCGGCCTCTCAGCAGCGCCCCGCGACGAAGCCCCGTCCCGCCACGCAGCGCCCAGCGGTCCGCGAACAGCTGCCATCGAACCTGATGCGGGACGTCCAGGCGCGGAATCTTGGAAACCAGCGCCAGATTGCCAGCCGCCAGGCCTACCGGCCACCGTCGGCGCAGTTCTCCCGTTCACCGGCGTCCTTCTCCCCACAACGCAGCTTTGCACCACGGGGCGGGTTTGGCGGCGGTGGCTTCCGGGGTGGAGGCCGTGGCGGCGGCCGTCGATGAGCGATCAGGGGTCAAACAGGCGAGCAGCGTTGTCCTGACGCTTCTATGACCGCCAGCCTATCATGAGGAAGTGCGGCCATGCCTCGTTTCTTCTTTCACATCCGGTTCGACCACCACACGCAAAGCCGCGACGAGCTTGGTCTCGACTTCCCGGACGTAGAGACCGCCCGCGCTGAGGCAGTCCGCGCCGCCAAGGATCTCAGAGATGGGTTCGCGGCTCAGGGGCGAGATCTGCAGGACTATGCCATTGAGGTCGAGAATGCCTCGGGCGAGCTGGTTTTTCGCCTGCCATTCTCCGAGATGTTCGATGCATAAACTGGGCGGCGATTGCTGGAATGCTGAGGCCATTGCCGAGAAGGGCGCCCGCAACAGCGCCCATCGCTACAGCGTGCTGATTGAGAATGGGGCCGTCCGCAACTCCGGTGGAGCAGGGGTCAACATTGCACTGTATGCGCAGACGCTTCTCCAGATGCCTTCGTAACCTGTCGGCTCACCTGTGGCGGCATCAGCGGATCCGCGAATGTACCGCGCACTCAGGCGAAATAGGCATAAACATTGACTTCAGGTGGCGAAATGAGGCTGTCATCAGCCCGCTGATTCCTCAGGTTCCGACAGCCTGTCGGACGCCGGGTCGATCAGGAAAAATCCCACAAGCGTTCCCAGGATGACGAGGGATCCTGCAACCAGAAGAGCTGTGCGGAAACCGCCTGCTGGATCGGCTCCAATATCAACGATGAATCCCATGATCGCAGGCGCGAGAGGCCCGGCGAGCGTCGCGACGGCATTGGTGATTCCGAGCGCCGCGCCACGCTGTCCGTCCGGAGTGACCTCGGCGACCAAGCACGGACCAAGCACAAAGATGACAGTGCCGAGGGAAAACGCGCCCGCCGTGCACAGGATGGACGCAGTCGATCCCCCGGATTGCGACAGCAGGATCGCCAGCAGGCCCGCGGCAAGGGCGCACCCGGAGGCAACGCCGCCGCAGGCGAGCCGGCTTGAAACACCGCGCCGCTGCAGGCCGTCCGAGAAGGCGCTGATGGCGGGCAGGATCATGATCTGGCAAAGCGCCACCAGCATGATGATCCAACCCGCCTGGGCCGGCGTATAGCCGAAGGTTTGGTTTAGGATCGCCGGCAGCCAAACGACGGCGATGGTCAGCAGCCAGTAAGCGGAGAAGCTGACAATCACAACCCCGATGACAGTTCGACGACTGAGCAGCTGACGGTATGGCAGATGCATCTCGGGTTGGTGCGGGATCATGTCACGAGGGGTGAGGGGCTCCTCGCGCGCGAGCGCCAACCAGATGGTGCACCAGATGAGGCCAGCCGCACCGAGAAGTCCGAAGGCTAGATGCCAGGACCAAGTGGCAATGACGGCAACGATCAACGGGGCGACGATCCCATTGCCAGCTAGGGAGCCGATGGCGATGAGGCTGGTCGGCATGGCCCTGTGCTCGTGCGGGAACCACTTGTACACGGCGTGCAGCGCAACCGGGTAGGCTGGCCCCTCGCTGAAGCCGAGCGCGACCCTGTTGGCGATCAAAGCGGCAGCGGAGACTGGCAGCAGCATCGGCAGCTGGCACAACGACCAGATTACCGCCAGGGCCGCAAGCACCCACCGGGCAGCGACATGGTTCACCAGGAACCCGACGAGGACAGCGCTCAGCGAGAAGAAGATGAAGAAGCTTGCCCCGATCAGGCCGAACTGGGCGTGACTCAGACCCATCTCCTGCATGATCGGGATCGCAGCGAGGCCGAACACGGCTCGGTCAGCAAAGTTGATGAGCATGAACAGAAACAGCAGGCCCACCACTATCCATGCATGGATTGGGTTTGCTGTTCCAACCGTGAACACGGCCTGTGGGCGCGCCTCCGCCAAGATCCCATGCCCCTTCCTTTCAGGAGGCTAGAACCGACGCCACAGCAACGCAACTATCCGGTGCGACAACCTTCCGGCGCCCTTTGCATTCAGGCCCCGCAGGCCCTGCCATGCGAGATCAAAGCTCATGGGGCCGTGTGACTTGGCCTTGATCGTGGCCAATGCCCGGAGGCGCGGCCCCATGTCGGCAGCCGGGTGAATGGCAGAGCCGATGCTCTGTTCGGACCCGGTCGCCGCTCATGTGTTCGTGATCCGATGGATGGAGCCACAGGAGGGCCTAGTCAGGTCCAACGCAGCAGGACCTCGACGGCGCTGATGCCCAGCAGGCAGGACCCGATGGTCAGGCTCAACAAGCTAAAGACGAGAAGCGCCAGCCGGGTTGCACGCCTTTGTTGTCCATGGACAGCCTCCACAGGCGGGCTTGGCCGACTATCGTTGGCGTAACACTGCATCGGCCGATTGAACTCTGGCATTTTGGGTCTTGGCATGATCTGCCTCCCCATCCGCGAAGCTGCCTGGATGAAACATTCCGTACCCGCGCTCACAATCCCGGCATGTGGCCGCCCGACTGGTCAGTTCAGGCTCATTGGAGCTGAAGCACGATGTGGGTCGCGCCCGGCTCTCGCCGAGTCAAAGTTTTCAACCCGCTCCCCGCGAACACCTTCAGCATCGCGGTGTTCTCTGGCAGAACATCGGCAATCAACTGCTTGAGCCCTGCATGACGGGCCATGTCCACGAGATGATGCATCAGGGCCGTACCGATGCCTTGCCCCTGGTGGTCATCGTCGATGGCAAAGGCCACCTCGGCTTCGCCAGGCCGCACCACGATATAGCGCCCCCCGCCGACGATCACATGCCGCCCATCCTCTTCCAGCTCGGCAACCAGGGCGACATGGTCCACGAAGTCGACATTGACGTAGAAATCGACTTCCCGATCCGTGAAATCGCGCTTGAATCCGAAGAATCGTCGGTAAAGGGATTGATCGCTTGTCCGGCCGACAGCGGCAAGCAGGCTGGTCCGATCCTCAGGTCTAACGGAGCGGATCAAGATGTGGCGTCCGTCACGCAGTTTCTCAGATGCCGAGTGGTCTCTCACCTGTACCATCACGTCGGTTCTCGCAGCTCAGGCAACAAGGCATTGTGCGCCGTCCCGCAGACGTCCTGACCGCTCCCGCACGAAGGGCTCAGTAGAATCGGCGGTAGGCCACGCGGGGTCCGAGGTAGCGTCGACCGTAATAGCCTCGGTACCCGCCATAATAGCGCGGCCCGTAATAGGCGCGACGCGGATAGAAGCCTGGGCCGTAATACGCCGCGCGCGGGTAGTAGTAGCGGGGAGCGTAGTAGCCTGGCCACGGGCCAGAGTACCCATAGCCGTAGGCTGGATATCCGTAGGCTGGGTATCCGTAGGCCGGATACCCATAGGCTGGATATCCGTATCCATACCCATAGGCAGGAGCAGTGGCGGCTGCGGTGATCAGGCCGCCGAGGATTGCTCCTCCTATCAATCCTGCCGCGACAGCGCCGCCCCCACCGCGATAGTAATAGCCACGATATCCACGCCAGTACTGAGCGTCCGCGGTTCCAGCGGTGCCGGTCAGGATCAAAACGGCCGCTGCGACGGTTACAAGCTTCTTCATGGCAGCCTCCTCAGGCTTAGCATTCACCCCCGGTGTTTCGTCGGCGCCTCTCCGGGTCTGTGCCCCTTCGTTCATTGGTAATACACGGCAACGAGCTTCGGTCTCGTCCATGTCCCTGAAGATATGCATCGTGCATCATGACCATCAAGGCTACCGCCTCACCCGCAACTTTTGCGCCGAACTTTCGGTGCCTCCGCTTCCCCCCGAAACGGTGTTGAGGCACAGCCTGATCTGATTGTCTCCGTTATCGCGCATGGTCAGGCAGACCTCGGCCTCCTCCAGACAATCGGCTGGATTGCCGTAGCGGGCGCACAGCTCCTTGCTCTGAACTTGGATCTGGTTGATGATTTCGTAAACGAAGTTGCCGGCTCCGTCTGGCCTCCTTGTCGGCTTCCGCGCCGGCGTGCTGGCGGGTCCGAATCGTTCGGACGAGGTCCCGGCAACCCTTGAGGCAATCTCCTGCGTATGCCCGGGCGTGAGGTCGTCCGCCACGGCCGCTTGGGCCGAAAGGAGAGTCGAGAACAAGTTCATCGCCAGCATGGAGATGACCGGCCCTTTCCACAGCACCCTTGAATCAGTTACCATGGCTCACCCAACAATTGCGCCGATGGCGGTCTGGGTTTTGGAATCCTGGACCTGCATGAACCTGGAAGCTCCACAGCCTGATCACGAAGATGCCTCGCTGCCATGCTGATCTCGGCCGTCCATCTCAGGTCAAACTACATCAGCCTAGCGATCATGCTTGATTGATTGGGACATGGTCTTGACAATTTAGGACGCGCTTCCGGCATCCAGCGACGACCCCGAAGAATGCCATTTCCGTTGTCCTTACGGTGAGCATCGCTTGTACGAGGTCCCGGTCACGTCCTGATCGTTGAAATATCGCTTGAGCGAACCATCCGGCTGACGTGCCATGAGAACCCTGATCTCGTTGCCGGCCACTGCGTTGGTGCAGTCGAGGAGGAGAAGCTCACGGTCTCCGGCTCGCTTGGCCGATTTGATCCGGCACGATGCTTGGGGCGTTTTCAGGCGGTTGCCGGAGATGATGAAGGCGGGTGCGAAGATGTCGACCGGTTTCTTGAACGTGGTTCCTTTCCCTGCAGATCCGTAGATCTCCGCGCATTCGGACACTCCAGATAGCCAGGTCCCCTGGACACCGGAAAGGCCTTCCTGCGCCATTGCTCCTGATACCCCCACCAGCGTCGCAAAGCTCAGACCAAGCCCGGCGGCAGCTAGAATGCCAGCAAATCTCATCGTAACTCCTCCTTCACGGCAATCATCCTGTGGCCGCTCTGCGCGGAGCAACCGGGCATGGTCTTGGCCCGAGGCCAGGAACCCACAATGGCTGGATCCTTGTGCAGCTTTCGATGTTCTGCTTCGGATCGTAGAGGAAGAGGGAATTCTGAAAAGCAAGAAGCTCGTTCGTCATGCTGGACAAGGTTTGTCGGTCCTCTCGGTCGACCCGCCTGGCGTACGCCGTCAGTTCCTTCCATCCTCAAACCTTCAGCGGGTGACGTCCTGAATGTTCGTTGTCGGTCTGTGCATCCGGCGCCGGTATCGCGCTGAAGCCTCAGACATAACCAGTCCGGCGGTTGGAGTTCGGTCCGTGTCGCCTGCCACAGGATCACTTTAGGTGGACCAAGTCAGCATGCTTGACAGAATGAGACAATCCATTAGCAGTTTTGGCCATTGCCATTTGCCTAGGTGACGGGGTGAAGTAGCTGAGCCACCTCTGGCGGATCAGGATGGGGAAGCGGGCCACGCGCTCCCGCACCGGCGGCAGAACGCGGGCATGTCCTTTTTCGCTTCAGTTTCGCCCGGTTGAAATAACCCTGTCGGCTGAAAGACAGGGCGCGTCGGTTGCGCCGATAGCTCCGCAAATCACATTTCCTGAATGGTAGGTCGGCGAACAGCGCCACGGAAATCCCGGCGGGTCCATTCAGGGGTCCATTCCTTGAGCTGCATCGGTTTCCTGATAACCAGGTCTGTTCCTTGGCACTGCGCCGTCCATCGGGCCGCATCAGGGGATCGAAGGCCATCATGGGGGACTCGCCGACGGCTCAAACTGTCAAGCAATTGTCCTCTCCGATCAAGCACGGTGTTCCGGGTGGGCTATGGTGCTGCGGAAAAGCAGAGAAGCCATGAGACCCCTCTTTGTATCTGTTCTATTGCATGCCTCGCCCCAGGTCCCGATGTGCGGTCAGGCCCGACGACCTTTGTCATGACCTATGCCCAGGCTAGGGGATTGTGACTTCGCGGGATGCGGCCGTGCTGCGCACCGGACTTACGACCGCTATGCGCGGGTTGGGACCTTCTGCGCGCTCCAGGGAACCGCCCCTCCCACCAGGGTGAGGACGGCTGTCTCGCGCAATACATGGTCGGTGGGCTCTGCCGCTCCATCGAGATCTACAGCGAGCGATGAAGGGAAAAGGCCAGATCCACATGGGAGAAAGGCAAGGGGACAAAGCCATGACGGACAAGCCCTATGCGGAAGCACACCCAGTGGTCGAGGCATCCCTGTTCAGGCCGTCCCTCCTGTGGCTCCTGATCCTCGCGCCCATAGCCGCCGTTCTCGATCAAGCAGGCACTCTTCCGGCCGGAGTGATCTTCTTCTGTGCTGCTCTGGCGATCGTGCCATTCGCGAAGCTTATCGTGCAGGGAACGGAGCAGGTCGCCGTGCACACCGGTTCCACGATCGGAGGCCTTCTCAACGCCACCTTCGGTAATCTCCCGGAATTGATCATTACGATGGCAGCCCTACGAGCAGGCCTGCTGGAGATGGTGCGCGCCTCGATTGTTGGCGCGCTGCTCGCCAATCTTCTGATGGCTCTCGGATTCTCATTTCTTCTCGGCGGCCTTCGGCATCACACCCAGGCCTACAACCCACAAGCGGTCAGAGCTTATTCGTCGACCATGGTGCTGGCCTGGATCAGCTTGGCGCTCCCGAGCGCATTCCACCGCGCCCTGGAATCGGAACCCCATCTCGGCGTGCACGTCACCCTGGACCTTGTCGTGGCTGTCGTCCTGCTGGTTCTTTACGGATTGTTCCTGCTCCATTCTTTGAAAACTCATCCGGAAATGTTCGCTGAACTCAATACTCCTGTGCTGGATGAGGAAGTCGGTGAGCATCCCAGTGTCGCGCGCGGCGTTGCGACGCTGCTCATTGCGTCGATAGGCGCGGCATGGATGAGTGAGATCCTCGTCGGCGCTGCCGAACAGGCCGGACATTCGTTGGGCATGTCGCAGATGTTCATGGGGGTGATTGTGCTTGCACTCGTAGGCGGTGCGGCCGAATCAGGTTCGGCCATTGCCATGGGCCGAGCGAATCGGGTCGATCTCAGCATCGGCATCGCGTTGGGAAGCTGCGTGCAGATTGCGCTCTTCGTTGCCCCAGTGCTCGTATTGGTTGCTCCGGCTATGGGTCAGCCGCAGTTCCAACTAGTCTTCTCCCAGGCGGAGATGTGGATGCTGTTCGGGGCGATTCTCCTCGGCGCGACTGTTACCACGACGGGACAGTCCAACTGGTTCAAGGGTGCTCAACTGCTGGCGCTCTACCTTATCATTGCGGCCATACTTTACCTGATCCCCGTTACCGCTCCTTAGCGAGAGGACCATGCTTCGACAGCTTCTCCTTGGCGGCGCGTTCAGCCTGGGTAACATTGCCATCCATGCAGTCGT
Source organism: Microvirga arvi (assembly GCF_016892765.1). GTDB lineage: Bacteria > Pseudomonadota > Alphaproteobacteria > Rhizobiales > Beijerinckiaceae > Microvirga > Microvirga arvi. Next base: position 85,793 of record NZ_JAFEMD010000015.1, read on the forward strand.
GATGGCGACGGTGGTGGGCACCGCACGGCGAGCTCTGAAATGGAAACACCGGCGGCCCCAGGCTTGGCTTGCAGCCGCCATGGTCGCAACTGTAGGAATCCTGCTGATTGCGCATGTCGCCGAGGTGATTACATGGGCGCTCGCCTATGCAATCCTCGATGTTGTTCCTCCCGGCTCTGATGTGCTGTACTTCGCCTTTGTCAACTACACGACACTCGGCTACGGCGATGTCGTGCCCGTTGTTCAGTGGCGGCTGCTCGGTCCGATGACAGCCATGAACGGCGTGCTACTGTTCGGCTGGTCGACAGCCGTCATCTTCGAGGTGTTGAGGCAGGCTATACGCAGTCGCGACGAAGAAGCTCAATCATAAGCTCGTTGGGTGCGCATCTGGGTTGGCGTGAACCCGGTCCACCGTTTGAAGGCCGTTGTGAACGCAGGCACTTCCTGAAAGCCTAGACGCCAGGCGATCTGCGAGATCGAGAAGCTCGGATCCTTGAGATAGTGCCGTGCCAGATCCGTTCGCATCCGGTCAAGGATCTCGCTGAAGGTCAAGTTCTCTTCTGCCAGTCGCCGCGCCAGGGTTCGCCGGCTCATGCCGAGGGCCTGTGCGACGCCGTTTACCCGCACTTTTCCCTGTGGCAGGAGCGGGATGATCGCATTCTCCACATTGGCTTGGAGCGGGCTTGTGGGCGTGCCCCGTTGGGAGAGAATGTCCTCGCATTGGCGGACAAGAACTTTGTTCAGGTAGGGCTCTGCATCCCTCAGCCGGCGTTGGGCGGCTCCACGCGCAAATGCGATCTCGTCTGTCCCGGCTGCAAAGACGATTGCACAGCCGAGATACTTCTCGAGCTGTTCGGAAGCGGCGCATCTCGGATGGGCGAAGCAGATCCGGATTGGTCTGAGGTTGCTGCCGGTCAGGTGACGGCAGATTCGAATGAGCGTTGTCATCCAGAATTCCATCTGATGCCGATCAGTATGGCGCGCGATGCCCGCATAGCTGAAGCCGACCTTCAATTCCTTCTCGCGTTCCCAACTCAGGACCAAGCTCTCGTTGGCGATGGAGTTGTATCGCTCCATCTGGGCCAGGGCCTCGCCAAGCGTGGCGGATGAGGCGAGCACGAAATAGAGCAGATCGACCAGTCGGAGTTCAAACTCTTCGGCGAGATGAAATCCGAGCAGGTCGTCGTGAAGGGCGTCGGCTACCAAGTTCAGGAAGAAGACTTGGGAATTGGCAGCCATGTGGGCGTCGGTGTCCTCGATCTGGTTGACGGCGATCCCGGCCCGGTGCAGGAGGGGGGCGGGATCAATGCCAGCTGCGACGAGGCGGGCTACAGCGAGCCGAGCCATAACCCCGCCGGCGATCGGCGTCTTGGCGCGGCCTGTCCTTCCCAATGACCGCATGCTCCTCCTCCTGAAGGTTGTTGCCGGCCCAATCGAGTAAGCCTCTGTCCCACAATAGCAGGACGAGCGCGGCGCGTCGCTGCTATTACCCCTGACTGCTGACGAGTCGTCAGGCCTTCCGGTTGCAATGGTCCCGGGCTGCCTGAACCGTCGGGTACCTAGAAAGCAGTGGAGAATGGGATGGCTCAGCAGCATGCAATGCCCGCGGCCAGCGCCGCATGTCCTGAATTGTGCCCTGACAGAGTCGAGCAGAGGATCATGCGTGCCTATGTGCAGCTCGCGGTGGCACCGGATGATGCGGAAGGTGCGAGAGCTGTCACGCTCTTCCGGCTCGGCAGCCTAGAGGTTCGTCTGACAGAAACAGCACAGAATTTGCTCGAGGGCCTGCCGCCGGTCTGGTTGGAGCTTCGCTCACCATTAAACGGTGCCATCGTTGACAGCCTCGGCTGTCATGACTTCGACGAGGACGAACTGGCAGCCGCCGTCGCGTTCGTCATTGAGGCTGCGCAACGCGTGCAAACCCTTCACTGACGAGTTGACCATGATGAGTTGCGGCTTCGTCGGCGGTCTGCCGTTCGCCGGGATCCGAGATCGGACCTTGCACGGAGCGGCTCCGCAGGACCAGCAGAGATTCGAATGGTCACGCTGAAGGATCGTGCACCCGAGCGGGCGCTCATTCTCGCGCCGCAGGACCGGGATGCCCTGATCGCTGCGGGGATCCTGCGCGAAGCCGGCTTTGCCGCGGAGCCCTGCCCGTCGCTTTTGGATCTCATCGCCCAGCTCGATGCCGGGGCCGCCTTTGTCGTCGTCACAGAGGAAGCGCTCGCCACGGCGGACCTGAGTGCGCTGGCCATTTGGCTCGATGGTCAGGAGGAGTGGTCCGACCTGCCCTTTGTGCTGCTGACCTTCAGGGGTGGCGGGCTGGAACGCAACCCCGCTGCCGCGCGCTATCTTGAGGCGCTCGGCGACGTCACGTTCCTAGAGCGGCCGTTCCACCCGACGACCCTTGTCAGCCTTGCCCGCTCTGCGCTGCGTGCACGGCGCCGGCAATACGAGGCGCGGGCCAGACTCGAAGCACTACGAGAGAGCGAGGCGCGCTATCACACCCTGTTCGACAATGTCGACGAAGGTTTTTGTATCATCGAGTTCCTCGATGGACCTCATGGCCCGTTAAGTGACTACGTTCGCGTCGAAGCGAACCCCGCCTGCGCCACTCATACCGGCATTCCGAACGTCATCGGAAGGAAGGTACGCGAGATGGTGCCTGACGAGGCGGATGGCTGGATTGAATCCTTCCGGAGCGTCCTGAAGACGGGCGAGGCAGTTCGCTTCGAGCGGGAGCTCGCCGCCACCCAGCGCTATCTTGAATTGGCTGCGTTCAGGGTCGATCCCGCGAGCCGTCGTCAGGTTGCTGTGTTTTTCCGAGACATCACAGAGCGGAAACATGCCGAACAGGCCCTGCGCGAACTCAATGAGACTCTGGAGCGTCGCGTGGCCGAGGCGCTGGCCGAGCAGAAGCATTTCGCCGACATCGTGGAGGGCACCGACGCCTTCGTGCAGGTGGTCGATCACAATTTCCGCTGGCTTGCCATCAACCAAGCGGCTGCGAGCGAGTTCGAGCGCATCTTCGGTGTTCGCCCTAGAATAGGGCAATCCATGCTCGACCTGCTTGCCGACCAACCCGAGCATCAGCGCGATGTTCGGGCAGTCTGGAAACGGGCGCTTTCGGGCGAAGAGTTCACTGGAGTAGCGGCTTTCGGGGATCCCGGACGCGATCGCCGCTTCTATGAGATGAAGTACAACACCCTGCGCGACAAGGCCGGGCGGCACATTGGCGCCTATCAGTTCGTGTACGATGTGACCGAGCGGATCGCCGCACAGGAACGACTCTCGCAGGCCGAGGAAGCGCTCCGCCAGGCGCAGAAGATGGAGGCGGTGGGGCAGCTCACGGGCGGGGTCGCGCACGACTTCAACAACCTGCTCACCATCATCAGATCCTCCACGGATCTCCTGAGGCGACCTCATCTCGCCGAGGATCGCCGCCGCCGCTATATGGACGCGATCTCAGAGACGGTCGACCGTGCCTCTAAGCTCACTGGCCAGTTGCTCGCGTTCGCGCGCCGCCAGGCGCTCAAGCCGGAGGTGTTCGACGCGAGCGTGCGCGTTGAATCCATCGCCGACATGCTTCGAACGGTCGTAGGCTCGCGCGTAAAGATCGTCACCGAGGCTGGCCGAGAGCGCTGCGTCGTCGAGGCGGACATGAGCCAGTTCGAGACGGCACTCGTCAACATGGTGGTTAACGCGCGCGACGCTATGAACGGTGAGGGTCGGCTTACAATCCGGGTCATGTCCGGGAAAGCGATGCCTGCGACCCGTGGGCATGCCGCAAGTTCAGGCCCTTGCGTCGCCGTGTCGATCTCCGATACGGGCTCAGGCATCCCGCCGGAGAGGCTGCCGCACATCTTCGAACCGTTCTACACGACGAAGGAGGTGGGCAGGGGCACGGGCCTGGGCCTCTCGCAGGTCTACGGCTTTGCCAAGCAGTCCGGCGGCGACGTGGCAGTCGAGAGTGAGGTTGGGCAGGGCACCACTTTCACCCTTTATCTGCCACGCATCGACGAGGAGATGACGGTTGATGCGTCGCCGGACGCAAAAGGCAGTCCGGACATCGTGGACGGCCGGGGCCGGCGCGTGCTCGTTGTCGAGGACAACATGGAGGTGGGGGCCTTCTCGACCCAGCTCCTCCAAGATCTCGGCTACGAGACCATCTGGCGACCAACGCCGCGGAAGCACTTGGGCTCCTCTCCGGAGCGAATGGCTTCGACGCGGTGTTCTCCGACGTTGTCATGCCGGGTATGAGTGGGGTCGAACTCGGGCAGGAGATCCGGCGCCTCTATCCTGGGCTGCCGGTCGTCCTCACCTCCGGATACAGCCACGTGCTGGCCGAGGAAGGCCGCCACGGCTTCGAACTCCTGCACAAGCCGTATGCTGCCGAGGACTTGTCGCGCGTACTGTGCCGCGTGATCCGGGAGCGCGACCGGAATCCGATGTCCAGTTAATCCTGGTTCCGGCCGCATCCGCCTGTTTGCAGATCCTTCATTTTCATATGGGCTTGCTAATCCTGTAGAGACGACGCCTCGATAGAGGCCTTCTCCGTGTCGCGTTCGGATTGATTACGGATCAAAGCCTTTCGGGTCTCGGCGAGGCTGTCCCAGGTCTTGGCCATTTCCAAGAGCTGATTGCGCTGTTCCCCTTCGGGCAAGTGTCGGGCAAGCGTCCGACATTCCTCGGCATGTTGGCGATACTCTGCGGCTGTTTTCATGGACCTACGCAGCGTCTTTTGGCTCTAGTCAATTTTGAGAGCGTGTTAATGGTGGAGGCAGTGAAACATTTTGTCGTCGTGCGCCAGCTCACTCTTTGATGATGCCACGCCTGTCGGACGGACTTTACATGCTGCGCGGTGGCCTCAGCCCTGCATGATCAATGTGGATTGATACAGTCACGGTGAGGACAGGCTGTCGCTGCTCATCTTTCACCTCAACCCGAATGTCCTCAGAGGTTGTACCCTGTAGCTGGAACAACCGATCCCGCGTCAGTTCACCCGCGCTGCGTCTGGCTTGGATCTCGACCGCGCGCAGGCTGTCGATCTCTGAACCAACTTCATCGTGGTTGGTAAAAGAACCCAGGACAAGATCGAAATAGAAGCGCGGCATCGGCGATATGGCCCGGCAAGAGATAATAAACTGGTAATAGAAACGGCATCCTGCCCACCCGCTGGCGCTCTTGATGGGGGCGCCTTGCAGGTAAGCGAGGTTCGGCACGAGTGTTGCCCCTACGGACCGACCGGACGGGTTTTAGCGGAAAAAGCATTCACCCGCCTTGCTGTAATGGGCCAATAGCTTGTCTGATCGGGCCAGACTCACTTCGCCAGTGCCCATTCCATAGAGGCCTTCTGCGAGGATCCATCCATCAATTCAGAAATTCCTGGCGCACGTCAGTGCAACACTACGACCTTGGTGCCGATCCGAGTTCGGTTGTAGAGGTCGACGACGTCGGCATTGGTCATCCGAATACACCCGGATGAGACAGCATAACCGATGGTCTGCGGCTCATTGGAGCCGTGAATCCGGTACATCGAGGAGCCAAGGTAAAGTGCCCGGGCACCCAGTGGATTGCCCAGTCCGCCTTCCATGTGGCGCGGAAGGTCAGGGCGCCGCCGCCGCATGGCGGCCGGAGGGCTCCAGGATGGCCATTCTCGTTTCATGCTGACTGTCTTGGTCCCCGTCCAGGTGAAGCCCGGGCGCCCGACACCGATGCCATACTGGATGGCCTGTCCGTTGCCGAGTATGAAATAGAGCCGGCGCTGACTGGTCGAGATGATGATCGTGCCCGGCCGATGGGTGCCGGGCCAGGAGACAAGCCGCTTGGCGGTCGGAGAGGTCGGCCCACCAAACAGGCGCTCGAAGAAGTTGGCCGTCTCACCACCGAGAGAAGCAACAGTCTGCGCCCGCGCAGAGCCAATGAACGCCGCACTGCACGTAAACAGCACTACAGCGAACCCAAAGCGGATCATGCGAATCTCCCTCGCAGGATGTGTAGTTCCCAGCCCCCGATTCCTCGAAGATCCGGAGCGCCCCGGAAGGATGCAGATTTCCTACGGGCCATTGTAACGATCTCTTCCGTTTCATGATCGGCTTAGATGTTATGAATCCTGAAAGAGCTGAATGTCCTAGGACGCCCCGAAAGGCGAAGTGGCGACCCTAATAGCTGAGCGTCGTCGCGTAAAAGTTCGCGAGCTTGTCGATTTCGCGGTCAGTCAGTTTTGCGGCCACGCTGCGCATGCGGGTGTAAATGTCGTTTCGACGTCCATCGCTCCGGAAGGCATGAAGTTGCCGGGCCAGGTACTCGCGGTTCTGGTGCGAGAGGGTTGGAGTTTCCATCGGGCCGCCTGCGTTGAAGCCATGACAGGAGTTGCAGGCTGGAAGTCCGCGGGCCGGATCACCGCGCTCGACGAGACGGACGATGTCCTCGTCAACGACCTCGGCCGTCGTCGGGTCGAGATCGCGCCTCGGGCTTGCGGCGAAATGCGCGGCAACATCGATGATCTGCCGGCCATCGAGGCCTTGGGCGATGCCGTTCATGACTTCGTGCACGCGGCTGCCGCTCTTATAGTCATGCAGTTGCTTGTAGATCGCGACGCCCGATTGCCCGGCGAGATTGGGGTTCTGGGGGTCGGCCGCAATCCCACGCTCGCCGTGGCAGGCCACGCACGCCTGGGCGACCTCGGCGCCTGCCGGCGTCGATTGCCCGAGGCTGCGGATGAGATCGGTGCTCCAGGCTACCTGAGTCGTCGGTTGCGCCTTGGCCTCGCTCGTCGGCTGCCTCACAGCGGGAGACCCCGGCAGGATGCCGACTGCCCGACAAATGGCGGTAAAGGCGTCCAGACCCGCGGCCCGTCCCTGAACGATCGGCAGGATCAGGAAGCCGAACACCACCGAGAAGGCCAGAATCGACACGATGATGATGCTGGCCCAGATCCGCCAGGGCCTATCGATCTCGCGCAGTTCGGCAGGCTTCATGGTCAGCCTCCTCCGGTTACCCGGTGCACAATAGCCTCGGGTGCGTCGATGATGAAGAACTGGGCGATCGGGTAGCCATAGGCTGCGATCATCAGCACGAGCACCAGCACGTTCCACAGGGCGAAGCCGTTGAGGGCGGCCGGCACCCGGTTGGGAGGATGGACGGCCAGCGCGTAGATCGGCGGATGTTCCGGCGCCACAACGGCGCGGTCACGATGGAACTCGAGCAGGTTCCAGACGAACAGGAGCGCGCTTGCCAAGAGGATGATGCCGCCGGCGAACGACACGATCACCCAGGGTCCCCAGCCGGCGATGACCGGGTCGGCATAATTGAACGTCGCCACGCGCCGCCACTGCCCCTGCAGGCCGAGGTAGTGCCACGGCAGGGTCATCACCATCATGCCGATGAACCAGAGCCAGAGCTGAAGGCGCTGATGGCGAAGCGACGCCGGCTGACGACCGGTCAGCGTCGGCCAGATCGCATAGGCGATGGCGAAATACATGATCACGACCGTGCCGCCGAAGATCAGGTGGAAATGCGCCGTCACCCATGATGTGTTATGGACCATGGCGTTCATGCCAAAGGACATATTGATCAGTCCGCCGCCGCCGCCGAACCACAGCATGAAGAAGGCCATGCCCGTGGCCAGCACCATAGGGCGATCCCAGGGCAGGGCAGCAATCCATCCGAAATAGCCCTTGCCGCCCCGCAGGCGCCCTGCAATCTCCATCGAGGCCGAGATGGTGAAGACCGTGAGCAGGGTTGGGGCCGCGACCAGCGCCGTGAAGCTCATTTGTAGAAACTTGAACGCCGAGCTCTGCTGGGGATCCATGAACAGGTGATGCATGCCGACGGGCAGGCTGTAGATCAGGAACAGGATGAACGTGAGGCGACCCATCGTGTCGCTGTAGAGACGTCCACCTGCTGCCTGAGGGGCCATGGTATAGAAGGCGATGTAAGCCGGGATGAGCCAGAAGTAGACGATGGCGTGCAGCGTCCAGGAAAACAGAGTCCGTGAGAGCCCGACATCGATGGCCTCGTTCCAGCCGAAGGCAGCCGGGATCACCTGGAACAGCAGTTCCGCAGCGACGCCGACTGTCGTCCAAAGCCACATCACTGCATTCGCGACGGTGGCGAACATAGCCAGCGGCACTGGCGTCCCCGGATTGACGCGCTTGAAATCAAGCATGGCCACTATCATCAGCCCGCACCAAATCCAGGAGCCGACCACGACAAGGACGAGGCCGATGTAGAAGAATGGGCTGGCTGTCAGAGGCGGGTAGAAAGTGAAGAGGACCGTGGCGTTCCCTGCGAAGATCGTGGCCGCAGCCATCAGGGTGCCGAGGATCCCGAGCGCGAAGCCGAGCCAGGCAAGGCGCGGGTAAGGCAGAGGACGGCCCAGGGTCGTTTCAGCCACATAATACCCGAAGCCCATGACCATGAACGTCGTGAGCACATAGGCCATGGATACGCCGTGCGCGGTGACGGAGGTGAAGTAGGCCTGAGCCGTAAGGTAGGGAGCAGGAAGGGGACTTCTCGCCCACATCTGCCAGACGCCGAGCACCGCGGCGATCGCGAAAGCCGCAAAGGCCACCCACAGGTGGGCGAGTGTCAGGCGTCTAGCGTGCGTCACAGGTTACCCTCCCATCGGGGCCGGGCTTGAACTCATCTTCCGGTACGACCCTGACGGTTGCCCACATCTGGCTGTGCCCGAGGCCGCAGAACTCATGACAGGGCATCAGCAGGTCGCCGGTTTTCGTAAAGACCGTATGCACCTGGCTGACGTAGCCCGGGATGATCATAGTGTTGACGTTGGTGCCTGTGACAAGAATGCCGTGGATCACGTCCGGCGTAGCAAAGCGCAGGGTAACGGTTCGGTTCGCGGGCATGACGATACATTGCGGCTGAAAGGCGAATTGCGTTGCCACGATGCGGCTTGTGATTTGGCTGCCATCCACTCGCGTACCGAGGTTGCCTTCCGTGAACTCGCCTGTGAGGTGAAGGGTCTTCGGATCGACCGTCTCGATATTGCTCGGCGGGTTGATGTGGTGGACGAGTCCCGCATAGATGATGGCCAGCATGATTGCCGTGACGACGGCAGTGACGAGGGCCGTCCACCACAATTCCGTCTTGAGGATGTCCTGCTCCGTGTCGGCGCGCATGGCTCAGCCCACCATGCCGCGAGGCAGGAACACGAAGGCATACATCAGGAACCAGGCTAGAAGCAGCAGTCCGACCGTCAGCAGCGAGAGGGCCAAGGCTCCGCTCGGAACTTCTCGCATAACGCGCTCCAGGGCAACATCGTCGACGGCATCATCGACCCTGGGTGGAACCTGTGCAGAATAGTTCGGATGCGGAGCGAGCGCCATGTGATCCCCCGAGCTGACGGCCGTCCATCGTGACCTGAGCGTCAATGCAAGGGCCATTGATGCGCTGACAAGCCAAGACGCGCGGACCTAATTCGATAACGCAAGCAGTCAAGCTTGGTTTCTTTTGGCAGGGGAATCATGGCCTAAGCCGGGACTGCCAAATTGTTGCCTATAGACTAGCAGACTCCGCGAGCGAAATGAAGCTTAGTGCAGCAACGCCGCTCGCGATGTCTGGCGGCGGTGTGAGGAGAACCAGAAATTCCAGCACCATGTCCCATTCGGGCAATTCCGTGTCTCATTCCGTCAAGCCGTTCGGCCGTTCGCATGGGAGACTGTCCCAAGTCTGCGGAGCGAACACGGTTCAATGAGGCTGCCATGATTGGCTCTGTGCCGACGTCGCTCCTGACTGACTGGTCGTCTCAAGCGGTCCTAAGGAGCTAACCCATGGATCTCCACGACAGCCATAACATCCATCGGTGCGTTGCCGAGGGCATCGGCACTTTCTGGCTGACCTTCGCCGGCTGCGGCAGCGCCGTCATTGCTGCCGGTTTCCCGGATGTGGGTATCGGCCTGCTCGGCGTGTCGCTCGCCTTCGGCCTGAGCGTCGTGACCATGGCCTATGCCATAGGCCACATCTCGGGCTGCCACCTCAACCCGGCGGTCACCGTCGGTCTCGCGGCAGGGGGGCGCTTTCCGAAGCAGGATATCCTGCCCTACGTGGTGTCGCAGGTGGTAGGCGCGGTGATCGGTGCGGCAGCGCTGTACGCCATCGCGATCGGAGCGCCTGGCTTCGACCTTGCCAAGGGCTTCGCCGCCAACGGCTACGGCGCGCACTCGCCGGGTCAGTACAGCATGATTTCCGGATTCATCGCCGAGGTGGTGCTGACGATGATGTTCCTGTTCATCATCATGGGAGCGACCCATGGCAAGGCGCCAGTAGGATTCGCCCCCATCGCCATCGGCCTCGGTCTGACGCTGATCCACCTCGTCGGGATCCCGATCACCAACACCTCCGTGAATCCCGCGCGCAGCACGGGTCCGGCGCTGTTTGCCGGCGGCTGGGCATTGGCGCAACTCTGGATGTTCTGGGTCGCGCCGCTGATCGGCGGCGCCTTGGGCGGCATCCTCTACCGCTGGCTCAGCGAGGAGCCCTCGGCTCAAGTCACCGGCATCGCTCCCGCTGCGCCAGCCGAGTGACCATGTGAGGAGGAAGTCAATGTTCCCATTAGGCCGGTAAAGACGGCCGCGATGGTTAGCTGGTTGGGACCAGGGATTGTGAACGCCTATGGCAACACAGTTGGGAGCCTGCCATGCCAACCGTCGCTCAGGTTATCGTGTGGGTCATCGTTGGGCTTATCGGCGGCAGCCTCGTGGGTCTTCTCATCACGTGGAGGCGCAAGGGGTTCGGTTTCTTTCAGAACCTCGGCATGGGCTTGATCGGTGCCTTGATTGGCGGATTGCTTTTCCGGCTGTTCGACTTCTTCCCCAAACTCGATGAAATTGCGATCTCACTCCGCGATATCATTGCCGCTTGTGTCGGATCGCTTCTGGTCCTCGTCGTGCTCTGGATCTGGGAGCGGATCAGACATGCGTCGTGAGCGGAGGTAGCTATCAGCGTCGAGGTTGCAGGGCGCATGGATACATCGGAAGTTTTCAGTTTCGTATCAGGGCCAGATCAGTCGTGGCGCGAACAGGGCCATCCACTCCAATGCGATCCATGACGATGATCCGGAGCCGATCCGCATCGATACTCGCGACCCTCAGATTAGCAGTCGTATCGCCGTAGAGGGGTTTCGGCCACGTAATCGTCAGATCAAGGTCGGCTCCCGTCTGCCTGCCCGATAGCTGCGCCGTACCCACGCGCGATCCCGTGTAAGTGCCTGTGACCCGGCCGGATTGTGGATCCCAGGCAAGATCGACGCTGATGGATCGCGTTATGATCAGAAGGGCGCGGCACGTGCCGCGGAACGATAGGCTCGTAGCGCCTTGCCGTGACGACGTGAACCGGCATTGGACGTGATGAGAATTGGCGTTGGGTCCCTCCAAAATTGTTCCGGATGCTGCGAAGAAGCCGAGATATCGGTCAAGAGCGTCAGTTCCGGCTTCCACACCTCCGATCATGCCGAGCGGGATCAGGAGCCTGCAGGACAACCGGGGCCAAGAGAAACTCATTGTTGCTTCCTCCTAGGTGTTGGGCCGCCAAAGCCGAAGCAGGCGCTCAGCACCAGGGGCGACGGCGCTCGAATGGCAAGACACGCTGCTGCGCCCCAGAAGTATTGCCTTAGTGGGACGCAACAATGACAGAACAGGTTGATTCCGAGAAGATCGGTCTCGCAGGGACCCTGTTGCATCGCCGCTGCGCAGCAGGAACCCGGCACCACGGCGCAGACGGCTTCCACCTCGATCGCCTCCAATGTCGCTCAGCAGTTCTACGAGAGCATCCTGGTCTCCATCAGTCATAGGATCAGCCGTGGGCTTGCGTATCATTCGGACTTCGGCTCAGGCTTGACCGCACAAGACAAGCCTTTGACAATTTTGAGCTAGTCCGGAGAAATCCAGATCCCAACCTCGCGCGAACGCAAACGAGAGGTCTTTGCCGATCCACGCAATGATTTCTCGTCCATCTATTCCATAGCTGATGGAGAGATTGACCCGATGGATCGTGAAATCGACCGACTTTCGGCGCCCAGGGCCTGCGAAAGGGTGCTGGCCGTCAGATACTAGGTGTAACCTGTGCTGTCGGCGGATGGTAATTGCTTCCGATCAGGAGCATGATGGATCCTGCATTCATTTCTGACGAAGGAGCGATCCATGCTCAAGATCCGACATGCTCTGCGTTGTAGTCTCCTTGCCCTCGCGGCGACGCTCGCTCCGGTTCTGACGGCGCCGAGTTGGGCCGCAACTGGTACGGTCCATGTCGAGATCGCCAAGGCAGGGTTCATTGTCGGCGTGGGCGGCGGCAGGGGGACGCTCGTGTTTCAGGGGCGGCGTTATCCGCTGCGTGTCGGTGGCCTGAGCTTTGGCGCAACAATCGGAGCCTCGAAGGCCGACCTGATGGGGCGCGCCTACAATCTGCGCCAGGCCTCCGATATCGCGGGCACCTATACGGCTGTTGGAGTGGGAGCCGCTGCCGGCGGCGGCGCATCGACCATACGGCTACAAAACAACAAGGGCGTTGTGCTCGACCTCCGTGGCCGCACCATCGGACTGGAGCTGAACGCTAACGTGAGTGGCGTGGAGATAAGCCTTCCTTGAATTCCGATGAATCTAACCATCAGCGCGGGCTGGCCCAAAGTGTCACCACTTTGTCTCCTTTGGTCAAGCACGAGAGTTGTGCCGGACTACAGTGGCTAAGGCTTGATACGGCGTTTTGGCCTGAGTCAGGCTGCCTGCGATTGCGATGACTTTGCATCCGAGGAATATACAGACCGAAAGCACTTACGTCCTGCAGTGAAAAGCCCCGGACAGGCCTCAGCCTGGAGCAGCCACACGGCGACCTGCGCGGTCTATCGCCCTTGAACAGAAGAACAGCTGATGGAGGCGGACATGAAGGTCCTGCTCGCATTTTCGGCACTGGTGTCCGGGTTCCTTGCTGCAGGCACTGAAGAAGCCCGTGCCGTGGTTTACTGCCAGTACGTCAATTACCCTGTGGGTTGTGTCGTCAGACCTGGCGTCGTGCTGCGGCCGCGCCCTGTCGCGCGTGCCGTAGCAACCCCCGGCGTCGGTGCACCAGGCGTCGGAGTGCGGCCTGGAACGCCCATGAACCGTGGCGGCCCCGTCAACCGCGTGGGCAGGCGGTGAGATATCTTGTTGTGATTTGTTCCGGGGAGGTGAGCCTTTGTCCTCCTCCATGAAATCGTCCCAGACGGATTGGACTCGCTATGCGCATTTCGGGCGCAAGATCCCCGAGGTTCCATGGAGTGGCGCAAGGGGATAAATCATTGGACCTGAACGCGCGTTCCCTTGATACGGCGCCTGTGCCTTCTCCCATGATCGACAACGTTCTTCGCATTGGGCTTGTGGGTGTGCTGGTCTATGCCTGCGCTCGGATCGTACTGCCCTTCGCTTTCATTCTGATGTGGTCCGCGATTCTCGCGGTGATGCTGTATCCGCTGCATCTCCGCTTGGCCACACGGCTCGGGGATCGTGGATCAGCATTGCTGATCGGGCTGATTGGCGTTGCTGTGATATTGGGGCCGTTGGTTATCACGATAACGTCGCTTGCGACTTCAATTTATTCGCTGATCTCGAACGTGGAGAGCCAGAACGTGGGATTGCCGCCACCGCCACTATGGCTCGATGGGACCCCTCTGGTTGGCCGGAAACTGACGGAGATCTGGACGCTCGTCGCCACCAACCTTCCGGCTGCACTGACACAATACGGCCACTTGATGAGCAAGCCACTGGCATGGCTAGCGTCATTCGCTGGCGGCTTGGCGATCGCCGAACTCTCACTCGTTCTGTCATTTGCGATCGCTGCCGTACTGGTCATTTATGGTAAGGGCGCCATCGAATTTGCCCGTCGCTTCTTGGAGCGGGTCACCGGCAGCAGGGAGCGTGCGGTACAGTTGGTCGCGCTGACGGCAGCCACGATCCGCGGCGTGGCGCTTGGTGTGATTGGCGTTGCGCTGATCCAGTCGGTGCTCTTAGGCATTGGCTTCTTTGCCATCGGACTTCAGGCGGCCGGCCCTCTGACGCTTATTGCGCTCTTGCTCGGGATCATGCAGGTGCCGCTGATCTTGCTGACGCTGCCGGTTGTCGGCTATGTCTTTGCGACCGAAGCAACCCAGCCGGCGCTCATCTTCCTGGTCTGGAATGTGATCGTCGGCCTCAGCGACAACATCCTTCGGCCCCTGATGCTCGGCCGTGGTGTGGAAGTACCCATGCCGGTCATCCTGATGGGTGTCATCGGCGGCATGATTGTCGACGGACTTGTCGGCCTGTTTGTCGGACCCGTACTCCTGGCTGTCAGTTACGTGCTGCTGCTGGAATGGTTGCGGCAACGCCCGGCCGATGGCCGGAATCCCGATGAGAACCCCAATGACGAGCCAGCGTCGTAATTGCGGCTTCCGATCCAACCACTCCACGCTCGTCAGCCCGCCGTGCCCATCGCTCAGCCCTTTGGTCTGCGCTGAGGTAACGACAGGTTCGGAGCAGGACCTGCCCCGAACTTCCGGAAATAGAAGGATATGCTCCCGGCATGGGGCGTCCAGAAGACGTTCGAACACCTCCAGGGGGCATAGACGGCAGCCTATGACGGCCGTCGTTTCTCGACCATCCCCGGGTAGTCAGATGCACCGCCCACTGAGCGGCGATATACGGGTGTATCGTTAGCGCCTCGCTGATGTGCTCACTCCTCCATCGATCTGTTGGCCGATCAGAGCGATGGCGCGCTGGTAGACCGAAGCGGAGTTCCAAGCCTGGATCACGCTGAAATTGGCTTCACCGGGCTGATAGCCTGCGCCCGCGCGCCAGCCATGGGCCTTGAGGAAATTGGCCGTGGCGGCGAGTGCGTCGGATGCGTTGTTGAGATCTCCGCCGTTGCCGTAGTTCAGGATGCTCTTGGGCAGGAACTGCGTCTGGCCGATCTCGCCGTGCATGGAGCCGCGCGTGCCTGCCGAGAGCATGCCACGGTCGATCAGGGTCAGGGTGGCGTAGAGTTGATCGGTGAAGAAAGCCGAACGGCGGCAGTCGTAGGCGAGCGTTGCCACAGCCGACAGCGTGTTCTGGTTCCCGCGTTGGCGCCCGAAGGCCGTCTCCATGCCCCAGATCGCGATGAGCGGTCCTGGCGGAACGCCGAAGCGTTGCTCGAGAGATGAGAAGAGCGCCGCCTCGGACTGCTTGAGGGCACGCCCCCGCGCTACGATGGTCGAAGCGCCCCGTTTGGCGAGGAACTGATCCAGCGATAAACGGAAGCTGCGCTGGCCGCGATCGGCCGCAATAGTTGCTGACGCATAGGTCGTATCCAGGAGAGCCGTAACTGCCTCTGCGCTTACACCCCGTGCTCTGGCTTCAACAGCGAATTGCTCCTTCCAGGCGTCGAAGCCAGCTGCCGTGCTGCCGCATTGCGCTGCATGTGCTGTGTTGGCTATCCCCGCAAGCGACAACAATCCAACGACAGCGGCGATTCCGAATCTCCTCGTGAGCATAGGTAAGCCCTTTCCCGTCCATTGCACCAATTGATAAGCTAAGGCATCATCTCGACCATGATGAGGCAAGGCTGCGAGCTGGCGCTTCCTGCATCAGCCGCGACCTTCAAGGCAGGAAATGGTGGGATATCTCACCAAGCCAATATGAGGGTGCATCAGGCTTCAATCGACGGTGATGGCGCCTAAGCCGAAGCCCGTCTTGCCGGGGGTGATCCATATCTCTCCCTCCCCTAGCATCATCCCCTTGTCCCGGACGAACACCGCCTCAAAGGTGGATTCTGCAGCCACCTCCCGAAGACGCGGGCTCATCAGCGTATCCTTGGCTGCGACAAGCTGGTCGCGGTCGCGGATCATCCGCTTGGCCTTGCGCGTCACCGATAGAGGGTACTGGGTGACCCGGGCGAGGAGTTGGACGTCGCCGGACCGGAACGCCGCCTTGACGCGCCGGAAGCTGTAATAGGCGGCCACGGGATCAAAGTTCAGCTTCCTGTAGCTCGCCTCGACCTCGGGCGAAAGCTTGGGCTGGGAAAACCCTGCGTCCGGGGTCTTTTCCGGCAGGTCCATCGAGCGCCGCAGTTCCCGCCCGAGGAGGCTCAAGGCCCTGTGCCGATCATAGAGCGTCTGCAACCTGGGCTCACGGGCCTGTGCCGCTCCGCTTGCAAGGGATCCTGTGATCTCCGGCTCGACTGCGGTCCCGTCAGCTCCGGCATATTGCCCCTTGCGGGAGAACGAGCTCGCTGCCAGTTCGTCAGTAAGCTCGTTGCTGACAATCCACGTCCGTTCCTCTACTTCGGCCAGGACTTGATCGTGCGATGGCTTGAAGCCGGGACCTCTGGCGATATCAGCGGGCAGAGCCTGTAGGAGCTCTTGCGGCTTCGGGGCCTTCGGCTCCTTGGCCGGAACTCGCGGATCCACCTTGTAAGTCCGGCCATAGATCGTGACGAAGAAAGGAGCTGCCTGAGCCGGGGCTATGCAAAGGAAAGCCAGTAGATATCCGGATAATCCGATGATCTTCACTGTGAAGCGAGCCATGGTCGCCTCCATTCCTAAGTTATATCAGTATGGCCAATGCGCTGGCGTGACCGGAAGCCGACATTCGTCCGGCTCACGTCGATCAGCACCAGAAGGGCGACGAGAAGCACTGGAAGGCCACCAGGCACTGCCAATATTGCAGGTAGAATTCGCATCGTGCGTCCCCCATCTGCTGGTGTTGATCGACTGGCACGACATCTCATCATAGACCTCCTGATCAGAGTTGCTTGACCGGTCAAGACAGCGGCTTGCCCTTTCGAGACTAATGCTTGCAAACCGCTTTAAGACTGAAAGAGAGCTTCGTCGTGATGGTCTCGCTCGTCAGCCCCGTGCCGGGCAGGCAAGTTCGCGTCGAGAGGGAGAGAGCCGACCATATGTCGGAGAATAATGATGTCTGCAGGATCGCCTTGGAGCACACCTGGTCCCTATGCCGAGCCCACATGAATCTTTGTATGCAGATCAGATGACTGGCAAACCATTTATATGGATCTAGACATACGGAAGCGGGTCTTCGGATGGCTGAAGAGGGCTCAGGTTATGGCGGTAACAATATTGTTGATGACACTGCTGATACAATGCTCCGTGACCGGATCCTGGCCACAATCCCTCGGTTTAGATCCCGGGACGAGATACTGACGGAAACCCTCGAACAGGGGGCCCGCGATGAGATGGTCTCATCGAAGATTGCCTGACGTCAGGGATCACTCCCTAGCCGATGCAACAAGAAGCCCTGCCCTTTGCAGGGCAGGGTTGAGTGATCTCCTCGCCTTCGGGAGTTGCTCCGAAGTCACAACAGTACGCCATGCCACGCTCTCTCTGTCAAATTTGTAAAGCTATCTGCAAATTGATAGGCATGTATTCACGTCAGCAAGACTGACATTGGATAGCAAAATCATTCGGTGTTGCACCTTTGCTATAGCTCTTCCTAGCAATGGGTTCATACTCTTTCCTTGTGTATCTTTACACAAAAGGGGATTGCCCATGAAATATCGTCTTCTTGGCTTGGTGGCTGCAACTGCTCTCTCTACGGCAACTGTCTCCGCTGCTTCCGCGGCGGACCTTCCGGTTCGCGCAGCACCTCCGGCACCGATCATCGCGGCTGCTCCGATCTTCACCTGGACCGGCTTCTATGCCGGTGTGAATGCCGGCTGGGGCTGGCGCAGCGATGATGAAGAGTCGGTCGTCCTGGCGCCCGCTCCTGGCGTGGTTCCTGGCACGCTGATCTTCCCGGACAGCGGCGACGGCGGGTTCACCGGCGGCGCCCAGATCGGCTACAACTACCAGATCGGCTCCTTCGTGATCGGTCTTGAGACCGACATCCAGTGGGCGGACACCGACGAGGGCGAGGCCGTCAGGTTCGTTCCGGCCGGCGGCGGCGGCCTTTTCGTGCCCGGCACGTTCGACAACAACCTGTCGGATTGGTTCGGCACCGTTCGTGCCCGCGCCGGCGTGGCCTTCGACCGCGTCCTGATCTACGCCACAGGCGGTCTGGCCTACTCGGACAACAGCACCGGCTGGGTGGCGGGTGGTGGCGTCGAATGGGCGCTGCCAGTGAACTGGTTCGGCTCCTCGGCCGTCACCTTCGGCCTCGAAGGATTGTGGCTCAGCTTCGATAATGATGACGATGACTTCGATGGGGTTGTCGGCACCTTCACGCCTGATGGGGGAGGGGCTGCCGTTCCGGTGGTCGCGCCGATCGGGCGGGATGACGACAACGAGTTCTTCGTCGCGCGCGCCAAGCTGAACTTCAAGTTCGGTACATACTGAGGTCACATTCGCTGAATGAAGACGCCCCGCTCGCTTGTTCAGATCGAGCGGGGCATTTCTTTGTTTTCAGGTATCGCGCCTAACCCAAGGGGACGCGTTCAAGGATGCGTAGCCCGCAAAATGACTGGGGTCAGTGTAAGGGGCAGTTTGTCAGGGAGGATGAATTCTGGACGACAGGGAAGAGCTGAGAAACACTGAGCAAAGCTCGTTGCGATGACCGCAATGTACACTGTGCATCAGTGAGAAAACGCCACGCCTCAGAAGTCGCGCTGGACGCGCAGACGGCCTTCCCACGCATCCTGTAAGCTTGTCGACCTGAAGGTGCCAGTCGCATCGCCGGCCGCCGTCGTAAGCGGCACGGCAACCCGGTCGCTGGCATCGACCCTGATGTAAAGCGCCTCGATGCCAATGAGGAAATCCTTCACCGGCGCCCAGATCACATTGGCGCCCAAGCGGTACTCGTTGAAGTCAACCAGGCCGGTGGTCGTCCCGGCCGATCCCGCAGCAATCGTCGCTGCGGTCGTGGGTACCAGGTATTGCGCGATCCCTGGAGCATCGAAGTGCATCCAGGAGCCGAAAACATTCGTCTGGATCGAGGGCGTCCAATTGTGATTGATGCCGCCGGCAACGCCATAAGCCTTATTGGTGTCGAACTCACCCGTGAACGGATTGACGAAGGCATCGGCAAAGGGCAGTCCAAGCGGACCGGCGCTGATGAAGGCATTGCTGATGGGGCTCGCTTGGCCGGCATTGATGTAACCGACGGCTCCATCCGTGTAAGTGGTAGAGATCCAGCCTGTATCGCCGTCGCCGAGGAACGGCAGATTGACATAGGCATGTGCGGCGAGAGCGAAGCCATAATCCGTGTCGGCATAGGTCGGGTTCGGCAGGCCGGTGATGGGATTGATGACGGGAGTCACGACACCGCCGTCTGTGGTGAGGCCAGCGGCCACGTCGCGGATCTGATGCAGAGCGCCCGAGAGCTGTGCTCCGCCCCAGCTCCCCGTGTAGCGGATGTTGGCGACGACATCGGGAAAGCGCTCGCCGGCATAGGTGAACGGGATTGGGGCAAAGACCGGGGCCGGACTGGCCACGCCAAACAGAGGGAAGTCGAGCTCGTTGTTGACCCGGCGCTCAAGCCCGTCCTCCAGCGACAAGGTGGCGGAGAAGCCGTTGCCGAACGAGAAGGTGTAGGCCAGCAGGTCCACTTCCGCATTGGCCGGATCGTCGAACCGCAGGTCGCCGAAGTTCGGGGCCGGCAAGTTCGGATCGGTGAAGAAAGAAACGGCGCGTCCGGCCGTCAGCCCGCCGAACTGAACGAAGGCCTGGGCGATGTTGGGGTTTGTGGAGATGCCGCCGCCCGTGTACGCACCGCTGCTGCGGGTGATTTCCATGCGGATGTAGGTGCGCAGCAAGCCGTAAGCCGTTGCAGTGCGGGCGTCGAGGTTCAGGCGTCCCCGGGCGCGGAAGCCGATGGCGTCCTGGGAGCGGTCCGTCGGCTCGACGTACAGATACTCGGCACGCACGCGGCCGCCGACGCGCAGGCAGGTTTCCGTGCCGGGAATGTAGAAGAAGCCGGCTCCGTAGGTAGAGCAGACGCGAACGTATTCGACCGGCGTTGCGGACTTGGCGGGCAGGTCGGCGGCCTGTGCTCCGCCGGTCATGATCGCCACAGATCCAAGCAGCACAGTTCGAATGGACGCCATGATACAAGCTCCAAGACAAGGCTCAGTCGTTTCGATGAAAAATTGAGCAGAAAGGTGAATAATCGTCAAGCAAAGTTTGAGAGACGAGCGCCTGCCATTACGCAAAGTCGTTCGATGTTGCCAAACAGCATCAAGTCATGAGGCGATGGTTCTTCATTCAACTTAGGAGGACCTGAACGGCAATGATCTTGACGATGGTCATGCTCGGGAAACAAATTGCGTAACCAATGTCCGTCCTCTCGGTAGGGGCCAAGCGTCCAGCCGCGACGACGATGGCGGGATTGCCGGTCGAGCCGGCACAAACGCCGAGCAGATCGTCGAAGGGAATACGCAGGAGATATCCGACCACCAGCACGATCAGCACCAGGGTGAGTAGGACGGCGGCACCGCCAAGGAGGATCTGAATCCCATTGGTGGCGACGGTCTGGACGAAGGGACCTCCCGCGCCGATGGCGACCGCGCCGATGAACACCGATAGGCCAAGATTTCGGAGGACCAGGTTGGCGACCATCGGAATTCTCCAGCCCAAGGGGCCGGTCCGACCGAGCCAGCCGAGGACGAGCGCCATGACGAGCGGTCCGCCGGCGACGCCCAGGCTGAAGGTGCCGCCTCCCGGCAGAGGCACAGGAATCATGCCGAGGAGAAGGCCAAGGGCGATCCCGACGCCGATCGAAACGAAGGACAACTCCGCATTGCCCTTGATGCTGTCGCCGAAATGGCGCTGCACTTCGGCCTTCCGGTCCGAGGGTACCGCAGCCACGAGCAGATCACCGAACTCGAGCGTCATGTCGGAGGACGCGATAATGTCGGCGTCACCGCGGCGGATATGCGAGATGATGACGGGAAAGTCGGGAAGCGGGATCTCCCGCACGTTCTTGCCGACGAAGGCAGCCTTTGAAACATAGACACGAACGACATCGTAATTGGCGCGATCACGGCTTATGCGCCCCGGGTCCTCTCGTCCCATGGCTGCCTTTGCCTGCTCGATACTCGTTGGGCTTCCGACCAGCAGCAATCCATCGCCTTCATGGAGTCTCGTCCCGGCGACAGGCGGTGCATTCACATGATGCTGGCGCACCGCGATGATCTTGATGTCGGACGGCAAAGTCGCGGAAATATCTTCAACTGTCTGATCCTCGTAATTCGACTCGAGCGTCAGCTCCGCGACTCGTACGTTTTGCGACGGCGCCTTGAATGTTGGTTTCACCAAAGCAGTCATGATGGTCATAAGGACGATGGGTCCGACGACGCCGAATGGATAGGATACAGAATAGCCGATCGCGGGGTCCTGGTTGCCCGCCGCTGCCAGAGCTGCCTGTAGAGTCGGGGTGCTCGTCCCGGAGCCGGCAAACAACCCGGCGGCTGTCGCGACTGAGATCCCGAGGGGCGCAGCAAGCGACATCGCGACGAGGAGCGAAGCGATCACGGCTCCGGCTGCGAGGGCGATGTACTTGATACCGGGGCCGCGCAGGCTGGCAAAGAACTGCGGTCCGTATTGAATGCCGACACCGTACACGAACATCACGAGGCCAAGCGTGCCGACCAGCCCGGGAGGCGTCGCCTTTGGGGCAATGGCGCCGATGATGAGGCCGGTGAACAGAACGGCGCCCGCACCGAAGGAGACTCCGGCAATCGAGATCTGCCCGATCGCATAACCGGTGGCGATGGCGAGAAACAGTGCCAGCAAGGGCGATGTTTCAAGCAATGTACGAACAATATCGAGCATCGAAGCCTTCACCTCGCACGACAGCCGGCATCCCGAAATTGACCGAGTACCCGCGCCACCAGATCAGGGGAGGGAGATGGAGTATCGGAAAGCTCGTAATTCAGACCCATCGCCTTCCATTTGAAGGTACCCATCTGATGAAATGGGAGAACCTCGACCCACTCCACGTTGCGCATCGGTGCGACGAAGCGGGCGATGCCCTCGACATTGGCGGGATCGTCAGTCAGGCCTGGGACCAACACAAACCGCGCCCAGACCGGTTTACCGAGAGCAGCCAAGCGCTCCGCGAATTGAATGGTCGGACGTATGTCCTGACCCGTGGTGCGACGATAGGTTTCAGGGTCCCAGGATTTGATGTCGAGCAGCACGAGATCGACATAACGCAGATACTCGTCGTCAGCGCGGGCACCGAGAAAGCCCGAGGTGTCCAGCGCTGTGTGCAACTCCATGCCCTTGGCCGCTGCGAAGAGCCTCTTGGTGAAGTGTAGTTGGACCAGCGGCTCTCCTCCCGATATCGTCAGGCCGCCATCCATGGCCCGTAGCGGTGCGGCATAAGCCTGAAGCGCGGTTCTCGCGCGCTCGAACGAGACACGGGTGCCGTCCTTGAGGTGCCAAGTGTCGGGATTATGGCAATAGAGGCATCGCAGCAGGCAGCCGCTCATGAAGACCGTCACGCGGATGCCCGGTCCGTCCACGGTAGACCCGGTCTCGTAGGAGTGGATCCATCCGAAGTCGCCTCGGGGATCGTTGAAGGTGTCGGTCTCCGGAGCGTCCGGGGATCGCGCCTGTTGCAGGGCGTACCGGCTGTGGGCCCAGGGCTCGTCCGTCATGTTGTCAAGCCTCACTCACCATGAAAAGTCCGGCCGATGACGTCCATCTGCTGCTCCCGGGTGAGACGCACGAAGTTGACCGCATAGCCCGAGACCCGGATCGTCAGCTGCGGGTACTTGTCCGGATGCTCCATTGCATCGATCAGCGTATCGCGGTTGAGAACGTTGAGGTTCATGTGGAACCCGCCCTGGCCGCAATAGGTGTCGAGCACCTTCACAGCCTGCGAGATTTTCTCGCCCTGATCATGCCGATTGAAGCTCGGCGTGACCGACACCGTGTAGCTGATGCCGTCCTGCGCATCCGCGTACGGAAGCTTGGCGACCGACAGGCACGAAGCGAGCCATCCATGGCTGTCACGGCCATGCATCGGGTTGGCGCCCGGGGCAAAAGGCTCGCCGGCCTTGCGTCCATCGGGCGTGTCGCCCGTGTTCCTGCCATAGACGACATTGCTCGTGATGGTGAGCACCGACTGCGTATGGACCGCGTTACGATAAGTAGGGTGCTTGCGGATCTTTTTCATGAAGGTGGAGACGAGGTCAGCTGCAATGCTGTCGACGCGATCGTCATTGTTGCCGTATTGCGGGTAATCGCCCGTGATCTCGTAACTGACGACCAGCCCGTCGTCACGGCGGATCGGTTTGACCTTCGCATGCTTGATCGCGGAAAGGCTGTCGGCCACCACCGACAGGCCGGCGATGCCGAACGCCATCGTACGCAGGATCTGCTGGTCATGCAGCGCCATTTCCAGGCGCTCGTAGTAGTACTTGTCATGCATGTAGTGGATGCAGTTCATGGCATGGACATAGGTCCGCGCCAGCCACTCCATCATAGTGTCGAACTTCGCCACCACATCATCATAGTCGAGGACATCGCCGGTCACTGGCGCTGCCGCAGGACCTACTTGGTCGCCGCTGACCTCGTCCCTCCCGCCGTTGATGGCATAGAGCAGGCACTTTGCGAGATTGACGCGCGCGCCGAAGAACTGCATCTGATTGCCGATGCGCATAGCCGACACACAGCATGCGATGCCGTAATCGTCACCCCAGTACGGGCGCATGAGGTCATCGTTCTCGTACTGAATGGATGATGTTTCTGCCGAGAGCTTGATGCAGTAGCGCTTGAAGCCGTCAGGGAGCTGCTTCGACCAGAGCACCGTCATGTTGGGCTCCGGGGCCGGGCCTAGATTCGTCAGCGTATGCAACATGCGGAAACTCGTCCGAGTGACGAGAGGCCGCCCGTTGAGATCCATGCCGCCGACGCACTCGGTCGCCCAATAGGGATCCCCCGAGAACAGCGCATCGTAGTCGGGCGTGCGCAGGAAGCGCACGATACGGAGCTTTTGGACAAATTGATCGATGAGCTCTTGCGCACCGGCCTCATCAAGAGCGCCGCTCTTCAGGTCGCGCTCGATATAGATGTCGAGGAAGGAGGAAACACGGCCGATGGACATGGCCGCGCCATTCGCTTCCTTGATGGCTCCGAGATAGCCGAAATAGGTCCATTGCACCGCTTCACGCGCATTCGACGCTGGTTTCGTGATGTCGCAGCCATAGCTTTGAGCCATAGTCGCCAGATCGGTGAGAGCCCGCATCTGCTCGGCCAACTCCTCCCGCTCCCGAATGACGTCGTCCGTCGGCCACTTGGCGTCGAGCAGGGCTCGCTCGGCCCTCTTGGCGGCCAGCAACCTGTCGGTTCCGTACAACGCCACGCGGCGATAGTCGCCGATGATCCGTCCGCGGCCATAGGCATCTGGCAGGCCCGTAATGATGTGGCTGCGCCGACAGGCCATGATCTCCGGGGTATAGGCGTCGAAGACACCCTCGTTGTGAGTCTTGCGATACTTTGTAAAGACATCATGTACGATGGGATCCGGTTCGATTCCGGCCGCTTTCAAACCGGCCTCGACCATGCGCAAACCGCCATATGGCATGATGGCTCGACGGAACGGCGCATCGGTCTGCAGCCCGACAATCAGCTCGTTGTCGCGGTCGATATAGCCGGGGCCATGTGCGGTGAGCGAGGATGGGGTTTTGGCGTCGACATCCAGAACACCCTTCCGGATCTCTTCTTTGAAGTAGGGCTGCAGCTTATCCCAGACCGCCTTTGTCCGCTCGCTGGGTTCCACGAGGAAGCCTTCGTCCCCGTCATAGGGTGTGACGTTCCGCTGAATGAAATCGCGGACGTCGATGGTTTGTTGCCACCGTCCGGGCGCGAAGCCTATCCACTCTCTCATGAACCCTCCCGTATCCGATCCATCGATCTGATCGGATGGTGGAGAGGCGCCTGCCCGACGAGGCTTTGAATCTTGCTTCGGAGAATCCGTGGACGTCTGAGCAGCAATAGCTTCATCGGGCATGGCGGCCTCCTCCCATGATAGTCATGGGATGTTGGTTCAACGCATCCTTGATCGCGCACCGCTGGAGCGATGGCAGAGCGGCTCAGCAGAGAGTCAGATTTTGCGCCAGCCCGGCCTCGCTCGTTTCCTTGTATTTAGGGTTCATGTCCCGGGCGGTGTCGGCGAGTGTCTTGATCGTTGTATCGAGATCAACCCGATGTCTGCTTGCGATTTCGTTGGTCGCGATCATGGCAGCTGCCCAGGCCTTTACGGCACCGAAGGCGCAGCGCTCGATGCAGGGGACCTGCACGTATCCAGCGACTGGATCGCAGGTCATTCCCAAGTGATGTTCGAGAGCCGACTCGGCTGCGTTCTCGATCACATTCGGCGGGCTGTTCATGACCTGTGTGATCAGGGCTGCGGCCATGGCCGATGCGACACCGATTTCTGCTTGGCACCCACCTTCCGCCGCGGCCAGCGTCGCGTTGTGCTTGCACAGGTAGCCGACGGCAGCGCCGGCCAGAAGCCCCTCCCGGATCTTGTCCATGGGAACGGATCGATCGCTCTGGGTGAGGGCATACACGATGGCCGGCATCACGCCTGCGGAGCCACCGGTCGGTGCGGTGATGACCAGATGACCGCGGGCATTCTCCTCTGAGGCAGCCAGCGCGCAGGCCGAAACCAAGCCGATCGCGCGGTCGCTTAAATAGGTGTCGTTCATCGCCCGCTCCCAGACCGTCGCCGCCTTTGAGTGGAGCTTGATCGGCCCAGGCAGAACATCATCCTTGTAGGACAGGCCGGTCTTCACGGTGGCGATCATCGCGTTGGCGATCTTGTCCAGGAAGGCGTTGATCTGCTCCTCGCTCTTTCCGGACACGGCCATCTCGTTCGCCATCACGACCTGGGCAACCGAGAGGTTGTTCTTCTCGGCGTGCTGGCGCAGCTCCTTCATTGTCGCGTAGGGATATTTCGGCTGCCCCTTCTTGGGCGGTTCGTAGCCCTTCCATTCAATAAAGCCGCCGCCGACCGAATAGTACTCCTGTTCAAGGAGCACCTTATCGCCCGCCATGAGCCTGCAGGTCATGGTGTTCGGGTGCGGGAAATCGCCTTTCGGCGCATCATAGATGATGTCGGCCAACGAGAGATTGAGCGTCTTGCCGCCAAGCTGAACGGGATAGGTTTGTTGCGGCTTTGCGATCATTTCGTCCAGGAAGCGCGGGTCGACGGTAGCCGGTTCCTTGCCCACCAAACCAGCCAGCGATGCACGCTCGGTGCCATGGCCCTTGCCGGTGGCGCTCAGGCTGCCGAACAAATTCACTTTGAGACTGGTGGCCTGCGCCAGCTGGTCGGCTGGCAGCTTCGCGCAACGCTGGTAGAAGTCGTAGGTGATGCGCATCGGCCCAATCGTGTGCGAACTCGAAGGGCCGGGGCCGACCTTGTAGAACTCGTCTGCCACGGTCATGACCGGGCCTTTCGATGTCTTGACGACTTCAAGATCGGGGGAAAGAGCGGAGCTCATCTTGAGACCGGCATCGCCTCCTGCGGCCGCCTTCGCAGATCGCTGTGCGGCAGCTTCCGTAGCGGCCTGCTGCGCGCGGGCCTCGGGAGCCCAGGTCGTGCCGGTCATCACGGCCGCGGCCCCAATGGCGGCATTGCGCATGAGGAACGCTCGACGGTCAATCCCCTCTGGCAGGCTGGACGGTTCAGGCATGAGCGGAAGCGGTTCGTCATCCTGGCTGGAGCGAGTCATGAGCGCGTCCTCCTGTTCGAGGTACGGAGACACGAAAGAACCAGGGGGGCGTCTCCGCCCTTATTATTGATCGAAGGATTCCTTCGTCCTTCGGGCATCATCGTAGGAGGGGCGGGCGAACGTGCTTGATCGAAAGGGACAATCCCTTGACAGTTTGAGCCGCTCTGTTCTGGATTGCCGGCACGGAAGAACCGCCAGCGAGCTTGATGATGTTGACCTCGGGCGGCACCGGAGCCTGCTGATACAGATCAGTGAAAGGGCAGGGGAGACCGGTTCGTGCCCGACTGCCCACACCACCCATCCTCGTTTATCCGCCCCTGCGCTGCAACTGCTAGTCCAAGCTTGCCGTCCGAGGCACTCGCCCTTCGATGGAATAGGCTGGATCGTTGTATCCGGGAGTCGAAAGATGGCCCGTGGCCACGAGGCTGTCGACGAGGGCTTCATCCTCGGCGGGGAGGCGATAGTCGAGTGCTTTCACGTAGTCGTCCCACTGCTCCTCGGTCCGCGGACCGCTGATCACGCCTGTGACGAGCCGACTGTTCAACACCCGGGCTACCGCGAACTATCCCGGAGTGATCCCGCAGCTCTCGGCATGGGCTTTGATGGCGCCCTTCCTGCGCAGGATCGGCTTTTCAGCAGCGTTCACGCCGTGCAGCTGGAAGACGTGCTTTGACGTGTCTATCCCGATGCGAATAATCTGGTCCGCGGACGGTCTCCTATATTTGAGATCAGCAGCGACCTCATTCTGGCACAGCGATGCCGTAAGGGGGCCGTCTACCCCAACAGCTTGGAAACAATCTCTCCCGCTGTGTGCCTCTTCTTGCCCATCTTCAGTCCTCCTTCGGCTCAAAAGCAATACTTCAGGGAGGATCATTTTTCAGGAGGCAGACCATTGATGCGCAACCCCATGTCTCCAAGCCCAGCAGCCCGGTTCGGACGAACGGACGATCATTCCCGCATCAAACAAACGAGTCTTACATCTTCAGATTGAAGAGGCCTTTGATCTGGAAATCAAAGGCTTGATCGTATTGATGAGCCTTTCAGAGCGGTAGGGCTTCTGCAGGTAAACTGACCCGTCCGGAATCTCTCCTGATTCGGGCTCTTGTTGGTGTGATGTTATTACTACAGCGATGTGCGGCCAACGCTCACTCACGACTCGTGCCAGAGCAAAACCGTTCAGCGCTCCTGGAATTCGAACTTCCGTAATCAGACCTTGAATTTCTGGTCTCTTGTTGAGACACATGAGCGCCTCATCTGCCCGTGACGCTTCAATTACTTGAAGGCCACCTTTGTGCTCTAAAAGCTGAGCGGTCGGGACCCGGACAATCACCTCATCATCCACGAGTAAGACCGTGATAGGCGGCTGACAGGACGAATTGCTCATGGGGCGGTTCGCTCCGGACTGGCTGGATAGGCGGTCGGCCTTGCTCGTAACAATTGTCCGCAATCGACGATTTCGGGATCGAAGCTGGACTATTCCCAAGAAGGCCCTGACCGGTTCGGGCTGGAACATATGTGACTTGCAGCCAATGTTGCAAGCGACGGCTCTGAATGGCCTATCGTCTGATCCTGCCTTGCTCAATCAAGGCGACTCCACCCGGCAGATAGCGAAATATGATGACGATGTCACAGGGACCGGATATCGAGGAGGATGAGCCTGCCAGAGCCTCTTGAACCAGAGCGATCCGCCTATCCCAAATTTACCAATGTTATGCGCCTGCATCAGCCTGACGGGATCGACGATCCCTTGATCTACATCCAGTGCGCCGGGTGCTGTCCATCCCCCTGGATTACGATGGCCTTATGGCGGCTCAGCCCTAAACTTAAACAGTACAGTTGCTTACGGTCTTCAAGGTCACGGCTTTACGATCTGTTATGAAAATAATCGGATATATCGTCGGTCGGGGGACACGGTATGGCAAGCATTCGTACAGGGGTGACTGGATCAGGCTACGGCAGCATCTATGTCGATGCCCTTATCTGGGGCGGAGCAGCATGGGATCCGGCGAGCGGTCCAATCAAGTTCTATTTCGGAGAGGCGGCGGATTGGGCTGCGGCAAGTGCTGTCCATGAAGACGATGCAGTCGAGCTGGAAGCGAGGCTGGGAGAGGCATCACTTGATGGTTGGAGCACTGCCGAAAAGGACGCGTTCCACTATGCGTTGAGCGTGTTCTCCAGCGTCACCAATCTGGCTTTTATCGAAGCTGGCTCGGTCGTGGATGCGGACATCGTCTGATGGCAGGCGCCCATCGACACATTGTTTCAGGAGCCTGGTCTTCTTGCGATGCATGAGCCCCCAACCGGCGCAACTGCGCAGACCTGGGGAGCATTCAAACCAACATTTGCAACGTCATCATCGCACCGGCCTCAGTTGCGAGCGGCACTTCGTCAACTATCATCGCGTGCTGAGCCGCGCTCGCTGGAGCGCACGCGAGGCGGCCCGGTTGTTGCTGGACCTACTGATCAACACCTTCGTCCCAGCTGGTCCGGTGATCCTCGGTCTCGACGACACCATTGAGCGCCGCCGCGGCCGGCGCATCAAAGCCAAAGGCATCTACCGCGATCCGGTGCGCTCGTCCGATGCTCACTTCGTCAAAGCGTCAGGCCTGCGCTGGATCAGCCTCATGCTCCTGGCTCCGATCCCGTGGGCGGCCCGGACCTGGGCTCTGCCGTTCCTCACCGCCCTGGCGCCCTCTGAACGGTACTGCCATGAGCATGGAAAACGGCACAAGAAGCTGACCGACTGGGCCCGTCAGATGATGCTGCAGGCTCGCCGTTGGCTGCCCGAGCGCGAGCTGATCCTGGTGGCTGACATGGGCTTTGCCGCCCTGGAGCTGTTAGCCGCTTTGTCCCGCCGCGGCGTGATCTGCATCACGCGTCTGCGGCTGGATGCTGCTCTCTATGAGCCCGCTCCGCCACGCCGTCCCGGAACAAGCGGCCGACCCCGCACCAAGGGCGCTCGCCTGCCGAACCTTTCTGAGGTGCTGAAGCGGACGAGCACGCGTTGGCGACGCGTGACGGTGTCGGGCTGGTATGGCGAAGGGGATCGCACGATCGAGTTCTGCTCCGGGACGGCGGTGTGGCGTCATGGCGGGATGCCCATTGTGCCGATCCGCTGGGTGCTGCTGCGCGACCCCCTCGGGCGCTTCTCACCCCAGGCGCTGCTGTGCACCGATCCCGCGCAGGATCCGCTGCAGGTCATCCGCTGGTTCATCCTGCGCTGGCAGATCGAGGTCACGTTCCAGGAGGCGCGCGCCCATCTTGGTGTGGAGACCCAGCGGCAATGGTCGGACCCCGCCGTGGCCCGCACCACGCCCTGCTTGCTCGGCCTGTTCTCGATCGTGACCCTGCTGGCCGGCCAACTCGGTCAGCGTGCCCGAACGGCTGTTCTCAGCGATAGCTGGTACCGCAAGTCGCATCCGACCTTCTCGGATTCTCTCGCGGCCGTGCGGCGGCACATCTGGTGTGAAACGGGTTTAGTCATGTCCCGGCACAGGCGCAAAACGTCAAAACCTCCGCGGGCTCTTCACCAGTGCTTGATCAATGCACTCTGCCATGCCGCCTGATTGGCCAAAGTCGAGCTCAGAGCCCGTTAGTGAAAGGCGGCCTTCCTCCACAGCGCTTTGAGCCAAACCAAAGCCAGAATCTGCCTTGGATCGGCTGCGAAAAAGAGTTTTCGGCAAAGCCGGGGCGGGTGAGGATAGGACGTGGCCTGATTCGGGGGGAGCATGGCAACGATCCATGACGAGAAGGTTGAAGCAGAGGCACGAGCGCTGCTACGCGAGACAATTCAACGTTCCAGGTGGTACTCCAGCATGCCCGATGAGAGGCGGAGGGAACTGATCGAGCAGGACGTGGAGCAGCATTGGCACTTCATGGTGCAGGATGCGCGCAAGCGGCTCGACTCGCGTGAAAGGGATTGAGCCGGCCGTCATTACAGGGCAGCAGCTAGCCAAGCCAAGTTCTGAAAGGATGACAATGTCTCCGGGCCGTTATCCTCCGAGCAGGCAAGACATGTCACGCGAACGTCCGAAACTCTTTCAGACTGGCTTGAGAGCGACGCTCTTGCGGAGCATCGGGCTATTGGAGGTGGACCGCCCCCCGACGGCGGTGAAGCTGTCGCTTCTTGTTGCATCGGTGATCACCCTGACGGTCGGAGCCACCATCACAGCCTTTGTCTACATGACCCACACCCAGCGGAGCCTCCTGGCGCTACGGCTCGAAACCCGTGAGATCCGGACGGTTCAGCTCGCGCTGCTTGACATCGAGACGGGCGCGGGGCTTCGCTCTGTCCTTACAGCCGGAATACCTTCAACCCTATAGCGTCGGATTGCAGGTTCTTGAGGATCACAAGGAGACACCCAAAAAGCTTGATCGTTTCGTGGCCGAGACAACCGGCGGCCCGCCGGGGACGCGAACCGTTTCGACCCTGGCTGCCCACTTCAAGGCTGAGATCGCCAAGATGATCGAGGCAACACGGTCCGGCAGCCTCGGTGGAGCAGACCAACGCATTTATCTGGACGCGACAAAGGCGACGATGGACACGCTGCGGCAGTACGTCGGTCAGGCCTGTCAGCCAGGACTTCCGTGCGACCTGCCGATCAGCAGCGATGCGGGGAGTATGGTGCCTTGCCATTGGCTTAGATCTTCAAGAGCCCGCTAGCCCCAGTCAGTGACCAAAGGGCAAAAGCCTTGGCCCGCTCGGGATAACGTCGCCAAAATGCCTGCCGGTCGGGAGAGGAAACCAACGGCAGCGACCCTGTCCGGCAGGATCGGGCCGCGCGAGTAGCCGCGGCAGGTGTTCCGGCGAAGGCGGTCGAGCCCTAAAACTGATGATGTCAGAATGAAAGGCGCCGACGGGCTTGCCGGTCAACAAGCTCCAGCCCGGCCGACCTGCGGCGTCTCGGATGTTTGCCGCGCTGGCCGCTGAGCTTGAGGACGCCGGCACTGGCACTGAGGCCCGTCGACACCCCGCCCGCTCCGAGGCAAGCGGAGTGTCGATTGTAGACTTCCAGGCCCACGAGCGCGTGGCCGGTTGCTTTAACGCACGCATGGGGACCCGAGCCGCCGGGGCAGGGCTTCGAGGCAGAGACCCAACCATCAGCCGCCGCTTCAGGGGAACCCGGCAGACAAAGCATCGCCGGCGGCCCGCACACGATGCGCATGCATTCTCGCCAGCTGGGGGGCGAGCCTCCTGCGGACCATCGCGGCTTCCTGCGGATCAGGCTCCGGCAGCGAAATCGTCACCTTCTCCCCACCCCGGCGGGGGCGTCCGTAATGGTTGGTGGCGGTTGCGTCGGACGCGTGCCCCATCAAGGCCGCTAATGTTGCAGGATCGCTATGAGCGGCCTTGACCTGGGCCGCGAATTCGTGCCGGCAGGAGTAGAGGGTGTGGTGCAGCTTCCGCCGCGGCCACAGACCACGGCAGAGATCACGCAGGAGGCGCGAGAGGCCGTCGAGCAGCACCTCGTAGGTTCCGTTCCGGTGCGCGTTCTTGGCGTAATCGACCCACCGCACCAGCGCCTGCCGGTCCTCGTCGCCGAGGTTTCTCCAGCGAAGCGTCCGGTATTCGCCATTGCCGCGCGTTTCGTTATGCTTGGCGTTGCGCACCATCATCTCCAGCGCCCATCCGTCCGGAGGCCGCCTGAACTCGACGCTGGGCCATTCCTGCGGGCGAAGACCTGCCAGGACGCCGGCTCGCAGATAATCCCTCAGCGGGGAGGCATAGCCGGATCTGGACGCGACAAGCGCCTTCTCGATCATGTCCCGAGCCGGTTGCGAAAACCTTTTGCTCTTCGTGGCGGAGGTGCGGTCCGTGCGGGTCTTCGCGCCTGTCTGCCCCTCGCACTGGAGCCGCTCGAGGGCTCCCCTCAGCTGCAGGATTCGACAGGCCGCTCGCCCGGTGTTCTCACCCTCGTCCACCGCCTCCTCGCAGATGGCAAGGGCGGCCCCGAGCTCCCAGACAACGGCCGCCTTGTACAGGCGCCATGTGGCGGCGCCGAGTTCCGGCTTCCTGCCGATCAGCCAGTCGACAAAGCCGGCGAGCCTGGGCCGCTCCTCACCCTTCGCGACAGCCCCATCCCGATAGCGCGTCATCAGTCTCTGGGCCCGGGCCGAGTAGGCTGTCCGGGTCTTGGCGTCCGGGGAGTTCGGAGATCGGCGCCGGTCACCAACCGCAGGCCCGGCCTGATCACCCACGTTACTCCTCGGTGTTGCCTGAACAGGGGCTTGGTCGATCCGGCGGGCGACATTCGTCTCCGGGATCACGATCAGGGTCCCGGCCACAGGCCCGGGAGCGGGGTTGGCCGGCTCCCTTGGCGAGAGGCCTTCATCGGTGCAGATCGCGGCGTCCGCCGGAGCCGACCTTTGGTCAGGGTGCTCGAATGCGAAGGCCTCGGCCACGCTGGCGGCCGGTGCCGGCGCGGTGCTCTCCTTGAAGTTTCCGACGGCGAGACCGCGCTGAAGCGGCAAAGGCGCGCCAAGGCGGCTCCGGGTCTCCCTCTCGTCTGTCCGATTGACCATTCCTGACCCCCTCTATCGGTTTCCATCACAAGTGTCCGAAAGCACGGTGAGAGGTGCGGCAGACCGGATGATCAGCATCGCACCAAGCGAATTCGGACACCACCTAGCCTGCCGTTGCTCGGAGCAAGGGACAAACATGGTTCAACGCCTGGAGAATCAGAGTTCGGAAGCGAGGCATGGGCCAGCGCGCTGCGAGCCCCCCGGCGATGTTCACATTTGCGTGATCGTAGGAGCGACGGTTCGGGAGCTCCGTGTGTCCGGGGGCAATCGCGCCGAGAAGGATGTCTTGATGTGTCCTGAGTTGTCTTATTTTGTGGAATGGCGTCGTTTGTTATCTTATGATGTCGTGCGGCTGCATCCCATTGCAGAGCAGTCCCGGAGGATTTGCGCAAGCAAGATAGACCAAAGGCAATGGGCTAGAGACGGCTGCAGACCCTGTGCATCATACGGATGATCAAGCGCCCGGGTCAATTTCTCAGCGAGGCCTCATCCCAGGCGTCCCTTGCCGATGCTCGGAGGCCGTTGCGGATTCGCATGACGAGAGGAGGTTTGATGTCCACACCCGATCCGGTCACGCTTGCGGAGCTGATCGCAAAAGACCTGTCCGGCCCACTGGGCCCGAAGGTTGTTGCGCGCGTGATGCACAAACATATCGGGGCGCTCGACGCGCCCCGGTCTGAGGGGTACACCGCCGAAAAGATCTTCGAGCATGTTCTCCACCTGACCCGCGAGACCGCGCCGAGCGTCACCCGCAGCGCACTGCGCCGTGGTACGACACGGGCCCGGAAAGCCTGGATCGGGGCATCCCAGGGCGCGTCAGTTGCAGCCGGTCCGACGCCGTTGCCTCCAGCTGACAGGGTTCAGGACACCCGGCCCGGCCCTGTCGCGGCGCCTCATGGCGAAGACCGCCGCGAGCAGCTCGCACGGATCAAGGAACGGGCGTCAAAGTACGGCCAGCCCGGCTCGTACTGAGGAACTCATACGGGATCGCGGTAGAGCCACCAAACCTCGCGGCGCCCGTTGACGTAGGGCTCTCCCAGGTCGATGCGGTCGAAGACCTCGGCCGCCTTCGCGTCGGGCAGGATGAGCAGGACGCAATCGACGGCGCTGCGCAGGCCGTGCCCGCGCAGAATCAGTTCCGGCGCTCGCTCACGAAGGAGATCGAGGCTGCTTGGCGACCTGACTTCGAAAGCGGCGATTGCCGGACGGGTGCCGACATAGCCGACAGCGCCGACTTTGCGCCGGCGCCACAGATCATCCGCCGCCGCCCACGCCAGGTGCTGTCCCTCCCAAGACCGGGTTCGGGTTCGGCTGCCGTCATGCAACGGGCGGTCGTCGCGGATGAAACGATGGTGCTGCAGAACCGAGAGCAGAGAGGCCCGCCCGGGCGCCCGGATCCTTGGCGTGGCACCTTGCGACAGGACCACGATGGAGTTCACTGGCACTTCAACCGGGATATCGCCGGGGCCTGCTGCGACCGGCCATGTCCGGCGCCGCGCGGCTTTCTCACGCTCTGCCAGGTCTCTGACATTTTTCGGAAAGTCGAGAAACGACGCGAGGGCCTCCCGGGCGCCGTCCGGATCGTGGCTCCACCACCGCTCGATGATCGCAAGCACGATATAACTTAGACTTCTGGCACGCGCCGCGAGGTCAGGGTCATTGGTCTCAAGAGACTCCAGAAAGCGAAGGACCGTCACCATCGAGCGCACAGACGAGGCCACGTAGCCGGTCTCGCGGGCGATTTCATCGAGGATAGCCCGATGCTGCCCGTGTCCGGCACGTTCGAGGCGCGTGACGGTGCGGCGCGCAATCGATTCCCAGGGCTCACTCCGGTCCATTGATGAACTCCTGATCGTTAGGCCGTCGTTAACCGAGGGCTATCGCCTCAACGGCCACAGCTTGACAAGAGCGATCTTGTCTAGCACTTTGCTAGACATGAGTTGCGTTAGTCCAAGAGGAGATACGAAAGATGCAGAGCTTCTTGCGCCGTGAGGCGCCGATCACGACCTCGCCGCCGAGCCTGATCGTCTCTGTCGGCACCTCGGGAGGGGCGGGCAAGACCACGGCCACGAGCCTCACCTGCACCGCGCTCACCCTGACCGGTGTCCTGACGCGCATCATCGAGCTCGATGAGCAGCGGCGCCATGCCCGGCGTCATGTAACCGTGACATCCGTCGACATCCCCACCTCGGCCGAACTCCGGAGCGATACGGAAGCCGACGACAAGGCCCTGAGCGAAGGGTTCGAGAGCACGCTCCGGGGATTTGAAAACGGTGAGGTCGTGCTTTGGGATACGGGGGCTAACACCGACGAACGGGTCGCCGCCTTCATGGGCAGGGTGGACATGGAATCCGAGCTGCCCGAGGGCCGACCAGCCGTAATCGTGATCATGGTTCGGCAAGACCGTGAGATGATCAGGCTGGCCGCCAAGACCGAAGAGGCTCAGACGGCTGTCCAGGCATTCCGGGGGGCTCTTCGGATGATTGCCCCTAACGGACACCGCTGTTCCCTCCGCGAGGAGATCCGCGACGAGGACCAGTTCATCACTGATATCAATGACCCCCCGTACCGGAAGTGTACGGTCCGCGCCTCGCCGATGAACAGGAGCTTGGCCTTGCGGCTCTTCGTGCACGCAGAGGCGAAACAGGCGCCTTTGTTGAGATTTGCCGGATGTCGTTCTTTGCCATAGTGGGCATAGGCGTCCAGCGCGGGCCGGTATTCTGGCTCCCCAATGGAGATTCTCTCGAACGCGAGAAGATCGCGGAAGCATTGAACATGGTCACGAGCGGCCGGAACGGAAAACCCTGGACGATCCGTCGGCTTCCGAGGGGAGCCCTTTGTCTGTTTCACAAAAAAGAAGCGCCCTCTCGTCAACAGGGGTGCTCCAAGGTCCGACCCGTAGGGGCAAATCAGGGGTCGTGGATGCAAACTAGCAACACGCCAGGGCTAAAGCTACGCTGCCTCTGAGCTCTTATTGGCTACTACCTAAGAGATAGAACGAGTCGGTGAGGTCGTGATTGCCTGTTGAGGCCCAAATCAGATACCGCTAGCTTTCCCGTAGGGGCACTATGGGCTATGGGCCGCGAACCCAGTTGATCGATAATACTGGACGCGGCCCTTACTACAATATTACTTTAAGAATGTGAGATTATCTCAGTTTTGACTAGTAAGGTCTTGAAACGGCTATCTGTTTTCTTCTAAATAATACTGCTTAACAGGTAAATGTGGGCTGATTTGGGGCCATCTGCCGGGTGGCAACAGTCATTTGCAGCCCAGATGACGTTACCAAGGAGTGGTTCTCCCTCGCATCTGAGTGGTTCCGGCTTCTTTTGGGATGCCAACGGGCAACCCACAACCCGATCCAGACACCGGCTTGAGCAATTCTTTGCACCCTGTCAGCCGCGCTGGGAGCGGGTCGAAGGGCGGTGGGCGGGAAATCGTTCCACGCCGGTCCGGCTCGTTGGCGCGCTCGATCAAGCCGTTCTCGCTTTTGTCCGGGTGGGTCGATCCATGACCGCAGCGCGGTGGGAGCGCGTCCGGCCCGCTGTGCGCTCAAAAGCCCAGGCCCTGCTGCCGTTCCTCCCGGTTCCCAAGATGGAGCCGATGGAGGAGCTCGATCCCGTGTGGAGCCTCCTCCAAGATGTCCAGAGCCTTGGGGTGGACCATCAGGACACAACCGCCAGGAACCTTGCCTTGCTCTGGGACCATTTCGAGGTGGCGTTTGGCGGTCTCAGCGGGTCCTTGGTGACACCAGAGACCGAACAACTCCTGTCCCTGGAGAGGCTCAAGGCGGCTGGCAGCACGTTTGCTGGCTGTGATCATGGTGCGCTCAACCCCTGGTACGGCGGGCTCATGGGGCGCATCAAACGAGGTGCACAGGACCCGGATAGCGAGTCACGATCGCATCCGATGTGAGAAGCAGAATACATTCGACCATCGATTGGGCCACAAGGATCCGGTCAAAGGGATCCATGTGAATGGGAGGAAGGGCCTCAACTTCTACGGCGTGGACACTTGGGATCGGAAGTTCAACATAGCCGTTGTCCAGAAGACCGCGCCGCAGGAGCCGCGGGCCAACACGGACGTCCGGACGCTCAAGCCCCCTCTTGATGGCGATCTCCCACAGGCTTGCCGGACTGAACAGCAGTTCATTCTGGAGATCGTCCAGAAATGGCCTTGCTGCGCTTGGGAGCCGATCGGGATCGCCAGCCGCCCATAGCAGGAGATGCGTGCCCCGCAACACCTTCATCAGATCTGACCCCTGAACAGGTGTTCTATTTCCGCGCTGCCCATCTGGTCGAAGTCGTCTGGCACGGAGATTTGCCCCGCCAGGAAGCCAAGCCGGCGGCTTTGTCCTGCCGCCGGGGCCTCCAGCGCTGTAACCTTGACGAGGGGTTTGCCCGCCTTGGCGATCACAAACGCTTCCCCGCGTGCCGCCTTTTCGATGAGCCGTGACAAGTGTGTCTTGGCTTCATGGATGGTAACGATCTGCATCGCGCCTCTCTTGAACTTCGTTCAGTTGATTCAGTCTTTTGCCCGGCTGTGCATCTCGCAGGCTTGGAGCCTCTGGCCCTCTCCGGTTCGGCGCCTAAGCAGCGTCAAGCGCCCGCGCCACTGCCTTGGGATCCGTTTCGATCACTTTCAGGTAGGCGAGGGCCACTGTATCCGGCATGAACCGGCCCTGCTCCCAATCCTTCCGGCGGGCGACGTTAATCCGAAACCGTTCTGCGAATTTGGCCTGACTGAGACCTGTGCGCTGGCAAGTCCGGCGACCAGCACGCGCTGCGGCGGAGCGCGCCAGTTTCTCCTCGGCAGCGGGCGGGGTAGACCGGAGATCCTCAAGAGTCTTGCGCGTGCTGAGAACATATGACAGGCGCTGCGGATACCGACGCAATCCGTCCATGTGTACCGACTTGAAGTCGTCCCCGGTTCCGATTTGATCCCGTCCACCGTTCCGACTTGAAGCCGTCCATCCTTCCGATTTGATCCCGTCTGTAAATCGGCGCGGAAATCCTGACCCCTGCCAGAACAGACGCAAACTCCTGAACATTCGGAACAATTTGCCAGAGTGAAGGGGTCACAATCGGCGCCGCCCGTGACCCTCCTACTTTGAGAAAAGAATGTAATTGACTCAGAAGGTTGTGTCTCCTCAGTGGCGGGGTTCAAGTTCAGAGCCGAATGACACTGGGCCAGCAGCTTCTGCAGCGGGCGGCGCTCCATCAGCCTTGTGGCGAGCAGCTCATCATAGCGGTCGAGCAGGT
>NZ_JAFEMD010000160.1 GCF_016892765.1 Microvirga arvi
CACTGGGCAATGTTGTTGGTCAGTTCCTGGAGGGCGCCGAAGGGACAGAGCCAGCCGCAGAAGGGACCGCGGCCCCAGAACAGCAGCCCGGCAGCGACCGCGGCCCAGAGGATGAAGATCAACGGGGCGGCGAGGAAGAACTCCCAGTTGAAGTCGGTGATGAGCGAGTTCGTGAAGGTCAGGACGTTGACGACCGAGAGCTGGGCGTTGGCGTACCAGCCGAGCCAGACCAGCGTGAAGGTGAGGTAGGCGCGCCGCACCCAGACGTAAACGGTTGGGCGGCGCACCAGGGCATCCTGGAAGAAGAAGATCGCCGTGAGGACGATAAGGCCAAACGCGGCGATGCCGATGGAGACGGTGTTGGTCTTCCAGATCTTGAGCCAGAGCGGCTCCTCGATCTCCCCCGCCGCGAGCGCGGCGGCGTCGTTGAGGGACGGTTCGGCGGGTGCAGGTGTCGGCGCGGCAGGCTGACCTTGGACCTGGGCTTGCGCCTGCGCGGCGGGAGCCGGCGCGGCGGGCGGACGGTGCTCGATCCGCAGGTATTGGTCCGGCAGCGCGTAGTCGAGATCGTAGGCCAGGAAGGCCTTGTCGCGCGCGCCGACGCTGCGCTGCACCATTAGTTGCAGTTGCCACGGCTCGGTGAGGTCGAGCCTGAAATCCTCCGGCACGACGAACAGGGCGATCTCGCGCAGGGCCGGCGCACCCGCCGCGGCGAGGTCGCCGAGACGGGTGTGGTTGCGGTCGCGGAAGCGCGTGCCCTGTCCCTCCTGGAGCAGTTCGATCCGGTCGAAGATGCCGCCGCGGACATAGCCGGAGCCCTTGAACGAGTAGGCCCCTTCGCCGGCCACGACGATGGCCTGCTGGTCCGGCTTGAGGCGCGCCGTGAGCTGCCCGTAGGCGGCGTCGCCGAGCAGGCTGCGCCCGATGGTGGGCACGCTGACGGGCGCGACGTACAGGTCAATGAAGGTGTCGTTGGGATCGGCCGTCTCCGGGTTGTTCGCCGCCTCCTGGTTGCCTGCCTTGGCGTAGGCCTCGTTGACTTCGCCGACGGTCAGCGACAGGCGCCGGACCGAGCCGTCGCCGAGAAGGGTCTGCCAGTCGCGGACCTCGCTCTTCGTCAGGTCGACCGTCTTCACCGCCGGGGGAGCCGCGGCAGCCGGAGGAGCGCCTTGGGCGCTGCCGAGGCGGCCGCCGCGGATGAGGCGGACGGCGGAACGCACGACGCTGTCGCCCATGACGAGCACGGTCACGGTCGCGCCGCTGACGATGTCGACCTGGGGCGGGCGCTCCGCCCCGGTCGCGACCGGCCTCAGGTCCTTGCCGACCAGCGTGTTCACCGCGTCGACGATGCGGCGTTCGGGGATGCCGACGAGGACGATGGGCTCCTTGTGGTCGACCAGCTTGATCCCGGTGATGATGCCGTTCGGGTCGATGCCGACCAGCAGGTTGATCGGCTTGCCGGAGTAGCCCACTGCGCTCGTGACGTCGGAGTTCAGGTAAACGTAGCCGAGCAGGCGATCGCCCTGGTGGACAGGGACGAGCGGCGGATCGCCTTGCGGTGGTCCGAAACGGTCGGCCCCGGGGAAAAAGTCCGCGGGCTGGGCCTTCGGGAGGAACTCCTGCACGCGCCCTGCCGCCATGCCGGGCCCCGTCCAGAGGAGGAACATCACGGCCCCGAGCAACCCCACGACCCGCAGTACGAACGCTGCCTGGAAGCCAGTATTCGCAAGGCTTCGGTCGGGATCAGGCGTATTCGTTGCTTCCACCGCAGGTCGTCCAGAGCAGTTTGTAGTCATCTGAACAGAAAAACGCCAACGGCGCCCGCACGGAATAGGTCGTCTTGGGATGGGCCGGGCATAGGCGGCACGATCCTTATCATTGGGGACAGGCGTCCCAGAAACCCTGAGTGCGTTGCGAATTGGTGTAGTACCAGCAAGAGCCGGCGGCAGGCGGCGGCGAGGTAACGTAGGCCGTAGCGGCCGCGGCCGTCACGAAGCCCAGTGCCGCGCCGGCGGCCACGGCGGCGCCGGG
>NZ_JAFEMD010000161.1 GCF_016892765.1 Microvirga arvi
TCGGCCAGAGAAATCACCCGCGACGACTTCGTCCCAGGCGCTGGCTCAAGCTCGTAGAGAGTGACCACAGGACCGGGGCGAACGTTGATGATCTCGCCCTTGACGTTGAAGTCCCACAGCACGTTCTCGAGCGTCGCCGCATTCTCCTGCAGCACCTCGACAGGAACTTCTGCGCTGCTCCAGATCTTCGGCTCCGCCAGAAGATCCAGTGCAGGCAATTCGTAATCGAAGGAGGCTCTGGCCGGAGCCGTGACGCCAATCGAAACCGACGCATAATTATCACGCCGGACACTGTCATTGGCCGGAACCGGAACCGCCGGAACGTGGCTCACGCGCGGCTGGGTTACAACAGCCGCGCGCCGCGGCGGCGCCTCGACGATGTCCTCGTCGTCCAGGATATCTTCGACATATTCCTCGTCATCCTCCCAGGGCGCGATCTCCGGCTGGACTGGCAGCGGAGGCCTTGCGAGCACAGGCGCGGCAGCCCTAACGGGAGCCGCTGCTTTCCTGACCGGTTGAGAATCTTCTTCCCGCTTCGCCTGGACCGGCGTGGCAGGAACAGGCTGCAGCGACGGATCGAGCAGATAGGTCCCGGGCTGCCACATGAAGCTATAGGATTGTTGAACCGTTGACAGCTCATAGGCTGCCGGCATGACTGGATTGCTCCTGACAGGCTGCGCCGGTGGTTCGCCTCTCCTCTGCGGAGCGGCAGGCTCGGCGTTGTTCCTACTTCTTGGGGCAGCCTCTGCCTCTGCCGCTGGAGCCGGAGCCGCAGTCCGCTTGATAGCCTCACGCTCCTGAGCAGGAGCACGGTTGAAGATGCGAGCTCCGCCAGCGCCGGTCTCCTGCGAGGCCGCCTTGTTGCGAAGCGCCTGTAGTCGCTCCTGAACAGCAGGTGCGGGATCGTCCATGCGGGTGGCGGCAATCTCCCTCGCCCGATGATCCTCCACGGCATCAGAGGATGGCTGGGAGGTTCCCTTCATCCGGCGCTCCTTTAGAACGCGTTCGGGCGTGCGCGTGAACCGGACCTCCGGCGACATCGAGAAGGACTGTTCCCAGACCTCACCCCGCGGGGCTCCATTCGCTCCTCTCCCCTGCGAGCCCCTCGGAGCTGCAGCTTCGACAGATCGCGTGCGTGACAGGCCATCTGCAGGCGCCGGATTCATTCGCGAACGGCCCTCGGCGGACGTCGCTTCACCCACCCGATAACCGGTGCCATGACCTCTTGGAGCCTGACCAGCCTCTGGGCGCGCCTCATGGTCGTCCGAAACGGGTTTGTTATCCTCCTGCTTGAGTGAGCCATAGCCATGGGCAGCGGAAGATGGGGACCGTCGTTTGAAATGCATTGTCTGTTATGATGTTGGGACTGAGCCAGCCAGCCCGGGAGAAGGTGCATCCCGATTACGCCTGCGAAAGGTAAAAAGAGCCTTAGGAGGACAGCACGAGGTCCGGCAGCGCGCACTTGTCCCCACCCCTCCCTTCAAAGTTGATCGCATCATCCCCATAT
Source organism: Microvirga arvi (assembly GCF_016892765.1). Classification (GTDB taxonomy): domain Bacteria; phylum Pseudomonadota; class Alphaproteobacteria; order Rhizobiales; family Beijerinckiaceae; genus Microvirga; species Microvirga arvi. Next base: position 1,508 of record NZ_JAFEMD010000161.1, read on the forward strand.
CTTTGAAGGCGCTGCGGTGAATTCTTCGGCGTCTGCTGCATGGCCGTGAACAAAGGCCTTGCAAGTTGGCTGTGGGCGTTTATATGAGCGCCTCCTGGATCTGGGGTGCTTCGCTTTCGGCGGCCTTCCGGATCATTCCTGCCGTGTTCTTTTGTTTTGTGGTCTGGGGCGGTTTGCTTTGGGCTTTGGTGTGTCGTGGCGGGGTTTATTGGCCTGGGGGTGTGTCTTTCCGGCCTTTTCCATGAGCGGTTGAGGGTTCGACGGTGTCGTCGGCGGGTTCATCCGGCTCCTCTGGGGTTCTTGTCCAGCATGGGCTGCGGGGTGTGAGGCCCGGCAGCAAGGT
>NZ_JAFEMD010000162.1 GCF_016892765.1 Microvirga arvi
GCCGGGCGGGGGGTTCGCGGCCGGGGTCACGATGTCGATTGCCCTTATCCTCCAGTACATGGCGGGCGGGACCCGCTGGATCGAGGCGCGGCTGCGGATCCGTCCCGTCAGTTGGATCGGCCTCGGCCTGCTCTGCGCCGTCCTCACGGGGGCTGGGGCCTGGCTGTTCGGCCACCCGTTCCTGACCTCTTACTTCCGGTACCTGGACCTGCCCGCCATCGGCAAGGTGCCGGCCGCCACCGCGCTCCTGTTCGACCTCGGCGTCTTCGCGGTCGTCGTCGGGGCCACGGTGCTCATCCTCATCGCCCTGGCGCACCAGTCGATCCGCCGCCCGAAGCCCGCGCCGGGGCTGGCTCCTGCCGCTGAGAAGGAGAACGCATGATGGAGCTCATCTTCGCACTCGCGGTCGGGGTCCTGACCGCCTCCGGCGTCTGGCTGCTGCTGCGTCCGCGCACCTTTCAGGTCATCATCGGCCTGTCGCTGCTCTCCTATGCGGTGAATCTGTTCATCTTCGGCATGGGCCGCCTTCGGGTCGGGGCGGCACCGGTCCTGGGGAACAGCGAGGCCATCGACCCGGCCCTCTACGCCGATCCCCTGCCGCAGGCGCTGGTCCTCACCGCCATCGTCATCAGCTTCGCGACGACGGCCCTGTTCCTCGTAGTCCTGCTGGCCTCGCGCGGCCTCACGGGCACCGACCACGTCGACGGCCGGGAGGACGGGCAATGACGGGCATGCTCGACCATCTGATCATCGTGCCGATCCTGCTGCCGCTCGTCTCGGGAGCCGTCATGCTGCTCCTCAACGAACGCCGCCGCACCGTGAAGAGCGGGATCGGGATCGCGACCACGGTGGTCCTGCTGATCGTATCGGTCACGCTGCTTCGCGTGGCCGACATGGCTCCTGCGGCATCGGGCGGATCGGTCGCAAAGGTGTACCAGCTCGGCAACTGGCCCGCCCCCTTCGGCATCATGCTGGTGCTGGACCGTCTCTCCGCCCTCATGCTGGTTCTGACCAGCGTGCTCGGCATCGCGTCGCTGCTGTATTCGCTCGCGCGCTGGCACCGCGCCGGGCCGCGGTTCCACACGCTCTTCCAACTCCAGCTCATGGGCCTCAACGGCGCCTTCCTGACCGGAGACCTCTTCAACCTCTTCGTGTTCTTCGAGGTTCTGCTCACCGCCTCCTACGGCCTCGTCCTGCACGGGGATGGCACCGCCCGCGTCAGAGCAGGCCTTGCCTACATCGCCGTCAACCTGGCAGCCTCCCTGCTCTTCCTGATCGGCGCCAGCCTGGCCTACGGCGTCACGGGCACGCTCAACATGGCGGATCTCGCCAGTCGCATCCCTGCCCTCACGCCAGGCGATGCGGCGCTGTTCGTAGCCGCGGCGGCGATCCTCGGCACGGCCTTCCTGATGAAGGCGGGCGCCTGGCCGCTCAACTTCTGGCTTCCAACCACCTATGCGGCGGTCTCCGCGCCGGCGGCCGCCATCTTCGCCGTCATGAGCAAGCTAGGCGTCTACGTCATCCTCCGCCTGTGGACGCTGGTGTTCGGTCCGGAGGCGGGTCCGCTCGCCGGATTCGGCGGGCAATGGCTGCTCGTCGGCGGCATGCTGACCATGGCGTTCGGCACGATCGGCATCCTGGCCTCGCAGACCCTGTCGCGGCTGGCCGGGTGCAGCGTGCTCGTCTCCTCCGGAACGGTGAT
>NZ_JAFEMD010000163.1 GCF_016892765.1 Microvirga arvi
GTAACTGGGGCAGATTGGGGGGCCATGCCTCAGGCTGACTGGATGACGAGGTCGGCGAGCGGTGGGATCCTCGGCTGATCCCCATGCAGGCCGAGGCGGTCGCCGAGATAGGCGAAGAACGACAGCCGGAGCTTGCGGCAGGTCTTCGAAAGCCCCAGCATCACATCCCGTGCGACACGGCCATTCACGCTCATCGTGCCGCCGGAGACCTTGCGCTTGATCACCCAGGCCCGCAGGTCGTTCTCCGACGCATTGGTGTGCAGCGGGATCTCCGGCCGCTCGAGCACCCGCAGCAGTTCGGCCTTGCGCCGCGCCAGGCGAGCCAGCAAGGCGTCGAGTTCCTTGTAGCCCGTATGCTGGCCAAAGATGCGGTTGAACTGTCGCCGGAAGGACGCCTCAGCGCCCGGTGAGGGGCTTAACTTCCACAGCTTCAGACCACGGTAAAAGCACCAAATGGTCTTCCGGACCAATTCCACCGCCTTGGCCTGCTTGGGCGAGGCCGGCATCAGCTTCTGCAGATGGCGCTCGGCATGAATCCAGCACAGGGCGTGCCGGGCGACACGGAACTGCCCGGCATCGTCGGAGACAACGACGGTGGTCCCCATCAGCCCGTGATGGCGGATCGCACCCCAAGTGGCGGCTTCGTTCAGTGTCTGCAGCAGGGGCCGGTCGAAGATGTTGATCGAGCACCGCGCCAACTGTTCCAGCCATTCCAGATCCGAGCTGAACACTTGGCCCTGGAGCTTCGTCAACCGGGCGATCACGGCAGCCTCGACCGGCTGCCGGCGCAGGTAGTCCAGCGCGGCGTCGTTGACGACGTAGTCCTCGCAACCACCCCGCAGCAGCGACAGGAAGTTCAGGCGCGATTTCGATCGGCCGGTGCGGAAGACGCAAAAGCGCTCGCCGCCGATCTGCGTGGTAACCCCAGGACGGCGGGCGTGGCGCGCACCGGTGTCATCGACGGTGATGTAAGGGGACGAGACCAGGCCCGCCTGCAGGACCGCATGGTCCTCCTGTTCAAACGGCTCCAGATCTGAGGTGAGCAGGCGCACCACTTGTCGCTTGGAGATCGACAGGCCGATGCCGTTCAGCAGATCGGTGAGGCGCTCGGTGGTGACCTGGCCTTGCGTGTGCAGGGCGAGACAGAACCGCCGCACGCCGGGCCCGAACCCACCGGTGACGCCGACCGGCAAGGGCGCGATGAGGGTCTGCCCCTCGGGCGTCACCCAGCGTTCCCGCTTGTAGCGCACCACCTCGGCGACCAGCACCAGATCCCGGTGCACCACCGTCTTGTAGCCTTTGAAGCGCGAGCCGGCTGGCACCTCGACCCGCAACGTCACCTCGCGGGTGACCCGATCCCGTTTGGCGCCGCGGCCTGGGCGGCGGCCCGGACTGTTGGGCCGCGGCTGGGTGGCTTTTTCCATGCCGGAGGGTTTGAACGGCGGGCGCGGCGGCAAGTGCTTGAGCCTTGCGATCTCGTCCTTCAGGGCCTGGTTGTCGATGCGCAGGTTGCTGTTGTCGAGGCGCAACTGCTCGACCTCTTGCTCCAGCCGATCAATCTTACCAGCCAGATCCGAGACCAGCTCGCGCAGGGCCTTCTGGGACAGGGGCTTGGCGGAACCATCGGGCGAGGTCATGCCCAGATTGAATCACGGATACTCTTCTGGGGGAATCGTCGCCCCCCAATCTGCCCCAGTTACG
>NZ_JAFEMD010000164.1 GCF_016892765.1 Microvirga arvi
CGCTGATCATTTAAGCCGCAAACTGGTTCATGGTGTTGTGCGCGCCGCCTGCTTTCAGCGCGGCCTCGCCGACGAAGTATTCCTTGTGGTCGTCGCCGATGTCGGAGCCGGCCATGTTCTGGTGCTTCACGCAGGCGATGCCCTGGCGGAGTTCCTGGCGCTGGACGTTGCGCACGTAGCCGAGCATGCCTTCGCTGCCGAAATATTCCTTCGCCAGATTGTCGGTTGAGAGCGCCGCCGTGTGGTAGGTCGGCAGCGTGATGAGGTGGTGGAAGATGCCCGCACGCTTCGCGCCATCCGCCTGGAAGGTGCGGATGCGCTCGTCGGCTTCCCTGGCGAGATCGGTGCCGTCATAGTCCACGCTCATCAGCTTGGTGCGGTCGTACCCGGACACGTCCTCGCCGGCCTTCTGCCACGCATCGTAGACCTGCTGGCGGAAGTTGAGGGTCCAGTTGAAGGACGGCGAGTTGTTGTAGACGAGCTTCGCGTTCGGGATGACCTCGCGGATGCGGTCGACCATGCCGGCGATCTGATCCACATGCGGCTTCTCGGTTTCGATCCACAGCAGGTCCGCACCGTTCTGCAGCGCGGTGATGCAGTCGAGCACGCAGCGGTCCTCGCCCGTGCCGGCACGGAACTGGAACAGATTGCTGGCCAGACGCTTCGGCCGCAGGAGCTTGCCGTCGCGGTTGATCACCACGTCGCCGTTGGTGCAGTTCTCCGGCGTGATCTCCTCGCAATCGAGGAAGCCGTTATAGAGATCGCCGATATCGCCCGGCTGGCGGCTGAAGGCGATCTGCTTGGTGAGGCCCGCACCCAGGGAATCGGTGCGCGCGACGATCAGGCCGTCATCTACGCCGAGCTCGAGGAAGGCGTAGCGGATGGCGCGGATCTTGGCGAGGAAGTCTTCGTGCGGAACGGTGACCTTGCCGTCCTGGTGGCCGCACTGCTTCTCGTCCGAGACCTGGTTCTCGATCTGGAGGCAGCAGGCGCCGGCCTCGATCATCTTCTTGGCCAGGAGGTAGGTCGCCTCGGCATTGCCGAAGCCGGCATCGATGTCGGCGATGATCGGGACGATGTGCGTCTGGTAATTGTCGATGGCCGAGAGAAGCTCCCGCTCCTTGATCATGTTGCCGCTCTTTCGCGCCGCATCGAGGTCGCGGAACAGAAGCCCGAGTTCGCGGGCATCCGCTTGGCGCAGGAAGGTGTAGAGCTCTTCGATCAGCGCGGGAACGCTGGTCTTCTCGTGCATCGACTGATCGGGAAGCGGGCCGAACTCCGAACGCAGGGCGGCGACCATCCAGCCCGACAGATACAGGTAGCGACCCTCGGTGGAGCCGAAATGCTTCTTGATCGAGATCATCTTCTGCTGGCCGATGAAGCCGTGCCAGCACCCCAGGGACTGGGTGTAGCGGGACGGGTCGGCATCGTAGACCGCCATGTCCTGGCGCATGATCCCGGCGGTGTAGCGGGCGATGTCGAGCCCGGTCTTGAACCGGTTCTGCAGCCGCATGCGGGCGACGGATTCGGGATTGATGCCGTTCCAGGTGCTCTGGCCTTCGATAAGGATCTGCGCCTGTGTGATCTGATCTTGATAAGCCACGGTCGTATTCCTCGTTCTGTGAAGGTTGAACGATGAAGTACCGGGTGTGTTCGGAGCCGGGAAGGCGAGTTAAGGTTCAGGTGTCAAGCTTTACAA
>NZ_JAFEMD010000165.1 GCF_016892765.1 Microvirga arvi
AGCTCCTTGCGCAGCTCCTCCGACGGCTCCTCGCCGGCCATCAGGGTGACATAGGCGTAGATGCCCTGGCCCTTGATGTCGTGCGGATAGCCCACGACGGCGGCCTCGGACACCTTCGGGTGCGCCACCAGCGCCGACTCGACCTCCGCCGTGCCCATGCGGTGGCCGGACACGTTGATCACGTCGTCGACCCGGCCGGTGATCCAGTAATAGCCGTCCGCATCGCGGCGGCAGCCGTCGCCGGTGAAGTATTTGCCGGGATAGGTGGAGAAGTAGGTCTGCACGAAGCGCTCATGGTCGCCATAGACCGTGCGCATCTGGCCCGGCCAGGAATCGGCGATCACGAGGTTGCCCTCGGCCGCGCCCTCCAGCACCTTGCCATCCGCATCCACTACCTGCGGCTTGACGCCGAAGAAGGGCTTCGTGGCCGAGCCGGGCTTGAGCTTCGTCGCGCCGGGCAGCGGCGAGATCAGGATGCCGCCGGTCTCCGTCTGCCACCAGGTATCGACGATGGGGCAGCGATCGTCGCCGACCACCCGGTGGTACCATTCCCAGGCTTCCGGATTGATCGGCTCGCCGACCGAGCCCAAGAGGCGCAGGGACTTGCGCGAGGTCTTCTTCACCGGCGCCTCGCCCGCCTGCATGAGGGAGCGGATGGCGGTCGGGGCGGTGTAGAAGATGTTGACCCCGTGCTTGTCGATCACCTCCCAGAAGCGGGAGATCGACGGATAGGTCGGCACGCCCTCGAACATCAGCGTCGTGGCGCCGTTCGCCAGCGGCCCGTAGAGGATGTAGGAATGGCCCGTCACCCAGCCCACGTCGGCGGTGCACCAGTAGATGTCGCCGTCGTGATAATCGAACACGTATTGGTGCGTCATCGCCGCATGGACGAGATAGCCGCCGGTGGTGTGCAGCACACCCTTCGGGGTGCCGGTCGAGCCTGAGGTGTAGAGGATGAACAACGGGTCCTCCGCGTTCATCTCCTCGTAGGGACACTCGTCGGACACCATGCTGGCGGCTTCGTCGTAATAGACGTCGCGGCCCGGCACCATGTTGACGCTCGATCCCGTGCGGCGCACCACCAAAACGTGGTCCACCACGCCGGCGCCGACGCGCTCGAGGGCGGCATCCACGTTGACCTTCAGCGGAACCTTGCGGCCGCCGCGCAGGCCCTCGTCGGCGGTGATGATGAAGGCGGACTTGGCGTCCTGGATGCGGCTCGCCAGCGAATCGGGCGAGAAGCCGCCGAACACCACCGAGTGGATGGCGCCTAAGCGAGCGCAGGCCAGCATGGCATAGGCCGCTTCGGGAATCATCGGCATGTAGATCGTGACGCGATCGCCCTTCTCGACGCCGCGGTTGCGCATGATGTTGGCCATGCGGCAGACTTCGTCATGAAGCTCGCGGTAGGTGATTGTCTTCGATTCCGACGGGTCGTCGCCTTCCCAGATGATGGCGACCTGGTCGCCGCGGGTGTGGAGATGCCGGTCGACGCAGTTATAGGCCACGTTGGTGACGCCGTCCTCGAACCAGCGGATCGCCACGTTGTCGGGGCCGAAATTGGTGTTCTTGATCCGGGTCGGCTGCTTGAACCAATGGATACGCCTGGCTTCCTCGGCCCAGAAGGCCTCCGG
>NZ_JAFEMD010000166.1 GCF_016892765.1 Microvirga arvi
ACGTTGCCTTCCATCGCGCACCTCCTCACGATGACGGACACCGCCCTATGTTACACCCGTGACGTGAAGATCAATAGATGAGCCTTTTCCTCTCGAAGCCGTACCTTCGCGAGTGGGATATGCACTGTTGCTTGAGTTCAAAGGGCGTTGTCCTAGCCTCCAGGAAGTGGACCAAATCCCGGATAAACACTGGTTGACCATGCCGGGTATGGGACCCGCCTCCCTGGAGATGGTCCGCAGCATCATCCAAGCGCGGGCGACGCAGACACCCAGTCGCGCCGCTTCACACAACCTATCGGATGCCGAGTTGCTGAGGGGTCTTGAGAAGCTCCAGGAGGACCTGCGCTGGCTGGAGACTCAATTGAAGGCGCGAATGCGCGCAGATACACGGTGGAGACCGTATGGCCAGCGGCACAAGCAGGCGGCGCGAAATGCCACTGACAACCCAGGCCACCAGTCTGATGGGTCCGAAGCTCCAAACCTTGGAAGCCACGAGCCTACGTCGCCTAAGCATTCGCAACTGACACAGAATTAGACGCCGCACTTGAATCTCTCATCGATTTCCGGCAGTGGCTTCCTCCAAGGCGAGCAGGAGAACTCCGAGGTCTTCGCCCAGTAGATTGATGGCATTGCGAGCATATTCTCGGAAGCGCTCCTTGCGGGCCGCGGGCTCGCTATCCCAAGAGATGTCTTGATGCTCGGCTTTATGAATGGCCCGAGCCACTAACTCCAGTTTATGACGCATCGTTAGTTCCTGTGTTAGGAGCAGGAGTTGTCCTGGCTCAAAGGGATGCTCTGGTGCGCTGCCTGCTCAGATACTGGCCAGCAAGAGGACTGCACCGATAAAGGAACTGACAGAGGCAACAAAGATAAGCACCGCACAATGAATTGACAGGCCAGGGTTGGTGAGGTGCTTAGGACCTGAATTGATGCCCTGGACGGCTGCCGAATGTCGGTGGCTCTCATAGGACGACCCTGCGTCTGAATCGGCGATGAATGGTCAGTAAACGGGAGTAGCGGCTGGTTTATTCCTTCACGAGATTTAGATGAGTATCTCGAGAGTGCCCGATGAGGTTCTAGGGGCGTGCAGCCAATGGCGGCGGCGGGGCTGATAAAGTAGCTCTAGCCAAGAGATTTCGATTCAAAGAGAGGCTGATATCAAGGACAGGGAGTGCTCGCGTGGTCTTTGGCAGCCACCAGGAGAGTGGGGGTGTTCAAAACTCTAGAGCGCATTGTTTAGGAACCGGTCCTGGGCTTCTCTCATCATAAACGTGGAGAAAAATGGTTCGACCGCAGCGGGAGGGGGCGGGTCAAAAGCTGGCTGGCGATACCCTTCGCCAGCCGGCCTTGGGGCCACGCCGAGATTTTAGCTCCTGTGTTTGATTAAAAAATCAAACCAGCTTGATAGCTTCCGAAGACCAACCCCACCCGTTTGGGTCCCTCTTGGCAATATAGCTGAGTGGGTGGGCGAGGCGCACAAGCCCTCTAGTTGCGAACTACGTTTGCGAGGTTCGTGGTACGCAGTTACTTGTAGTAGTCGGCATTTGATCTGACATTCAGCGTCAGAGAGTGATCGGGTTGAGCCTGTCCGGCAGGATCAGGCTG
>NZ_JAFEMD010000167.1 GCF_016892765.1 Microvirga arvi
GTTGGGGGACGCGGCTCTCGGTTTCGGGTGCTCAAGAAAGAAGCGCATCATCTCGCGACTGGCATCAGGGCCCTTGGGTTCGGTGTAGGACCCACTCGGACTTCCACCGGACCAGGCATGGCCCGCTCCGTGAAGAACCCAATGCTCGAGCATGGGGTGGCCACTGTCATCGCACGCCACCGTGCGGGTATAGTTGATCCCGCCGGGAGCCTGCCCGCGGCTGACTGTTGTCTGGAGATCCGCGCCGGCCTTCGACTGAGCAATGACCTGGTCCCCATTGATGGGACTGACGGTCGTGTCGCGGTCGCCATGGAACACAATGGTCGGCACGGGCTGTTCGGCTCCGCTGTGTTGAGGCGCCCCGCCCTGCCGCATGGCAGCAAACGCGGACGGCATGTCACGCGCAGCCCCACACGCCAGCCCCGAGTGGACCCCCACAGCCGAATAGAGGTCGGGGTAAGCCGAGCCCATGATCGCCGCCGCTGCTCCACCGGCGGAGAGTCCGGCGGCATACACCTGTCGCGGCTCGACGGAGAAGTCATGCATGATCTGCCGGGTGATGCCGGCAATCAGCGAAGGTTCTCCCCGATCCCGCTGCTGATCGGTGGCGTTGAACCAGTTCCAGCACTTGGACACATTGGCGGACTGGGCCTGCGCCGGGTAAGCCACCAGAAACGTCTTCTCTTCGGCCAACTCGTTCATCCGCGTGCCGGCGGCAAAATCGTCTGGCGACTGGGTGCAGCCGTGCAGCATCACCACGAGCGGCACTGGCTGACCCGTGTAGCCGCTCGGGATGTAAAGCTTGTAGGCACGGCCTCCGGTCTCGTTGGCAAAGGTCCGCTCCTCGAAGCGGGCGCCTTCCGGCAGCGGCGCCGGCGCACGGGCTGGAACAGGTCCCGCCAACCCATCAAAGCCAGCTAGGGAGCCGGGTTGCCTCATACGGTCGAGGAAGCCGCGCAGCGCCTCCGGCATCTGGGGCTGGCCCAAACCTCCGGCAGAGCCATCAGAACCGTCACGAGTCATGTGCGGGAAGTTGAACTTCGGCGAAGTCCAGGCCCCTCTGCCGGACGATGGCGCCACCATATCGATGATCCGTGCAGCAGGTCTCACCCGATGCTGGCCTTCATTCCCGCCTGCGTTGCCTGGGGTCGGTGAGGGATGGGCACTCGGAAGCCCTCCCTGGAGGATTGCCATGGCTTCTGCAAGTCGTCCTTCACGGGTGAGACGGGTTGCCTCGAGTATGTCGATGTTCGGTTTCATGTTCATGAGCTCTATCCTGTTGTGGGGTGACCTGGGGCAAAGCGAGACCTGCCCCTTATTGTCGGGAAGGGTCGGGCAGGCTCTCAAGACGGGGAGACGGGAGCTACTCGGTGGTCAGCGTATGCGATCCTTCAGCGCCTCTTTTACCGCCGGAGGGGCGTGCAGGGCGCCAAGGACGTGAAGGGAGGCGATCGTCTGCCGGGCCAGTTCGGGCGTGACATCATTGGCGATGCTGGCGAGACCCAGAACCTGGATGCGCAGCATTTCTCCGGCTGCTTGCGCGGCCTCGAGGTCTTGGCGACCATAGTGGCGCAGGCCGAGGTCGAGCTGGTG
>NZ_JAFEMD010000168.1 GCF_016892765.1 Microvirga arvi
CGCATCATTCAGAAGTGGGGAGTGTGACATTCCTACTTTACGGGATCAGGACATTCTAACTTTGCGGCTACAACGCAAATTCTGAGAACACTTATTTTGACAAGAAGTCCGTAACAGGTGCAGTCGTCGATCTACACCTTCTGCGCACTTCACTCCCATGTGGCCTCTGGCACTTTGGCTGGGTTCGGCCTCAATCAGAGAAAGGCCTCTTTCCGGCGTTTCCAGCTATTCCCCGGCAGGTCTAAACTATCGAAAATGCGTGATCCGTTCCGGGCCTAAACACCGAAAACGGCAAGTAAAAGCGGTAAATTGACGATGCCATTTCAACTGCCCGCACGACTGCGTTGCGCGTAATGGACGGGATCTGGCGGCGTGGGCGTCATGGAAGCGGCGGCAACAGGCTCTCGAGCAGAGCCTTCGACCTACACAGCTCAAGGACGTCAAAGCCCTTGCTGAACCAGCAGAGGATTGGCACTAGGAGATCACGGGCTTCTGCCTGCCGCTTCTGTTCACGAAGCATTACGGCCAAATCACAGGCAGATTTGAGCTCCCACATCCGTGCTCCCTGCTCCCGCGCAATCTCCAGAGCTTTACGGTAGCTGCGCTCGGCCTCATCAAGACGCTGCATGAGCAGGAGCAGTTCGGCCTTTATCCGGTACAGCTCGGCATTGAAGAACCGGCTGCCCGTCTCCCCCGTCCAAGCCAGGGGCTCCTCAATGACCCGCAAGCCTTCCTCGGGGGCACCGCAACGGCCGTAGGCCCGGACCAGCACGCTGTCGTGGAGCGATCGTGCAAATCCCGGCTGCGGGTGCCGGCGCTTGTACTCCATCTGCTCCGGATCGTTGTGCAGGGCCACCGCCACAAGCCGCTCGCGCCGGGCCACGTGCTGTCGCAGCGCGGGGAGACCCCACTCCGTGGCAAGAGCCATGGTCGCCTCGTTGGCTCTCCGGACCCCCTCCCAGTCATCCATCAGCTCAGCCAGGTGACCCGACATATGGACGGCATGAGCAGTACTCAGATGGTGTCCGCCGCGATGGCCGGCGGCGATCGCATCGGCCACTGCCTGCCGAGCGCGGTCGGGGTAGCCCCGGACCCACAGCACGCAGCCGCCGAGGACCAGCAGGTGCGGACCAGGGTCATCGACCTGTTCGATCAGGGTTTCGGGCCAGGGGCCCTCCTCGTATAGGCTTATCCCACGCTCAAAATGCTCCTGAGCCTCCGCAAACTTGCCAAGCTTGTAGCGGGCATTCAGGAGGGACCTGTGGCCATCGACGCAGAGGACGCGATCGTTTCGCGCCTCACCCAAAGCCAGGAGCTCAAGGCCGATCTCTTCCGCAGTGTGCAACTCGGCTTCGAACACATGAAAGCCAAAGAGCCCGCCGAGAATGGGGTGCAGCAGCCGATCGTCACCGAGTTCCGCACACAGGCTGCGCGCCCGGTACAAAGCGCTCCCGACCTCCTCTGCCGACCATCCCTTCGCACTCATTGCAGAGTTTCCCAGGCGCACTTGCATCCGGTCAGGGATCAGGTTCACCATCGCGAGTCCGCGCGAGCAGTGCGCGATGGCCTCCTGGTGCGCCTGTC
>NZ_JAFEMD010000169.1 GCF_016892765.1 Microvirga arvi
GGGATCGGCGCGACGTCCGCGGCCACGCGGGCCATATCCTCATGCCAGCTCAAGATAGCTCTCCCAGGCGTCGATTGAGACACTGACGGTTGGTTCCGCTTGCTCGCCCCACAGCTCCCGGCCCGAGAAGCAGATTGTGTAGAGCCATTGCGGCTGCTCGCCTTGTCCATGAGCGTTCGCGTCCGGAAACACGTGGGCGCCATGCACCAGCTCAACAACGCCCATCTTGCTGCGAGCGTAACCCGGCAGGCGGGTGTGGCCTTGGGGATGCATGTTGCGGGTGCGGACCCGGTCACCAGCTACAAAGCGCGCCGGCTGCTCGATCGGGCGCTCGGCCGGACCGCCGCGGGCCAGCACTGCCGGCACGTCCTCCGCCTTCAGCACGCGCTTGATCGGCGCTGGCTTCGCAAGAGATTGGCCGCGCCTCAGCTCCTCCTGGGAGACGAGCCCTGCCGCAACAACGAGCTTTTCAACCCCCTTGGTCCAGATCTCGTAGTAGCTCGAGGTGAGATACTCAGGCGGCGGCAGGCTCTCGCGGGCGTGCCGGCTCATGTCGATGTTCCAGCTGCCGGTCGCACCCATCGCCAGGGTGAGGCCAAAGGCCCGTCGCTCCCACTCGGCATGGAACCAGGGCTCGTCCTGCTCGATCGCGATCGGGCCAAAGCCCATCATGCCGCCGAGGTCCTGAGCGCCGTTCATCGTATCGCCTCCGGCTGCCGGGCGAGACCGGTGCCAATCATGGAGTCGCGGGTGACGAGTTCGGCCAATGCCTCCTCGCTCATGCCCTCTGTGCCCTCGGGGCGCATCGGGATCACGAGGTACCGGACCTCCGCGGTTGAGTCCCAAATCCGGATCCGGGTGGTCTCCGGCAGGTGCACGCCGAACTCGGCCAGAACCCCGTGCGGATCGAGCACAGCCCGGGAGCGGTAGGGTGCGGACTTATACCAGACCGGGGGCAAACCGAGCATCGGCCATGGGTAGCAGGAGCACAGGGTGCACACGACCATGTTGTGCTGATCCGGGATGTTCTCGACCGCCACCATGTGCTCGCCCTGACGCCCAATGAAGCCGAGGGATGCGATGGCGGCCGTCGCATCCGTCCGGAGCCACTCCCGGTAGGCCAGATCAGCCCAGGCTTTGGCGACCACCTTAGACCCGTTGCGCGGTCCGACCTTGACCTCGTAGGTCTCGACCAGCGCGTCAATGGCTGCCGGATCGACATAGCCTTTCTCGACCAGGATGGACTCGAGTGCGCGCACCCGCAGCTCGATCTCAGAGAGATGGCTGTGGTCGTCATGATCGTGATGATGATCGTGCTCCATACGTACCGCCCTCGCCTGCTCGGATGAGTCGGGGCCATGCTAACCGGGCGATAGTGGCGACGCCAGCCATAGGCTTATCGATCAGCCTCAGACGATCGGACGTCGAGTGGTTGCGGAGATCGTCCGGCTACCTATTGGCTACCTGGAGAAAAATGGTTCAAAGGGCAGATGCCGGTAACCCTTTGATATTGTTGGTGAGCGCGCTGGGATCGAACCCAGGACCCTCTGATTAAAAGTCA